>CAYFZZ010000204.1:0-3232 GCA_964347545.1 uncultured Planctomycetaceae bacterium | reverse complement strand
CCGTCTCCGCTGACGATACAGTTGGCGTTGCCGCAGACGGCAAGCTCCAGATACTTGTCGTCGCGAGGATCACGGCACTCTCGAATCTCTTGGTCCACTTCGATCAATCTTAACTCGCGAACCAATGCGACAAGGAACTCATCGCGCTTTTCCCGGGCAACATATCGGTCGAACTTTTCGCGAGACAACACATCCCGAAGCTCTACAATGACGTCTGCCGCGAGTAGAATCGCACCCTTCGTCCGCGCGGCGCGAAACGCCTGCGCCGGCTTTGAGTTTTCGAATAGCAGAGCGCTGACGAGCACATTGACGTCGAAGACATAACGACCGTTAGTCTTCATCGAGCAGCGATTCCAATTTTTCGGGCGTCAGTCCGCGCGACCGCGCCTCGCGACTGATGTCGCGCATGATTTCGTCAAGAGGGCGACCGGGAGACGTCGCCTCCTGGAGGCGAAGGCTCATCAAGAGGTCGAGTTTGCGGCGATCCTCTGGACTGGCGGCAAGGTAAGCGCCGGCGACGTCCGGATCAACATGAATGGTGATGGGCTGGTACATGGCGGTTCCGCTTCTGGGACGCTGGGACCATTATAGCGACCCGCTCGTTTTGCCGCGAACCCGCCGCGGCAACGGTTCCGTCTCCTCCGAATCGGCGAAGACGATCTGGTAACGACGTGGTAAATTGCACCCGGAAACTGCAACCGGCGTGTTCGTGGCATGGCTCTGCTCGCGTCAACTCGAAGATTTCACTCAGATTATTTTGCCTTATCCGGCTGAAACCCGAAAACCAAGTTTGAGAAAGCGCCGTAGCTTAGTGACCTGACCTTTATTGCACGTAAGCAGAAGAGAAAAGGACAGGCATCATCGCGGCAGTTGAATAAAAGCATGTGCATGTATTAGGCGCAGTACGACAGGATGACGACTGCGGCTCCGGACCTGCGGGGGGGCGGGCGGCTAGCGGCCTCGAGCCCGATGTGCTTGCTGAGCCCTCGTTTACGACCCCGTTCAGCGGCAGGCGTCGCTCGGATCCGGCCCGCCGAACGGCCCGGATCATGCCTGTCCTTTTTGGGGATGGGGAGGTGGGGCTGGGGCTTGGGAGCCGTTCAGCGGGTGGCGGCAGGGCTTTGGCGGATCGAGCCCTCGGGGACGATGGTGCTGATAAACGTCTGCGTGGCCGCCGAGAGGGCCCGGCCTTTGGCGAGCACCAGGCCGTAGGTGCGGGAGGGAAAGTGGCGGTGCAGCGGGGCCGTAAACAGCTCTTCCTGGCCCGTCAAACAGTGGCTCATCACAATCGAGATCCCCAGCCCCAAACGGACATAAGTCTTGATCACGTCATAGCCACCCACCTCCAACCGCACTTCGTGCGGCAGCGCGTGTTCAGCAAATACCAGCTCGACCAACCGATAAGTGCTCTGGTCGCGGGGCGGAAGGATCAGCGGATACCTGGCGATGTCCCGCAGGCCGATCCGTTTGCGTCGAGCCAGCGGGTGGTCCAGGTTGGTGATCAACGTCGAGCGGTGGGTGACAAGCGGGTAGAAGAGGATGTCGGGGGGCGTGTCCAGCATCGGGCCCACCGCCAAGTCCACCTCGCCGCTGCGGAGCAGGGCCAGGCCCGCTTTGCCGGTCACGTTGTACAGCCGCAAGTCGATTTGGGGGTATTCGTGCAGCACCTTTTCGATCGTGGGGGGGAGGATGTACTGCAAGGTCGAACCCCCCGCCGCGATGCTCAACGACCCCCGGACGGCCGAACCCCGCTGCTGGGCAAAATCCTCGGCCAGCCCGTCCATGCCCTCCACCAGCGGGCGGGCCAACTCCAGGAGGGTTTCGCCGTCCCGGGTCAAGCGGATCCGCGGCCCCCGGCGCTGGAAGAGCTGGGTTTTCAATTCCTGTTCGAGCGCCTGGATCTGCAGGGAAATGGTCGGTTGGCTCAGCCCCAGCTTCTCGGCCGCCCTGGTCATGCTCTTCTCGCGAGCCGCGTGACAAAAACCCCGTAACTGCTGCAAGCGGTTGGCGGTATAAGGCATCAACCCGTCTCCTGGAGGGCCGCCGGAGGGCGACTGATCATTGATTTATACAATGATAGGTATTGAATAGATTTAGCTTGTAAATCCTAGCATCTGGACTATCCTAGAAGCAAGGGAGGAGGGGTGGTTTTTTTCGCAGGACCGGATGTTTCTTCAGCAGCAAAGGAGCAACCATGCCAGGCGGCAGCGAGAGATGGGGACACGGAATGGGGCTCGGCGTCCCGCGGGGCATTCCCAGCCACCAGGTGGACGAGCAGCTGGTGGCGCGGATTGAAGAGCGGTTACGGAGGGGTCTGCCCCCGCCGCCGGAGATCTACCACGTCCACAATCGGGACAAGATCGACTGGTCTCAGCTGCCCGTTTGGGCCATGCCCTTGGACCCGGATCTGTTCGCCGACTGTCCGCACGAAGGTTGAACGGCGCGGGCGAAGTCGAGCCAGCTGGAGGGTCAGCCCCTTACGGCGAGGCATCCTCGGCTCGCTGTTCGTAGACCGCTTGCAGGAGCGCCTGCACGTCGGGGTATTTCTTTTTTTTCGCCAGGGCGGCGTCCAGCAGCCGCCGCGCGTCCCGGTCGGTGTGCCCCAAACTGCGCAAGACTTCGAACCCTTCGCTGACCACGTCCGCCGGCACCTCGGCCTCCTGGGGTTCCTCGCGGAGCGCCAGGAGGGCGAACTTGGGGACCTTCCGCCGCAGCTTGGCCACGATCCGTTCGGCGGTGGCCGGCCCGATGCCTGGCAGGGCCGAGAGGGACTTGGTGTCCTGTTCTTCGATCGCCGTGGCGACTTCTCGCACCGGTCGCACCATGGCTCGCAGGGCCTTCTTCACCCCGACGCCGTCTACCGAGCAGAAGAGTTCGAAGAATTCCCGTTCTGCCTGGTTGAGGAAACCGATCAAGCGGGGGCTGAGCCGCCCCTGCATGGGATTGCCTTCCAGGTACTGGATCGTGTGCAGCTGGACCTGTTGGCCGATGTGTGTTTGCAGCTGCCGGCGGACGAACTCAGGGATCAGCACCTGGTATTCGAACGCCTCGACGCTCAACGTCAGAGCCTCTTCGTGTACCGCCTGCAGCTTGCCGGAGATTTTCGTGATCATGCGTGACTATCGGCTCAAATAGTGATGGCACAAGGCGATGGCCAGGGCATCGGCCACGTCGGGCGGGTCGGGCAGCTCCGGAAGGCCTAATTCGTGCTGGATGGCCCGCTGCACCTGGC
>CAYFZZ010000203.1:0-2866 GCA_964347545.1 uncultured Planctomycetaceae bacterium | reverse complement strand
CGTCATTGGGGTCAGGTCTTGACTCTTCACTTTTTCTGCTCGCCCAGCGACGGGGTTTGCTGAAGCCGTCACAAAAGAAGCCTGGCACCTTTTTTGCAACCCAATAAATACGTGGCTGTAGAATTCAGCCTTCTGAACGGCGAAACGGTCCAGTCCGAGTGCAGTTGGATTTACAAGACATCCTTTACTCGCAATCTTTCCGTACCGATCCGCTACAACCCCGCCGACCCTGCTCAGGTCCAGGTGATCTGGTGGGTCAAAGACTGGGGTGCCCTGCTCGGCATGGCCTTGATTGGATTCGCGCTCATTCTGCATGGGGCTGACTAAGCTCAGATCCCAAAAGAAGCCTGGCACCTTTTTCGCGATCGATCGCCCCGTGCCATGCATTCTGAGCGGTCCCGGCGCGTCGGGACTAGCCGCCGGTAGCGGCCCGAACGCCGGCAATTTCACAAAACAAGCCTGGCACCTTTTTCTGTAGCCGGGCTCTGTGAGCCCGGATTGGCACACCTGAATAGCTGCCCCAAATCCCCAAAGAAGCCTTCCCCAAAGACGCCTGGCACCTTTTTCTCCGTAGTATAATGTGAAGCGTGCCGCGCCGGCTGCCGGGATGCCCTTCTGGTAGAGCCGCCGTCACCGAACCCTTCCGGGCGGCTGTCAACGATTTGCACCGTGAGAGATATCCATGCCACGTTTAGGACTTGCCCTGTCAGGGGGTGGATTCCGCGCCACGCTCTACCATTTAGGCGTCGTACGATTTCTGAAGGATTCCGGACAGCTGGAACAGGTCACCGACATCGCATCGGTCTCGGGCGGCAGCATCCTGGCCGCTCATCTGGCGCTAAACTGGGATCGCTACACGGGCGACGATGAAAAGTTCGATGAAGCAGCGTCGGAGGTCGTCAAGTTTGTTCAGTTCGACGTACGGAACTACGTCTTACGCCGCTTGCCGCTTCAATACCCGCTCCGCCTTTTGGCCAAGCTGACGAGGCGACAGGCTCGGAACCTGACTCCCGACGCGGTCCTGCAGCGCTGCTACCGGAAACATCTGTTTGGCGACCGGTGTCTGTTCGAGCTGCCTGAGACGCCTTGGCTGCACATTCTGGCCACGAACGTCAGCAATGGTCGTTTGTCCGTTTTCAATCGTGACGGCCTGTTCATCCAGCAGCGCACCAAGGGCGATGAAGCTCGCTTCGATCACGTGCGGACCCGCATGGCGAGCATACCTCGTGTGGTCGGCGCCTCGTCCGCTTTTCCCGGCTTGTTTCCCCCGGTCGAAATCACTGCTCGAGACCTGGGGGTCCGTGAAGGGGAGTTCCCCACGGAGTACTTCACCGATGGCGGTGTGTTCGACAATCTGGGGATCCGCGCATTTTCGTGGCTGAAACACCAAGGGAAGCATTTCGACGAGATCATCGTTAGCGACGCGGGTAAACCCTTTCAGATCCTCAGCGACAATTCGCTGGGCTTCATCGGTCAATCGGTACGAGCCTCGGACATCCTGTGGGACCGCGTGTGGCAGTTGGAGCGGGAACATTTTGGCAAACAGGAAGGGTTCGTGTTCTTGCCGATCACCGAGACGGTGGAGGCGAGCGAGCAGCCGGTGATGCACCCGGTCATTCAGGAGGAGGTGCAGTCGATTAGGACGGATCTGGATTGTTTTTCCGACCTGGAGGTCAACGCGCTGGCTGAGCATGGTTATGAGGTGGCCCGCAAGATCTTCCGGCAGCAGCACCCGGATGCGGAACTGCCCCCCTCTGCGGCTCTTTCCTGGGCCCCGATCGCTGAGCACCGGCTGCCGGGGGTGGACGTGGCGCGGCCGTCCAGCAGCGAGGCCTCGCCTGCCGCGGCCACTTCCCGGCGTTTGCGGAACTCATCGGCCAGGCGCGTCTGGTCCACGCTGCTCGACTTCCGCGATTGGACTTCCTACGCCTACATCGCCGTCGCGCTGTTTCTGTTCGGATACCTGCCCCTGCAGGTCTACCAGCTTTACGATCGAGCGCAAGTTTTGACGAAGGTCAACCAGGCGATTGCCCAGGGCGACCCCGATATTCGCCGCGTGCTGAACATCGTCAGCGAGGACCCCACCCGGAAATGGGTGGCGGAAACCGTCGAGGAGGTCCCCCAACGCACGGTGGTCGATTACGCGGGCATCGAAATGGTGACCCATAGCCGAATCATTGACCTGAGGCGTTGGCGGCCGACAGAGACCGACAAAGCCAAACGAGGGAAAGTCTACCTTTCGGATCGCGTGGAACTGAAACTGTTGAAGTCGTACAAGGGAAATCGGCGGGTGACGATCGTCCTTCCGATTGCCACCTCGGACATCGAATTCAAACAGCTCTCGTCCGGCCGCCGCGCAAAGATTCGGAGAGTGGCTGAGCCGATCGAAGAGTTCGGATTCATGCGCACGCTGTATGAGCTGGAATACGACTTGAAAGGAGTCGCGATCGGCGAGCTGGTGACGCTGGAAATCGACATGTTGCTCGACGTCCTCCAGGAACGGTCACGAGCTCATTTTGAAATCCGCTTGGACACGGACCTTGTTTCGATGTGGCTGCTCTTCCCTGAGCATCGGCCGTACCGCACCTACGACTTGGTGCAGTACCCCGCCGATCGCAGTGCGGCACCCGAAGTTTTGGAGTCGCGATACAAAATCGACCATCCGTACGGTTCTTTGATCGGGTGGTCGGTAGTCAACCCGCAGGTCGGCAACATCTACGAGTGCCGATGGACCTATGAGTAAAACCGGGATGGGACACAGAAACCGGTTCTTCCCAAAACTTCTTAGGCATCACCCCTGATCCCAAGATCCTAAAGGACAGGCATCATTGAGGCTCGGTCCTATAAGCGTAGCTGCATGCGACTT
>CAYFZZ010000202.1:0-6315 GCA_964347545.1 uncultured Planctomycetaceae bacterium | reverse complement strand
ATCGTGGCCGCCGGCGCCAGCGAGTTCAACTCGGCGATCCGGTCGGCGGCGGCCTGCAAGGTGGCGGCCCGGGGCGAGAGGTTTTCTTCTGGCTGGGGGGCCGTGGCCAGTTCGACGTAACCCGGCAGTTCCGTCCGAGCCGTCGTGTGGCTCGGGAAATTCCCCTCCCACCGCTCGACCGCCACGCGGGCTTTGTCCAGCCGAGGATGCTGCGTCAGACTTGAAAATACCTGGTTTACCGCCGCGATCACCGCCGGCGACGACCGATAGCTGCAGTCCAGCGGCTGGCTGGTCAGGCCCGGCAGTTCTTCTTCCACGGCGTCGAAGATCTCTGGCACCCCCCCCCGCCAGCCATAGATCGCCTGTTTCAAGTCGCCCACGCAAAACAGCGAGCCCCCGATCTGGTCGGCGGCCTCCCCCCCGCTGGCCGGCCCGCCGGAGACGATCCGAGCCGCAAACGGCCGCAGGACCTGCCACTGGGCCAGCGAGGTGTCCTGGAATTCGTCCAGCAGCAAGTGTTGGATGCGGTTGTCGAGGCGGTAGTCCATGCGAGCGGCATGATCCAGCGCGGCACCGGCCACCGCGCGGGTCACATCGGCAAAGCCCAGGGCGCGGGCCGCGTATTTCAGCTGCTGATAGAAGTCGTCGAACCGCTCGAGCAGCTTGTAGCTGGCTTCCGTCTGCTGTTGCAGCTGAGCGACCAGGACGCCTCGGACATGACCGATCAACCGCTGGTAGAGCGCGACGGCCGCCGGGGGAATCTCCTGGTGGTAGTATTTTTCCGAACCGTCCAGCACCTTGGCCGTCAGCCCGCCGCTCAGAAAGCCGTCCCAATCGGCCAGCTCGATGCTATCCAGGTCTTTGTCGCAAGCCTTTTTCATCCGGGGTGTCTCGGCAAACGGAACACCGCGCAGCTGGTCGATCGTTTCCGCCAGTTCCCCGAGGCTCAACTTCGGATAGGACGGAAAGCGTTGCCAGGCGTCGGCCCCGGTGGCCAGATAAAGATCGTGCAGATTCTGGACGGTCTGCCGGATCAGGTCGCTAATCGAACGCTCGGCGTCCCCCTTGGTCATCAGCTGGACCAGCCGTTCGATATCGGTGGCGGACCCGGCAGCCAACAGGGTGTGGATCGCTTCGTCCCGATAGGCGTTGTTTTCCACCTCTTCGATAATCCGCCAGCCGGGGGGGAGGCGCATGTCGAGGCTAAAACTGCGAGCGATTTGAGCGAAAAAGCTGTCCAGCGTGCTGATCCGCAGGCGATGCAGGTTGGCCGTCAGATCGACCAGCAGTTCGCGGCAGCGGTCGCTGGTCAGATCGGCGATCTGCAGTTCGGCCCCCAGACGTTCAGCAGCCCGCTCGTCCAGCGCCGCTGCGGCCAGGCGGACCATCACGCGGTCACCAATCTCGGCCGCCGCCTGCCGGGTAAAGGTCGTGGCCAGGATTTCGTCCGGGCGGACCCCCGCCTGTAACAGCTGCAGGTAGCGATTGGTCAG
Organism: uncultured Planctomycetaceae bacterium; assembly: GCA_964347545.1. GTDB lineage: Bacteria > Planctomycetota > Planctomycetia > Pirellulales > UBA7805 > CS4-C045. The sequence continues at coordinate 4,822 of CAYFZZ010000202.1, read as the reverse complement.
CTGGAAGGTCTTGCCGGTTCCCGCCGACGCGCGGATCACCACGTGCCCCAAGCCGCTCATCCCCCACCCCCCCTCGCGGCGGCCCCTGGGCGGGCAAACACCCCCTCCTGGCAGATCGCGGCGAACTCATCTGCCGCCCAAGGGGGCTCGGCGGCCGGCGGCCAGAACTGCTGGTCCCGCACTTTGGCCGCCACGTCGCGGGCCACGCCGTCCGCCTCCTGCAACTCGGCCTCCGTCCAACCGGCCCGCCGCAAACCGACCTGGTCGGTCTGCTTGGGCAGCACGATGTACCCCAGGCCGACGGCCCCCTCGATCCCGCTGGCCGCCGCAAGGTGGCGGTACAGCGGCAACTGCAGGTCAACCCACGCGTTCCGCTGGCGATGCACCTCGTCCGGGTCCTTCGCCGTATCGGACGTCTTGTAGTCCAGCACCAAAAATTCGCCCGTCTGCTGGTGGCGGTCGATGCGATCAATCCGCCCCCCGACTTTCATCACTTGTCCCTGGTCCAGCTGCAGATCAAAGCGGTCGGCGCCCTCCTCTTTTTCAATCCGCTCGATCCGCCACCCCTCGGACCGCCAGGCAGCCTGCCAGCGAGCGAAGGCGTTCAGCCTGGCTCGCAGATGTCGCAGCTGGACCCGCACGGCGGGCAGGGAGTCGCGGCCGAACTGAGCCGCCACGCGGCGGTCGAGCACCTCCCGCAGAAACTGTTCAATCTCTTCGGCGTCGGCAGAATCGCGACAAGCGGATTCGCCAAACCGCCGCAACACATCGTGGATCAACTGGCCAAACAGGGCCGCGTTCATTTCTTCCTGAGTGTCCTCCAGGACAGAAAGGTTCAGCACCTGTCCCAGATAAAAACGATAGGGACAAGCCAGATAAGCGCGAAAAGCCGTGACGTTCATGTACTCGACCGGCCGCGCCAACGGTTCCGGCCGGGGCACGGCGAACTCCGATCCGTCCCCTCCCACAGGGATCGCCGCCGGGGACACGGCCTCCCCCGCCAGCCCGCCGGCGAAGAACCGCTGAGCACGCTTAGCGACCGTCGCAGGGTCGGTGGCAAACAGCAGCCGGCTGGGCATCCGAGGATCACCGTGCGTGTTGCGGCGGCCGGCGATCAGGGTCAGCTGCTGGCGCGAAGCGACCAGGACAGATAAGGCGTAAGCGTCGCGGGCATAGCGGCGCTGGTTGTCCAGGATCCGCAACCGCTGCCGCGATGAATTCGGCAGGAACAGATCGCTGTTCAACGAATCGGGGACACAGCCTTCGTTCAGCGAAGTCACGATCAAGGCGGGGGCCGGGTCGGTGGGCAGTTCCAGCCAACCACGCAGCTCAACCGCCCGCTCGTCCCCCAACGGCGGAATTTGCTGCGCGCCCACCTCGTCCAGCAACAAGCGCACCGCCGAGCTCGATTCGTACTCCCGGCCGATCGCGGCCGGTAACGCCTGGAAATCCCCCAACACGTCCCGGATCCGCTGGCAGGCCATCAGCGTTTCGCGTTCGGCCGGGATCTCGCGGTCCAGCTCAAGATCGCCGTAAAACGTAACCAATACCTGCTGGATCCGCACCGCCCACTCGGACAATGCCGCCCCCCGGCCACTCAACGGCGCAACCGCCTCGTCCAGCCACTGGCCGATCTGCCGCAGGGTCGGATGTCGCCGGTCGCCACCCAGCCACTCGGTCATCGTCGCCGGCAAGTGGTCCGCATAATAGGCGTCCAGCTCCGTTAACCAGTCCCCCGTCATGCCGCGGCGTTCCAGCCAGGCATGGACGTCCGCGTGGCGGACCAGAGCGGCCAGGGCCGCGTACCGCCGGCCGGCCACGTACCGCTCGGCGGCCTCCAACAGCTTGTAGGGCAGCGTCTCCCCGACCGCTCGACCGACACCATACCGAGTCCGCACACCGGCGTCGTGCAACGTCCGTCGCAACTGCGGTACCAACTCGGGGTCGGGCACGCCGATCGTGATCTGGTCGACGGCGTAGCGACCCGCATAGCCGGCCAGGGTGTGGGCGACCGCCGCTGCCTGTTCCGCCGGGCCGCCCACCACCTGCACCTGGGCGTCGGCCAGCGGCAATTCGACCTTTTCCCACGCCGCCGGGTCGACGCAGCCGAAATCGTCGAAACGATCGGCCAGTTCTGCCGGCGCGTGCACCAGACAGACCGTCCGATCGGCCACCTGCTGTAACATCTGTCGCATACAGCGATTCATGTCGGCCGTGGCGACCAACAGAATGTCCTTGTCGATCTGGCATTCCCGGTCCTGGATGGCGACCCGCCGAGCCGTCTGGCGGTCCCAGAGGTTCAGCCCCGTCAGCAGGTCCAGGTAAGCCCGCTGGACGCGGGCCAGCAGCTGCCACCGCTGGGTCTCGGCGGGCGGAGCGGCCTGGCCGCCCATGGTGGCCACGTCGGCAAAGTCCAAACCCTCGCCAGCCAACTCCCGATGCTGACGCCACAACAACGTCCCCAGCTCGAACCAGCGGTCGTCGTCGTCAGCGGAGGGTGGTTGAGCGACGATCTGCCGCAGCTGGTCGGGAGGCAGCTGGCCCAGCGCCGCCACCCACGCCATCCGCTGCAGGAAACGGCCCGCAAACGGCCGCCGCGGCTGATACAGCTCTTCCGGTAAATTGCCAATCGTGATGATCGCCGGCGGCAGCAAGACCAGCTCGCCCTCTGACGCCCGCCGCACCAGCAGCTCCAACAGCAAACGCCGCGCGCGGGCGGTTGGCGTGACCACCAGCACGCCGTCGCCACGAAACGTGCTGCCGTCCGCGTACCGGTCCACCAGATAATCAACCGCCGCCGGCAAAATCGCTTGCCGCCAATCGATAAACTTCCGTGTCACCCCCATCGTCGCTCCCTGCCGGCTGAGCCCAGCCCGATTGTACGCCTGCCCCCCCCTCTGTCTACGCAGGCAAACTGCTGTTGGTCAGGCAAGCTCGCCGGAATAGGGTCCCCGCCCCCCCATTCCCGGCGGGCACTGGCCGGCGGCCGCTGGCAGCCAAGGTCCCGTCCGCCCCAGACCCCGCACCCGCAAACCCTGGGCACCATCCGGGACCGCCAGGTTCTGTTCAGCCTCTTATCCCCACGAGGCACCCACCAGGTCATAGCCGATCCAGAAGATCCCCGCGTCTACCAACAGATGGCTCAGCCAGACCGGATACAGAGAACCGGTGCGGTGGTACAGCACAGCCCACACCGCACCGCCGATCCCCACCGCCAGGGAAAACGACCAGGTCAAGGGAGAACTCCAACCAAAAAAGGTCCCCAGCAACAGGACGTGATGAGCGGTGAATCCCACGCTGGACAGCAGGACGGCCGCCGGCAGGGGGGCCAGGCGGCGGAGTTGAGCGAACACGAACCAACGCCAGTAGTATTCTTCCAGCAGGGAGTGCACGGTGGAGTAAAACAGGGCCAGCCCCACATAGGCCGGCAGGCGGGCCACGCCGAAGCCGGCGATCTTTTCCTGGATCGGGATCTTGGCGGCCTCCAGCCAACCCGCGGGCAACAGCCAGGCCTGGTAGAGGACCCCCATGGCGACCAGCACCAAGGCCCCAAAGCCCAGCCCCACCGCCACCCCCCGCCCTGCCGGCCGATGCCATTCCAGCCGCTGGCGCTGGAAGATGACCACCCACACCAGGGGAAAAGCGAACTGGATCGACTTCAGCGTGCCGAACGCCGTGTGCTGCCACACGGTCGCCGCCTGGGCCAGGGCCGTGAAATAGACATAGGTCAGTAGGGTGGGAAAGCCGAGCGCAAAGACCACGGCCCAGGTATCGGCTCGACGCGAAGTGGCGAAAGATGGTTCGTTCACGATCACCCCCCCGCGCTCCACGGCCGTGGCCCAGGCCCAGCACCCCGCCCCAGGCGATTTTCCAACCTGGAGATGCCCGCAACAAGCTCGTCCCCAAAAAGGACAGGCATAATTCGACCCATCTGACACACCCGTCCTAAAAAAGGACAGGCATCATCCGGCTCCTCTGACGTCCCCAAAGAGGAACCGACGGAGCGCCCCAAAAAGGACAGGCATGATCCGGGCCCCCTCACGTCCTCAAAAAAACCAACGCATAGACATGCTTTTATGTAGATACGACGATCATGCCTGTCCTTTTTTGGTCTTAAGGTACCTTTTATTTACATACGGCGATCATGCCTGTCCTTTTTCGGGTTATCCTGGCGCCCTAAAAAACCCAACGCATGGACATGCTTTTATTTGATTGCGCGGTCATGCCTGTCCTTTTTCGGGTTATGTCGTGAAGATGAACCGGAGGTTGGGTGGAACTGAACCTCGGCCGGCCGGCGGGAGGCTCGGCATCCGCTAAGCGGCAACAGGGGGGAACGAGGCGGGCGCGGCGAGCGGGACGCCGTTTCGGAAGCGCGGGATGAGCAAAGGGAGAACACGGTGTCACTGAAGGACTTTGGGGCGATCGAAGACGACTATGCCTTTTTCATGAAGTCTGCCACCGAGGCCCAGGGGGACCGGGCCGAGCTGTTGCAGGAGTTGCGCAAGCGGTTTTCAGCAGCGTCCGAGACCTCGTGGCTGGACTTTGGCTGCGGTGCCGGCGAGTTCACCGAGAGCCTGCTGGACGAGCTGGCATTTCCTGCCCAACAGTTGCAACTGAGCCTCCTGGAACCGGTGTCTAAACATCTTGGCCAGGCCGCCGAGCGATTGTCCCGGTACACATCTGCCACGATACCGCGCCATGCTTCGCCAGAGACGCTGTCTGAGGGCGGGTATGACTTTGTGCTGGCAAATCATTCCACGTATTACGTCAACAGCGCGGCGGAAATGACCCAGCTGTTGCCAAAGATCTTGCGTTCTCCCGG
>CAYFZZ010000201.1:0-2721 GCA_964347545.1 uncultured Planctomycetaceae bacterium | reverse complement strand
GGCCCGCACGAGGCCGTGATCGGGCGCGAACTTTAATCTTAGCTCGCTGACCGCGAACTACACGTCGCTCATCACAGGCTCATCTCCTGGCTCTGCTGGCCCCTTCCGGCGGGGGTCATCTGTTCTTCAGCCGCGGATCGAGGGCATCCCGCAGGCCGTCTCCCAGAAAGTTCAAGGCGTACAGGGTCAGGGCCAGGGCCAGTCCGGGAAAAACGACCAGCCACCAGTGGGTTTGCAGGGGGCTGATGTTCTTGATGCCTTCATTGGCCAGCATGCCCCAGGACACGTCCGGCGGTTCGACGCCTAGGCCCAGGAACGAGAGAAACGCTTCGAACAGCATCACGCTGGGAATGGTCAACGTCAGGTACACAATCACCACGCTCATCAAGTTCGGTACCAAATGCCGAAAAATAATCCGGGCTCGACCAGCACCAATCGTTCGGGCCGCTTCGACGAATTGTTCGTTCTTCAGCGAAATCACCTGTCCCCGCACGATGCGGGCCATGGTCAGCCAGTAGATCGCCCCGATCACGATAAAAAAGATGACAATTTTATTGATCCCGTAGCGGGCCAGTTCGCGCTTGATATCTTCCTGGTTCAGGACTGTGATCAGGAAGATTACGACGAAGATGAAGGGGACGGAGTAGAGCACGTCTACGAACCGCATCATGGCGTTATCGAGGCGGCCCCCCACATAACCGGCGGTGGCGCCGTAGGTGACCCCGATGACCAGGGAGACCAGGGTGGCCACGATTCCCACCAGCAGCGAGACGCGCGAGCCCCACACGATGCGGGACAGCAGATCGCGTCCCAGGTTGTCGGTGCCGCACAGCGAGGGGAGGCACCAATCGCCGAACAGCCCCAGCCGCAGCTGAATCAGCCCGCCATCGAACCAGCCTGGTTGGTGCCACAGCTGGTCCACTCGCTGAGCAAACCGCATCGGGTCCCCCACCTCGGCCAGCTGGAGGGAAACGGTGGCCAGCGAGGGGGCCAGGTACTGCCGCTGCAGGTCTTGTTGTTTGGGGGACTGCAACGGCCAGAGGGGTACCAGCCAGGAGACGAGACCGACGAGGGTCAGCAGGATCAGGGAGGCCATGGCGGTCCGATTCCGGCGGAGGCGGCGACGCGCATCTTTCCAGAGGGAGATCCCGGGGATCGCTGCGGCCTCCTCCAGCAGCTGTGCGTAATGGTCCCCGGCCGGTGCCAGGGCCCTCTGCGGATGGTGGGGTTCAGCGGGAGGCATGCGATTAACTCAAGCTGACGCGCGGATCCAACAAGCTGTAGGACAAGTCGACCAGCGTGTTCATGCTGTACAGGATCAGGGTATAGACCAGCACCGCGCCCATGGCCAGCGAATAGTCACGCTGTAAGGCGGCTTCGATAAAATGGCTGCCCATGCCTGGCAGAAAGAAGATCTGTTCCAGCACCAGCGAGCCGGTGAGGATGCCCGCCGTGGCGGGACCGAGGAAGGAGACCACGGGCAGCACCGCGCCCTTCAGCGCATGATGGACCACAATCCGTCCCGGGGTTAACCCTTTAGCGTGGGCTGTGCGGATGTAATCCTGATGGATCACATCCAACATGCCGGTCCGCGTCAACCGCGCAATGTACGCAGCGTAGGGCGATCCCAGGCAGAAGGCAGGCAGCAGAATCTGCTGGAAGGAACCCCAGCCCGCGACGGGGAAGAGGGGAAAGGTGAATACGAACAGGACCAGGCAGACCCCGGCCAGGAGGAAGTTTGGAACGGCGATGCCCAAGGTGGCCAGCGACATCAGCGAGACGTCGATCCAGGTCTGGCGGCGGAGGGCCGACACCATGCCGGCCACCAGTCCCAGGACCAGGGCGTAGCCCAAGGCCAGAATGCCCAGCGCAGCGGAAATCGGGAATCCCTGAGCCAGCACTTCGTTGACGCTGAAGTCCCGCAAGGTGGTGCTGGGCCCCAGGTCAGGCAGACCCCACCGTGGCCAGCCGTCGCGGTGCCGGTAAAAACCGGCCGTGCGGGCCAGGTGGTAGAGGTACTGCACATGCAGCGGCTGGTCCAGACGGTACCGCTTTTCCAGATTTCTTTTCACCTCTGGTTCCAGGCGGCGCTCCTGGTCGAAAGGCCCTCCCGGCACGAAGCGCATCAGAAAGAAGGTCACCGTAAAGACAATCCAGAGGGTGACCAGCAGCCAGAGGGTGCGTTTGAGCAGGAAAGGGATCACGGGGGCTGAGTCTGTTGTTGAAAGCGAGCGCGGACGTCTTCGTCGATCCAGATGGCGCTCAGCGGATGCAGGTCTTGAGCATTGACATAGAAGCCGCGCACATACGGTTTGACCAGATTCACGGAAACGTACGCATAGATGGGGATAATCGGCAGTTCCTCCATCAGCAATTCTTCCGCTTCGTGCAGGATCTGCAGTCGCTGCCGCGGGTCCACTTCGCGGGCGGCGCTGGCAATCAACGCGTCATACTGCGGGTTGTTCCAGCCGGTCTGGTTGTGGGTGCTGTCGCTCAGAAACATGTCCAGAAACGTGTTCGGGTCGGGGTAGTCGCCAATCCAGCCGGCGCGGGCCACCTGGTACTCGAGGTTCTCGGTGGCTTTGAGGTACGAGCCCCATTCGAGGTTCCGCAGCTGGACCTTCAGGCCCAGTTGTTCCCAGTCGCTGGCGATGACTTCGGCGATTTCGCGGTGCCCCTCGCTGGTGTTGTACAGAATTTCGATCGGTCCGATTCCGGTGC
>CAYFZZ010000200.1:0-6270 GCA_964347545.1 uncultured Planctomycetaceae bacterium | reverse complement strand
CCATGTCCTGAACCAAACCTGTTACCTATGTCTTGGACCTACACCTGGTGGTGGTTGGTGAGCGGCAAGGCGCTAGCCGCCGGTGGCCCCGGAATGACCGTCTCCAACACAGACCGGCGAGATCGCCAGGGAGTCAGGCACCTTTTTCGGGAGCGAGCCCCCGCGAGGGCCAGATGTCGGTGGCCGAAAAAGGAGCCAGACTCCGGCCCTCTGCTGCTGGCGGTTTGCCATCATGGAGCTCGCATCTCGCCACCCGCCACCCGCCACCCGCAACCCGCATCCCGCAACCCGCAACCCGCATCCCGCATCCCGCATCCCGCATCCCGCATCCCGCATCCCGCAACCCGCATCCCGCATCCCGCAGGCCGCCGCTCGCGTCCGACGCCGGCTGGAAAAAAAATTCGCCCCGGCGACTTGCCAGAAGGGGCAAACGGTAATACACTTGTTTTAAACAGACGTTTTAATCTGTTTGTTCTGTGGAGGCTGGAAAGATGGGTAAGGACACGATCCGCGACGGGCTCTTGGATGCTGCGGGGGAAATCTTTGCCGAAAAAGGCTTTACTGCGGCGACGGTGCGGGAGATCTGTCAGCGGGCCGGTGCCAATCTGGCGGCGGTCAACTACTATTTCGGCGACAAGGAGCGGTTGTACATCGAGGCCGTCAAGCACGCTCGACGGCTGAGGGCTCGCCAGCAACCGCTGCCCGCCTGGTCACCCGACACCCCCCCGGCCGAGAAATTGCGGATGTTTGTCACGACGCTGGTCCGCCGGATTGTGGGTACGGACGGGGCGCCTTGGCAGCTGCGGCTGTTGATCCGCGAGATCATGGAGCCGACGAAGGCGTGCGAGGAGTTGGTCCAGGATGCCTTCCGTCCCGACTTCCAGCTGTTGTTGGGCATCCTCGACGAACTGACGGACCACCGTTTGCCTCCGCACCGCGTCCAGCAGCTGGGTTTCAGCCTCATCGGGCAGATCGTGTATTACCGCGTGCACGAGAAGATCGTGCGGATGCTGGTCGAGCCCCAGCAATGGGCGGACCATTACCAGCCCGACCAGCTGGCCGTGCACATTGCCGACGTGATGCTGGCGGTCGTGGGGGCCCAGCGGGGTTTGTTTGCGGCCGAACCCACGTCCACGCCCATAGGAGAAAGCCCGTAAGGATCCGCTCAATTTTTCTCCCGCCGCCGGCAGCCTGCTGGTGGGTCCGCCTCCCAGGGGCGTGGACGCTGGCCGCGGGTCATGAACGCCCAACCTCCACCGACCCCTGATGGCCAATCTTCCTGAAAACACGACTTCCCGCCTGACGCAGTACGGGCTGCCGCTGATTGTGCTGATCTGCGGCATCGCCGGTTTTATGTGGTTAAGCCAGATGGGGGTCGAGCCGGAAGCGGCGTTGCCGCCGAGGCTTCCCCCCCTGGTGGAAACCGTCCAGATTCGGCCCCACGAGGAGGGCCTGATCTTCGAGACGGATGGCCAGGTCGTGGCCTCGCGGGAGGTGGTATTGGCGGCCGAGGTGGCGGGGCGGGTGCAGAAAAAGTGGCCCGCCTGCGAAACGGGACGCTATGTGCAGAAGGGCAGCCCCCTGATTCAAATCGACCCGCGGGACTACCAGCTGGAGGTCGACCGGATCGCCCAACTGGCTCGGCAGGCAGAGCTGAACTTAGACGAGCTGGAGGTGGAACGGGTCAATACGGACCAGTTGATTGAGCTGGCCGTGGAAGAGCTGGAGTTGCGGCAGAAGGAGCTGAAGCGGGAGGAGACCTTGGTGCAGAAGCGGGCCGGTTCGGAAAAAGAGCTGGACGCCGTGCGGCGCGCCGAACTGATCACCCGCAACGCGTTGCGAAAGTTACGGAAAGAGCGGGCCCTGCTGGATGTCCGCAAGGATCGGCTGGAGAGCGAAAAGAAGCGGCTGGCGGCAGAACGCGAGATGGCCGAATTAAAGGTCCAGCGGACCACGATCGTGGCGCCCATGGACGGGATGATCACCCAGGACGCCGTGGAAGAGGATGGCTACGTCACGCCAGGCACGATGTTGGCCAAGCTGGAGGATGTGGCGCGGGTCGAGGTCCGGTTTCATTTGCAGATGGACGAGCTGCAGTGGTTCTGGCGGCACGCCAACGTCACGCGGCCGACGGCGGAAGGGGATGCGGGGCAGAGCTACCGGCTGCCGAACCTGCCGGTTACCGTGACCTATGCGGTTGAGGGACAAACGTACGCCTGGGAGGGGCATCTTTCGCGGTATGACGGAGCGGGCATCGAGGCCACGACCCGCACCGTGCCTTGTTTGGCCGAGGTCCGCCGCCCGCGGCAAGCGCGGCTGGTGGGTCAGACCGTCGACGCGCCCGCCGCCGCTCCCCCAGCCCTCATGCGGGGGATGTTCGTCAACGTGCGGCTGCACGTCCCCCTCCGCGAAACCCTGCTCACCGTCCCCGAGGCCGCGGTACGACCCGGAAACCAGTTGTGGGTCGTTCGCGATGGGAAGCTGCACAGCGTGCCGGGCAACGTGGTCCAGGTCGTCGATGGCCAGGCCCTTCTGATGCCGACCGGCGCCACCGTCTCGGCCGGCACGGCCGTGGTCACTTCCCCCTTGCCGTTTGTCGTCGAGGGGATGGAAGTGCGGGTCTCCCCGGCGGCACCGCGGGTGGCCGGGGCGGGGGAGGGGCGGCCGGAAGGAGCGGAAAAATGAGATCGCTGATCCGCTGGGCGATCGACAATTCGCCCGCCATGAACATGCTGATGATCGGGGTTCTGCTGACCGGCACGCTCAGCTTCACCTTCATGCGCCGCGAGATCTTTCCCGAATTTGACCTGGAAATCGTGCTGGTCACCGTCCCCTACCCGGGGGCCAGCCCCGAGGAGGTGGAAGAGGGCATCTGCCAGAAGATCGAGGAAGCCGTCCGCTCAATCGACGGCATCAAGAAAATGACCTCCGTGGCCAAGGAAGGCAGCGGCTCGGTCGTGCTGGAACTGCGAGCCGACATCCAGGACGTGGAAAAGGTGGTCACCGAAGTCCGCTCGGAGGTGGACCGGATCCCCAGCTTTCCCGAGCTGGCCGAGGATCCGGAAGTCCAGCAGATCACGATGCGCTATCCCGTGATCAAGGTAGGTGTGCTGGCCCCCCCCGACCGTCCCGACTTCGACGAACTGGAATTGCGGGCGATCACCGAGCGGGTACGGGACGATCTGCTGCAGCTGAAGACCGTGACCCAAGTCAACGTCCAGGGTTCGCACGACTACCAGATCGACATCGAAATCGACGAAGACACCTTGCGCAAATACGGGCTCTCGCTGCAGCAGGTCGCGGACATCGTCCGCCGCGAAAACCTGGAAATGCCTGGCGGCACGCTCCGCTCGCGCGGCGAAGAAGTCCTCCTGCGGGGCAAGAACAAATGGCTGACCGGCACGGAAATCGCTCAGCTGCCCCTGGTCACCGATCCCGGCGGCGAGGTGCTGACCGTGGGAGATTTGGGAACGGTCCGGGACGAGTTCATCGACACGACGGCAATTTGCGAGATCGACCAGCGTCCGGGGCTCGTCTTGTCGGTCGATCGCACGACCAGCGAGGACATCCTGGCGATGACGGCCGAGGTCCGCGCGTACGTGGCCGCGGCCCACATGCCGGGCGGCTACCAGCTGGTGACCTGGGGCGACCGTTCGGTCGACGTGAGGGATCGCTTGGAGATGCTGATCCAGAATGGCATCATGGGCCTGATCCTCGTCTTCCTGGTGCTGGCCGTGTTCCTGGAATTGCGGCTCGCCTTTTGGGTGTCCCTGGGCATTCCGGTGGCCATGCTGGGCGCGGGGGTGGGCCTGTTTGCCACCGGCCAGACCCTGAACATGCTCAGCATGTTCGCCTTCCTCATGGCCCTGGGGATCATCGTCGACGACGCGATTGTCGTGGGCGAAAACGTCTACGCTCATCGCCAAATGGGCAAAGGCTACATCCAGGCGGCGGTGGACGGCACCGTGGAGGTGATTCCCTCGGTGATCGCCTCGGTGACCACCACGATCATCGCGTTTTGCCCGATGCTGTTCGTGGCGGGCATCATGGGAAAATTCATTGCCGTGATGCCCTTCGCCGTAATCGCCATGCTGGTCATCTCCCTCCTGGAAAGCACCTTCATCCTCCCCTGCCATCTGGCTCATCGCGACAACCTCGTGTTTCGCATCCTGGGATTCGTGTTGGCACCGTTCCATTTCCTGGTCCGACTGTTCAACGTGGTCAATCGCTGGTCGACCGCCGTGCTGGAAAGGCTGATCAACCAGTCGTACGTCCCCTCGCTGCGGTGGTCCCTGCAGAATCCGCTGACGGTCATCGCCTCCGCGGTCGCCGGGCTGCTGATTACCGTCGGCATCATTCGCGGCGGGTTCGTACCCTATATCATCTTTCCCAAGCTGGATTCGAACAACTTGGAGGTCAAACTGGCGTTCCCCGACGGCACGCCGGCGGACGCCACCGATCGCGCCACGCTGCAAATCGCCGATGCCTTATGGCGGGTGAACGAGACGTACCAGGCCCGCGGGGGACCGGTGGTGAGACTGATCCAGCGGTCGGTCGGCCAACAACTGGGCTCGGCCGACCCCGTTCGCGGGGGGCTGGGCAGCGGCAGCCACGTGGGATCGCTGGACGTGGAACTGGTCGACACCAGCCAGCGGAACGTCACCAGCCAGAAGATTCTGGCCGAATGGCGGCAGGAAGTGGGGGAGATTCCGGGGGTGGAGAGCATCATTTTTGATGCGCCCCACTTCGGCCCCGCGGGGACCCCCATCGAATTCAAAGCCCTGGCCCCGGCCGAACAGGTTGCCGAGCTGGAGGAGTTTGTCGAGCAGTGTAAGACGAAGCTGGCCACGTATCCGGGCGTGTTTGACGTCCGCGACGACTCCAAACCGGGCAAGTGGGAATTGCGGATCCGCGTGAAGGAGCGGGCCAAGGCGATGGGGATCAGCACGGCGGATCTGGCTGAGACGATCCGGGGAGCGTATTACGGCGTGGAGGTCATGCGGCTGCAGCGGGACCGGCATGAAGTCAAGCTGATGGTCCGCTATCCGCCCGAAGATCGCCGCTCGCTGGCCGATTTTCGTGACATTCGGATTCGGGCTAACGATGGTGAGGAGCGGCCGGTGACCGAGCTGGCCGAGATCGAGGTCCAGCGGGGTTATTCCGAGATCAACCGGGTTGATCAGATGCGATCGATTACGATCAGCGCCGACGTTGACGAGTCCCAGGGAAATGCCAGCGAGGTGGTGGCGTCCTTGCAGCGCGATTTCGTGCCCACGCTGTTGTCCGAACACCCCGGCGTGCGGGTCCGCTGGGAGGGCCAGAAAGAGCAGACCCGCGAATCCCTGGGCAGCTTGCTGGTCGGTTCCGCGATCGCTCTGGTCGCCATGTTCTTCCTGTTGGTCCTCGAATTCCGCTCGTACCTCCAGCCGCTGCTGGTGATGATCATCATCCCCTTCGGGTTAATCGGGGCGGTGATCGGCCATTGGGTGATGGGATTGCCGGTGACCTTGTTCAGCTTCTTTGGCCTGGTGGCGCTGACCGGCGTGGTGATCAACGACTCGATTGTGTTGATCGACTTCATCAACCGTCGCGTCCGCGGGGGAATGCCGATCCAGGAAGCTCTGGTGGATGCCGGCCGCCGCCGTTTCCGTCCCGTATTGCTGACCTCCCTGACGACGATCGCCGGGCTGTTGCCGATCCTGGTCGAGACCTCCTTCCAGGCTCAGATCCTGATCCCCATGGCGACCAGCCTGGCCTTTGGCCTGGCCTTGGCCACCGCCCTGGTATTGATCCTAGTCCCGGTCTTCTACCGCGTGTACTACAGTGCGGTTCCTTACCAGCCGCCCGGGGAGGAGGATCGCGACACGCGGCCCGCTGGCCAGCCGCGGCCTGCCACGCGGGGGGGCCCCCTGGCCGCCGAGCGGGAATCGCTGGAGTACAGCACCTAGCGGTGGGGGGACGGTTCGCCAAGGCGATACCCGACCCCGCCGACCGTCTCGACCCGCTGAGCCCGCTTTCTCCAGCTGGCGTCGCCCAGCGGGGATGGGAACGTCCCTCGTGCGTTCCGGCACCAGGGAATCCCGTCCGGACGCAGCCCACCCTCTACTCGTCGCCGCCGATCTCGGCCATCGCCTCTTCGGGGATGTTGAAGTTGGCCGCGACGTTCTGGATGTCGTCGTGATCGTCCAGCAGTTCCATCAGCTTCAACACCTTTTTGCCGGTGGCGGCGTCCAGGTCGACGGTATTGTTGGGGATGCGGGTCACCTGCTG
>CAYFZZ010000199.1:0-6368 GCA_964347545.1 uncultured Planctomycetaceae bacterium | reverse complement strand
GGACTTGATTCCGCAGCTGGACATTGTGCCCGTGGCGGACGAAAGCCAGGCGGACCTGACGCGGATGCTGGCCACGCTCCCCGCAGAACTGGTCGTTGCCTCGCCGATCCTGGCGGATGCCGTGGGGGGTGGGCCCTTGAGCCCGCTGATGTTTTCCCTGATGGTGGCCTGGGTCTGCCTGTCGCTGGCGGGCATCGCCGCCGGGGTCTTGCTGGGCGGGGTGATGTCGTTGAGCGAACGGCGAGCGGCCTTTGTTTCGGCGGTGACGCACGAACTGCGGACGCCGTTGACGACGTTTCGGATGTACGCGGAGATGTTGGCCGATGGGATGCTGCCCGATGCGTCCCGCCGCCAGCAATACCTGGACACGCTGAAGCGCGAAGCGGACCGGCTCTTTCACCTGGTCGAAAATGTGCTCTCCTACGCCAGGCTGGAACGGGGCCAACCCGAGGTCACGGTCTCTCGGGTCAGCGTCCAGCAGCTGGTGGAAAGGATGCAGCCCGGTTTGGCTGAACGGGCCGCCCAAGCGGACATGCAGCTGGAGGTGGATATTGCCCCCGCGGCGGCCGGCTGTCTGTTGGAGACCGACGTGGCAGCGGTCGAACAGGTGATGATCAACCTGGTGGACAACGCCTGCAAGTACGCGGGCCGCAGTCCGGACCGGCGGATTCACCTGGAGGCGGGTGCCGCCGACGGCCGGGTCTTGCTGCAGGTCCGCGATCACGGCCCGGGGATCGCTCGGCACGAAAGCCGCCGCCTGTTCCGCCCCTTCACCAAGTCCGTGCGGCAAGCCGCCGAGAGCGCCCCCGGCGTCGGCCTGGGCCTGGCCCTCTGCCGCCGGATCGCTCGACAACTTCACGGCCAGTGCTACCTGGCAGAGCTGGGAGGGGACGGCGCGACATTTGTCCTTACGTTGCCAGCCCGGCCAGCAGCAGGCCCACCGTGACCCAGAACAACAGGTCCAACAAGATACCGACCATGATCTTGCCCCGACGCTTGCCGCGCTTCATGCTTCACCTCCCGTGAGCGGGTATTTGTCCTATGGTACGCCTGCCAAGCTGCAGGGGGCATGCCACCGGGGGAAAAAACGAGTGGCACGGGGAGGGTTGGGGACGCAAGCTGATGAACCTCCACGGGTTGCCGCCGCCGCCAACATCGCCGGTGTCGGGAGGCGGGTGCGGACAGTTGTCATCAGCTTGATCTGCCCCGGATCCGATCTGCGTCTGCGGTGGCTTACGGGCGGTCCCGCGGGCGGTCCCGCGGGGAGGGCCAAGTCGGCGGGTGGGGCGGGCGTGGCCGTGGGGGGCGAAGAGGCGGACGGTCTGCCACCGCGGGGCGCGGTTGGCTGGGGGCCACTGGTGGAAATTCGCGTTGACAGTTTCCCGCGGAACTGCATACTTGGCCGCGGAAAAGGATGTTCTCGAGACGGCAGTGGAAGCCGCCTCTTGAGGGCGTGGCAGGAAGCTGGCCTGGCCCGGCAGATTGGACCCTGCAGCACCTGCTGATCCCTCGGCATCTTGCTTCGGTTCACGCATTGGGAGGGAATCCCAGATGTCGTCGAAGTCCGAGGAAGGCGGCTGCTATCGGCGTCGCGCTCAACCCCGGCGTTCGCGGCTCTCCCGCGTCGCCTCCACAACCCGCAGTGCCCCCGGAGACGTTGCCTTGCGTCGCCCTGCCGCCTGGCAGCAGCGGCCCACCGCGGCCGTGCCGGCCGCCGAGACCGTGGCCGAACCACCGTCGGAGGCGGACGGCAACCCCGCTTGGCGCCAGGCCCTGCAGTTGTGGTTGGAGTGGAACGCGGCCCAAAAGTCGCTGACCGCGCGGATGTTCCAAGTGGAACAAAACAGCGCCAAGGTGGAAGACCTGATGGACCAGGTCGAACAGTTGCGCCTGGAGGCGGTGCGGTTGTCCGAGCAGCTGATCAGCTAGCGGTGTGTCAAACCGTGAAGTGAGGGTTGGCCGCCGGTTTGCGAAAGGGCGGCAGGAACCTGTTGTGCGAAGCACCCTCTTGCCGCGCGCCGCGATTCCGGCAAAAGGTTTCTGGCTCGTTTTTCGGCGCGTGAGGACAGCGGGGACAACCGACGGTTAACCTTCAAACCTAACCAAAACATCATGTTGATCCTGTCGAAAATGAACAAGCGCGGCTCCCGAAAAAAAGTGCCTGACTCCCTCCGAGTGGAAAGGGGCCAGGGGTTAGGGATGAGGGAGAGAGAGGGAAAGCGGGTGACGGGGGTGCGGGTCTTGTCATGGGGGGGACGGGCAGGAGTGCCCGTCCTACAAGCATCTCAATCCCAACTCAACCGCGGAGCGGTTGCAGCGATTAGCCGGAGGTAAGCGCAGCGCCACCTCCGGATACACGGATACCCCCCCCCAAATGCATCCCGAAGGGATGGCAGCCATGCGGGATGCGCGCTTCGCGATCGCCGATGCGAGACCGTCGGCGGAAGAGGGCCGGCGTCTGACCCTTTTCGCGGCGGCACCTCGGCCAGCCGGCATGCCTTGCGCGCCTGCACTCTGCCACGCGTTAGACATTCCGCCGGTCGCCTGCTATGTTCTATCCCAGATGCGACAGGCCGGTGTGATCCCTGACCAGGTGCGAGCCCAGCAGTTCGCCGATTATCTGCTGACCCGCGGTATCTCCACGCGCCTGGACCAAAGTCCGGAGGGGTGGATCGTCTGGGTGCACGACGAGCAGTTTGTGGATCAGAGCCGGGAGGATTTACAAGATTTCCTCGATCAGCCCCAGGCCGCTCAGTTTCAAGGGGTGGCCAAAGAGGCGAGCCAGATTCGCCAACAGCAGATCCAGCGCGAGAAGCAATACCAGAAGAACATGATCGACGTGCGGCGGAAGTGGCAAGGGCCCGTCAGCCGCCAGATCCCCGTCACGCTGACCATTCTGGCCCTGATGGCCTTGGCCACGCTGGCCACCAACTTCGGCAGAAATCGCCAGGTCTCCGGTTGGCTGTTTATTGCCACGTATACCTTGCAAAATCGAGAGACCGGCGAAACGACCGCTTACCTGCCGGAGGTCCTCCGCGGCCAGGTGTGGCGGCTGGTGACGCCAATTTTCATGCACGGCGGCTGGATTCATCTGATCTTCGGCCTGTACATGTTTTACCAGTTCGGGCGGCTGGTCGAACTGGCTCGCGGCCACTGGGTGCTGCTGGGGCTGGTCCTGTTCATCGCCGTGCTGTCCAACCTGGCCGAATACCTGCTGGCCGATTTTAAAGACTGGCCGCAGGGGATCCTGGTTCCCCAGGCGAACTTTCTGGGGATGTCGGGGGTCATCTACGGACTGTTCGGCTATGCCTGGATCCGCGGCCGTGTCGATCCCGGTTCCGGGATGCAACTGCATCCCAATACGGTGGCCATCCTCATGATCTGGCTGGTCATCTGCCTGGTGGGCTTCATGCCCATTGCCAACGTGGCTCACGTTTCCGGCCTGCTGGTGGGAATGGCCATCGGCTACGCCCCCCCCATGCTGCCCGGCCGGGCTCGCCGCGGCTAAGCCCCAGGGGTTGACCAGATCAATTCCATAGACGGAACAAGCCACGCGCAGTTCCGGCAGCACGGCGCTTGGCGTTTCGATTCCGTCCTCCGCGGCTCGGTCGCCCCCACCTCCTGCCGTTCAGCCGATGCTTTCTGCTGGGCCGCTTGATTGCCCGCGGCGAGCCCGCGCGATAGGATGACGCCCTCCGGAAAATTACTCCGCTAGTCGTTAAGCGGTGCGGGGGGCGGGGTCAGCCGGGCCGCGGGCGGTGCCTGCCGAACGGCTGGCTGGCCGGCAGAGGCGACGTGTCGCGGCTGGCGGGGCTTGGTGGGGGGGGACGATGAGCGACAGTCGATCAGCCGTCGGGCATGCGGATCTCCGCATCGGCACCGTCGTCCATGCAGAGACGGCGGTGACGACCATCCCGCAGCTGGTCCCCCACGGCTTCGAATCTTTTCAGCTGACCTTCGGCCATCGCATCGGGTCGCTGGACCTGTTCGCTCTGGCTGACCAGCTACGGCGGCTCAGCGACCAGGCCGCGGGCGACTGGGTGATCAGCGCGGTGGGCGTCTACGGCAACCCGCTGGTGGAAGAGGAAGTCGCCGGCGACTGGCAGCGGTTGATTGAGACGGCGGACCGCTTCGGCTGTGACGTGGTGGCCGGTTTTGCCGGTCGGATCCCGGACCTCCCCGTGCCCGATTCCCTCCCCCGCTTTCGCGAGGTGTTTGGTCCTCTGGCGGCAGCGGCCGAAAGTCGGGGGGTGCGGCTGGCTTTGGAAAACTGCGACATGGGGGGGGACTGGCAGCGGGGCGACTGGAACATCGCCCATTCGCCCGCCGCCTGGGAGCTGATGTTCGACGCGGTCCCCAGCGAGGCGTTGGGGCTGGAGTGGGAACCGTGCCACCAGCTGGTCAGCTTCGCCGATCCCCTCCCCCAACTGCGGCAGTGGCTGCCGAAGGTGTTTCACCTGCACGGCAAGGACGCCACGGTCTGCTGGGACGAAATCCGCCGCTGGGGCATCCGCGGCGGCAGACCGTACGTGTATCACCGCACGCCCGGCTTTGGCGACACGAACTGGACCGACCTGATCAGCATCCTCCGGCTGGGAGGCTACCGGGGTTCGATCGACATCGAGGGCTGGCACGACCCGGTCTATCGGGACGACCTGGAGATGACCGGCCAGGTCCACGCTCTGCACTATCTGAAACAGTGCCGCGGCGGCGACTACATACCCAATCCGCAAGCGTGAACGTCGAACGTTCGGTGTGCGTTCAACGTTGTTTTCCGTTGCTCACGGATTGTCCGCCGTCGTGTCGCTTTCGTCGAAGTGGGCTTCGGGTTCGTGCGAGCCACGCGGGACCCGCACCTCTTCCACGAAACGCTGTACCCGTTCGGGAGGCGGAGGGGTCAGGTGGCTGACCGTCAGGGTGACCACAAAATTCAGCAGGCAGCCCACGGCACCGATCCCTTCGGGCGAGATGCCAAAAAACCAAGGCTCGAACAGCGGCTGGTCGACGAAGGGGAAGATCCGATCGGTACGACAGCCCAGGATGTAGACGGCGGTAAACAGCAGTCCCACGGTCATCCCGCAAATCGCCCCCTCGCGATTGGTCCGCTTGTCGAAGATCCCCAGCAGAATGACGGGAAAGAAGCTGGCCGCCGCCAGGCCAAAGGCAAAGGCGACCACCTGCGCCACGAACCCGGGCGGATTGATGCCAAAATAACCCGCCACCACGATGGCCACCACGATCATAATCCGGCCTACCGTGACCCGCCGTGCTTCGGGGGCGTGGGGGTCGATAAAGTGAATGTACAGGTCGTGAGCGATCGAGCTGGAGATGACCAGCAGGAGGCCGGCCGCGGTGCTGAGCGCCGCGGCCAGGCCGCCGGTGGCGACCAGGGCGATCACCCAGGGTGCCAGTTTGGCGACCTCCGGCGTGGAGAGCACGATGATATCGTTGTCGATCATCGCCTCGGAAAACCGACCCTTTTCGTTCTTATCCAGCTGGATCACCTGGTCGCCATTGCGGTCGTTAAACTCAATCAGGCCAGTCCGCTGCCAGGAGATGGCCCAGGAGATCGGCTGCGGATTGCCATCCTCGCCCGTCCGCTCCAGCTCGTAAATCGTCCGCTCGGATCCATTAATCTCCTGGATCTCGGAACCGGTAATCTGGGCCCCGTGCAGGGTGTTCAGGAGGTTGTAGCGAGCGAATAGGGCCAGGGCCGGGGCGGTCGTGTAGAGGAGGGCGATAAACAGCAAGGCCCAGCCGGCGCTGAAGCGGGCCGAGCGGACGTCGGGGACCGTGTAGAACCGCACGATCACATGCGGCAGACCGGCCGTGCCTACCATCAAGGCAAAGGTGATGCAGAACACATCCAGCTTCTTTTTTTCCGTAAAGGGCTCGGTATATTCGCGAAATCCCAGGTCGGTTTGCAAGGCATTCAACTTGTCGGCGATATCCGTAAAGGTAAAGCCTACCTGGGGAATCGCTTTGCCGGTCAGGATGAACGACAGGGCCACGGCGGGAATCAAAAAGGCGAAAATCAGCACGAAGAACTGCACCACCTGGGTCCAGGTGATGCCTTTCATGCCCCCCAACACGGCGAAGAAGGCCACGATCACCATCCCCACCACGACGCCCTGCCAGATATCGACTTCCAGGAACCGGCTGAAGACAATCCCCACCCCGCGCATCTGGCCTGCCACGTACGTCAGGCTGACAAACACGGCACAGATCGCCGCCACGATCCGCGCCGTCTCGCTGTAATACCGTTCGCCCACAAAGTCCGGCACCGTGTACTTGCCAAACTTCCGCAGGTAGGGGGCCAGCAGGAGAGCCAGCAGCACATAGCCGCCCGTCCAGCCCATCAGGTAGAT
>CAYFZZ010000198.1:0-3126 GCA_964347545.1 uncultured Planctomycetaceae bacterium | reverse complement strand
TCCACGCGCCCCGCTTGGTCTCCCAGTCCTGCAAGCGCCGGGCGTAGACGTGGCGGTTGGCCGTCGGCGTCTCCGACCTGATCTGTATAATGGCCCCGGCCAGGTCGTAGTTGTAGGTGTTTACGATGCCCCGCGCGTGCTCCTCGTACAATCGGTTCAACTCCGTCAGCGCCGGCCCCGCCGTCAGCCGCCCCACCCGACCGGGACAGCCCACCCGCTTGGCCTGGCGCGTCAGCTCGGCCTCGTACGCAGCCCGGCCCTCGCGCAACAATTCCCCCTTGATGCGGTCAATCTCAAAATCGTCCAGCCTCATCGCTAGGTGTACCAGCTTCTGCACCGGCGATAGCGTATCGACCAGCGAGCGCCAATCACGTGGCATCCTCTACCGGCTCGCCTTCCAACTCAGCCGCCTCCCACTCCTCGTCGGTGATGGCCCGCAACCGGGCGAAGCCAGCCTGGTTGCTAAGAACCTCGTCCAACCTCTGCCTTACCTGGGCCGAAAAGCGCCGGCGCTCTCGCTCAAGCTCCTCGTGTATCCGGTCTAGCTCCCGGTCCCTGGCTGATCGTCTAGGCACGTTCTAACTCCGGGTCGAAGGTGCGCACGCAGGTCTGGCACACGCACAAGCCGCCGTGGTCGGGGTAGCAGTCCACCGGGCTCTGGCCGCACAGCGGGCAGGGGATGGCCAGCACCTCCGGGTGGTGCGATTGTTTGTAGTGCCCGTTGCCTTTCCACGCCTGTTTCCGCTCGTCTTCCTCAGCCTCGACCGCGCCCTCGCTCGTCTGCTCCTCCTCGAAGGGCAGCGAGCCGGCCGGGATCAGGTTCATGGGCAGCCAGGCCACCTCCCCGCCCGGCACCTCGCCGATGTCCAGTCCCACCGTGTTGAAGGCCTGCTGGCTGGGCACGCCCATCTGCCACATCTTGTAGGCCGCCTCGGTCAGGGCCGGCACGTCCTGCTGTAAAGCGGGCACCCGCGAGCGGTCGTACTTGACAAAGCCGCCGTCGTCGGTCTGGAGATAATACTGGTACTCGACCTCGAACAGCGTCTGCTCCGGGATGGCCGTGTCCTCCCAGTAGGCGCGCCGCGCCTGCTCGTAGTTGGAATAGGTAGAGCGGTTCAGCCCGGTGCGGGTGCCGATCAAAATGGGCGGCACGCCCAGCGGGCCCAGGATGCGGCTCTCGTTGCGCTCGTCGATGGCCTCGAAGCCCATTTCGTCGAAGGTGGCCCCGATGCGCTGGTAGTTGCCGCCTGAGTCCAGCACGCCGATCTCGGTCCAGTTGTCCACCCCGCCGTACATCTCGCGCCAGCGTTCCTTGATCATGTCCACGCTCTCGTCGTCCAGCGGGATGTCAAACTTGAGGATGCCCTGCAGCATGGCGCCCATCTCAAAGAATATCTTGAGGAAGCGCGTCACCTCGTTGTCCACGTCGGCGCTGCGCCCGATACAGGTCGGCGGCTGGCCCTCGCCCAGCCCCTCCAGCGGGTCGGCCGGGTTGGGCAATTTCACGTGCATCATGTCCTCGGCCAGCACCGGCAGCCCGTTGTAGACGCTCTCCCCCTCCGGCACGTACAGATAGCCTTTGACGCTGCGCTGCCAGGGCCGGTCGGGGTCGCTTTCAGGGATGACGTACACCCGGTCGGGCCGCAGGCAGTACATGGCCTCCGGCAGCCCGCCGGCCTTGGGCCGCACCAGCAACCCGTAGAAGTTGCCCAAATTGAATAGCACTTCGGCCAGCGCGTTAAACTCGACACCGCTCTGGTGCGGGTTGGGGCGCTGCACCAGCTTGGACAATGGGTGCTCTGGCGGCAGCTCCTCCGGCGCTCTGGGGTCGCCGCCGTAGGCGCGCAAGGGGGCCGACATCTTGGACCTGACCTTGTACATGATGGCCGAGTAGATCAGCGAGTTCTCGCCAAAGCCCTCCTCGGCCCAGGCCGCGAAGTCGGTCGTGTGCCAGTGCGGCGTGCCGCTGCCCGACACCAGCGGGTTGAGCACGTAGGTGGCCTTGCGCTTGGCCGGCCCGTGGGGCGGCGGCAGGCCGTGACGGAAGACGCGCCAGGCGGTGTTGATTCGGTTTGTGAGGGAGGGCATAGGACCTCCGGGAACAAAAAAAGCGCCCGTCTTAGGCCACTGACGTGGACTAAAACGGGCGCTCTAAGGCGAACGATATTCAATTACTCAGGGTAAGGTTCCCTGCTTACCTCAACTTATGAAGCCATCTGGACGGGTGCCAATTCCACCACCAATAGGGTATGCGGCACCCATACGTGTACTTGCGTGTCTTGACGAGAATACCCAGGTAGCGCGTGGGCTTGTGAAAATGCTCATGGTGCAGCCGCTTGATGCGAATTTTGATGTCCTCTTCATGGGGGCGATCACCAGGGTACTCTGGGTACTCGATTGGTTCGGGTCGCTCCTGTCGCTGCTTTACATCATTCACCTAAGCGGCGCCCCTCGGTGATTGCGCCGCTGGTGCGGCTCGGCTGTGACCGTCAGCCGGCCCGGCCCCTCGCCGTGGGCCAGCGCGAACAGGGTGGCCAGCGAGAAGACGGCCCGGTGCCGCTCGCCGTGGTGCCGGGCCTCGATGACGATGGCCCCGTTCTCCAATACGGCCACGATGGACCCGCACTCGCAACGCAATTCTCTGCGTGTCATTATACCACATTTCTGTACACTACGTCAACCCAACAGCACGCCCCGCCCGCGCCCGTCCAGGTGCATGACGGCATATCTGAGGGCGTCCAGCGCGTGGTCGTCCTCTTTGACCGGCTGCTCTTTGGCCTTCCTGTCGGCCCACACGTAGCCGGGGAACTCGTCCTCCAACCGGTACGGCCGGCGCTCGGCCTTGAGCACCTGGTCAGGGTGGCGCAGGTTGTCGCGCACCACCTTGAGCCGCCCGTCGGCCAGCCGCTGCTTGACGGCGTTGATGCCGGGCAGCACCGCGTTCAGGGCGGGCACGGCGTTCAGCCCGCCCGCCTTCCACTTGTCGATGTAGGCCGGCTCGGACGGGTCGCAGGCGAAGGCCTCGATCCGGTACTCGTCTTTCAGCTCTTTGGCCCGCGCCAGCCACCAGTCGTCCGTCTCGCCGGCCCGGTAGACCTGGGCCACCAGCCAGGCCGACCCGTCGCC
>CAYFZZ010000197.1:0-2998 GCA_964347545.1 uncultured Planctomycetaceae bacterium | reverse complement strand
GCAGGGTGGCCGCGGCCGCTCGACCCAGGCAGTCCACACGCGAGGTAACCCGGATGAGCGACCAGAAGATCCTGTTGCAGCTGGACACCGACCCCCAGACCAGCGTGTTTGACGCCGTGGTGGCCATTGACGCGGGTGTGGACCACTTGCTGAGGCATGCCCAGGTGGTCCCGGACCAGGTGCGGGATTTGGTCTATGGAGCGATGTTTACGCGGGGTCCGGCGGCGCTGAAGCACACGGCGATCTTTGTGGGCGGTTCGGACGTGGCTGCGGGCGAGGCGGTATTTACCGAGGTGCAACGCTGTTTTTTTGAGCCCATCCGCGTTTCCTGCATGATCGACTCGAATGGCTCGAACACCACCGCGGCGGCGGCCGTGTTGGCCGCGACCCGGCACCTGGCCTTAGCTCAGACCCAGGCCCTGGTGCTGGCCGCCACCGGCCCCGTGGGAGCTCGGGTGACCCGCCTATTGGCGGGTGGCGGAGCGGCGGTCCGCGCCGGCTCGCGCGCGCTGGCTCGCGCCGACCAGCTGTGCCAGCGGGTCCGTGCGCAAGTCCCCGAGTCGACCGTCCAACCGCTGCAAATCGACTCGACCGAGTCGCTGCGGGCCGCCCTGGAGGGCGTCCAGCTGGTGATCTGTGCCGGGGCGGCGGGGGTGCCGCTGTTGTCCGCCGCCGCTCGTGAGGCCGCCGGCGACCTGCAGGTGGCCATCGACCTGAACGCCGTTCCGCCCTTGGGGATTGAGGGGATCGAAGTCCACGATCGAGCGGCCGATTACGGTGGCGTCACCTGCTATGGGGCCATCGGGGTGGGGGGGATGAAGATGAAGATCCACAAGGCGGCCATCCGCCAGCTGTTCCAGGCCAACGACCAGGTCTTGGACGCCGCCGCAATCTACGCGCTGGCCCAGCGGCTGGACTAGCGGCCGAAGGGCCAGAAGCCGACGTGGTAGAGGAGGTACGAGCCCAGAATGGCCACGCCGACGAGGAACATGACGATGTTCTTGATCTTCCGCTGTCGAGCTCGTTCTTCTCGCGTCAGGGACCGCAGTTCGATCACCTGACCACCGCGGGTGATGGTCCGCGGCGCGTCGTGGATCACGACCCCCCCCAACGGGTTCGCGTCACCCGCCGTTGCGGGCTGCCCCGCGGCCGGTTGGCTGTCCGGCACCGAAATCTGCACTTCGCCCGTACCAGCCGGCGGCAACGGCGGCGGCCAGCTGGGAGATGGGCTCTCGGCACGGGTCTCGGGACCTGGACCCGGCGGTGTCGGTGCGGCCAGGCCGGCATCGCTGGCCGGAGGGACCGGCGGCGGGCCGGTGGGCGTGGGGCCGCTCGGCGGGGAGGCGGCATCTGGGGAACCGGCGGCTGGCTGGCTGGCCCCCACGTCCGGGACGGCGACCCGCTGTTGGCAGTGGGGGCAGAGCACCTGTTGGCCGGCCGTTTCCCGCGCGGTCCGGAACAGCCCGTGGCAGACCGGACAGTTCAGCGAAAGGGCCTCGCCCGTCGCCGTCGGTGGGCTGGCCGCAGGTCCCCCGCCCCCGCGGGGCGTCTCCCCCAGGGCCACCACCGTCTGGCAGTGGGGACAGTGGACCTGTTCGCCGGCCTGCGACGGATCCACGCGAAACTGCCCCCCGCAGCGGGGGCAGGCGTAGGGCAACAAGGGCGTATCTGTCATGTCTTATCCGCGACGTACTTTTCGTGCCAGGCGGAGTGCGATCTGGCGAGGGGCTGACCGCGCTGGACCTTTCAGTATCCTGCCTGATCACGAAACAGGCAACGCGTCACCAGCCGCCCGATGGCATTTTTTCAGCACCTTGGCAAAAAACGCCAGCCGTTGCGTCTCTTTGGTCTTTAGCTCCAGCTGTCCAATGCCCGCCCGCGGCACGCGCCTCCCGACCGCGCCTTGGACGAAGGTCCGGACCCTGTCCAGCGACCGCTGAATGTTGTCCGGCGTGTTGGGGATGCTCAACAAAAACGGCACTTCCTCGGGAAAATCGGTATCCTGGCCGGCCAGGATCGTGGGCACACCCGCCGCCAGGTATTCGCGAACCTTGAGGGCACAGCTTTCGGACATGGATTTGCGGTAGAGCGCCAGGGGCCCCAGCGCCACGTCGGCCCGCGCCAGCCAGCGGTGATATTCCGAGGCTTTGGCAAAGCCGTGAAATTGCAGGTTGGGGGGTGGCGAGGCGATCCCGAACGATGGGTCTCCGACCACGTCGAACTGCCACTGGGGGCAGGCGGAAGCCAGCTGAGCGATGTGATCGACGCCGTGCCAGGGCATAGCGTTCTGACCGACAAACACCAGCCGCGGTTGAGGATTATGTGGCGGCGGGAACGGCTCCAGATCTTCCAGACGGATCCCGTTGGACACCACGCTCAGCTGGCTTGTCCAGCCGGCGAAGCGTTCGGCCAGTTCGCCCGTGACGGCCACCATTCCGCGGGCGCCGCTCAGCAGTCTACCCCGCGTCAGGCGGTGATAGAGGTACGCTTTGCGGGACATGGTCAATTGGTATTCGGCGACGTCGTCGGTATTGATTTCGACAACGACGGGCAGTTGCTTCAACAGTTTCTGCAAGGCCGGGAAGTAGCTGGTCAGTCGCAGGTAGACCAGATCGGGCTGCCAGCGGAAGATTTCCTCGATCAGACGCCGATAGCGGATCACCCAATCCCGCCAGCCGCGCCAATGCTGGGACGACACGTCGAGCTGAGCCAGGGTCGGCGCCACGCCGGCCCCGGCGGAGAGGGCGAAGAGGCCGGGGGTGTGGCCCTGTTCGGTCCAGCAGGCCATCTGCGCGGCCGCCTTCTTGACGACCGCGTCATCCCGGCTGATATCCCGTTCGACAAGATAAGCGATCCGCATCAATAGGTTGCTCGTAACCGTTTACCGCAGCGCCAGATAAATTTTTCGCAGCCACTGTGTCAACCGTCCCACACCACGAACATTGGTGGGGATGCGACGCACGATCGCGGAGATGCGCTTCACTTTTCGCCAGCTTTT
>CAYFZZ010000196.1:0-31424 GCA_964347545.1 uncultured Planctomycetaceae bacterium | reverse complement strand
GGGCGGTTGAGCCCCGACTTTATTGTGCAGGATGGGGTCGTGCCCCGGTCGAAACTGGGGGATGCCCTGGAAGAGATCGAGCAGATTGGACGACGGCACGATTGTCGAATCGCCAACGTATTTCACGCCGGAGACGGCAACCTCCATCCGCTGATCCTCTACGACGGGCGCCAGGAGGGTGCGTTGGATAAGGCCGAGGCCTGTTTGGGCGAAATCCTGCGGCTGTGCATCCGCCTGGGCGGGTCGATTACCGGAGAACATGGCGTCGGCCTGGAAAAGCGGGCGTACTTGAAAGAGATGTTCCAGGAAACCGACATGCAGTTCATGTACCGCCTGCGGGACGCCGTGGACCAGCGACGGCTGGCCAACCCGGGGAAGATGCTGGCCAGCGCCGACGCGCCCGCCCTCACCTCGCACGGCTATCACCCTTTGGAAAAGCAGGGGGTGATTTTTCGCGAATGACGCCAAGTGGTGCCGCCGTCAGGCAGCGCCGGGGAGGGGCGGCGGGGGAAAGCCGCCGGAGTGAGGAAGGTCGAGCAGCTAAAAGCGAGATACCGATGATCCAGGTTGGTTCCATCGACGAATTGCAGGAGGCGGTCCGCGGTCACCCGCGGATTCGGGTCGCGGCGGGGAGCAGCAAACCGGCCCTGGCCGCGGGCGCGAATCTGTCGCTGAGCGGGTTGAGCGGCGTGGTGCAGTACCAGCCGACCGAGTACACGTTTACCGCCCTGGCCGGGACGCCGCTGGCCGAAATCGACGAGATGCTGGCAGGCCATGGTCAGTATTTGCCGTTCGATCCGCCCCTGGTCGAGGCGGGGGCGACCCTGGGGGGGACTGTGGCCGCGGGACTGTCCGGCCCGGGACGGTTTCGTTACGGCGGGGTCCGCGACTTTCTGATCGGTGTGCGATTGGTCAACGGCGACGCCCAGCTGGTTCGGGGCGGCGGGCTGGTGGTCAAAAACGCCGCCGGCTTCGATATCCCCAAGCTGATGGTGGGCAGCCTGGGACGGTGGGGCGTGCTGGCCGAATTGACCTTCAAGGTCTTCCCCGCCGCCGAAGCGGCCGTGACGCTGCACATCGACCTGGCCGGTGCTGAGTCGGCGGTGGCGGTGATGAACCAGCTGGCGGGCTCGGCCGAGCAGCTGGATTGCCTCGACTTCCAGCCGCCCGGTCGGGTGACGGTCCGCATCCGCGGGACCCGCCCTGCCCTGCCGGCTCGGGTCCAACGCCTGCGGCGGTTGGTGTCGCCGGAGGCCCAGGTCCAGCAGATCGACGAAGACCAGGGGTATTGGCGGGACGTGCGGGAATTTGCCTGGGTGGGGCCCCAGCAGACCCTGGTCAAGGTCCCGCTGGCGCCGCCGCAGATCCTGAAGATGGAAGGCAAACTGGCGCGGATCGCCGGGGACGTGCCCCGGCGTTACAGCGCGGGCGGAAATGTGGCCTGGATTGCCTGGCCCACCGAAGCGGGTAGGGACGAGCTGGAAGGGTTATTGGCCCAGCTGGACAGCCGGGGGTTGATCCTCCGCGGCCGCGGGCCGGCGGTGCTGGTCCCTGAGGACCGGAGCAGTGCATTTGCCGAGCGTTTGTTGAGCGTATTTGATCCGGCAGGAAAATTCGAGCGTTAGATGCAGCATCGAATCCATGTGACCGACGTGGGTGCTCACGGGGCGGCGATGGCCCACGCGGTGGAGGCGTGTGTCCACTGCGGGTTTTGTCTGCCGGCCTGTCCCACCTACCAGGTCTTGGGCCAGGAAATGGATTCGCCGCGGGGACGGATTTTCCTGATGAAGGAGGTCCTGGAGGGAAACGTGGCCCTGGACGAGGCGACGCCTTACGTGGACCGCTGCCTGGGCTGCCTGGGCTGTGTGACCGCTTGTCCCTCGGGAGTGCAGTACGGCGAATTGCTGACGCCGTTTCGGGCGTGGGCCGAGCCGCAGCGGCGGCGGTCGGCGGGGAATCGTTTGTTTCGCCGGTTGTTGCTGGCGACGTTGCCGTTCCCCCGCCGTTTTCGCTGGGCCCTGCGGGCCGGCGGGGCCGTGCGGCCCTGGCGTCGCTGGTTGCCCCGCCGCTGGCGGGGCATGCTGGAATTGCTGCCCGCCCGCTTGCCCTCCGCCGACCCGTTGCCGGAGGTCTACCCGGCCGAGGGCCCCCGCCGAGCCCGCGTGGCCCTGCTGACCGGCTGTGCCCAGCAGGTCCTGGCACCCGAGATCAACCGGGCGACCCTCCGGGTGCTGGCCGGCCAGGGTGTGGAGGTGGTGATCCCGCGAGGGCAAGTCTGTTGCGGCGCCCTGGCGGCTCACACCGGCGCCTTAACCCAGGCCGCACGGCTGGCGAAACAGAACCTGGCGGCTTTTCCGAAGGACGTCGACGCGGTGGTCACCAACGCCGCCGGCTGCGGTTCGGGGATGCAGGAGTACGGCCTGTGGCTGGCCGGGGAAGACCAGGCCGCCGAGGCCCAAGCGCTGGCGGCTCGGGTCCTGGACGTCAGCAAGTTCCTCGCCCAGCTGGGGACGATCGGGACCGGCATGTTGGAAAAGCCGCTGGCAGTCGCGTATCACGATGCGTGTCATCTGGCGCATGCCCAGGGGGTGAGGTCCGAACCGCGGCGATTGCTCAGCGCGATTGAAAATCTCTGCTTGCGGGAAATTCCTGACGGCGAGCTGTGTTGCGGGTCGGCGGGCAGTTATAACCTCGAGCAGCCGGAGACGGCCTGGCAGTTGGGGTGCCGCAAGGCGGAAGCGATTGCGGCGACGGGGGCACAGCTGGTGGTGACGGGGAACATTGGCTGCCTGATGCAGCTGCGGACCCACCTGGCTGGCCACGCCCCGGCGATTCCCGCTTGGCACACGATCCAGCTGTTGGATCAGGCCTACGGCCGCGGTTCGTCCCGCAGACAGCGTGGCGGTTGATTCCGGACCCGTCGCCCCAGAAGCCCCCCGGCTGCTCAAGCCCGACCCTGGGCGGAGCCGCGATCCGTTCGTGCCAAGGTGGCACTCAGCAGCCGGGGTGCTGACGACTACCGTTGCCCCAGAAGCCCCCCGGCTGCTCAAGGTCGACCCCAGGCGGAAACGTCGTCCCTTCGCGCCAAGAAAGGCCTCAGACGGCGTCGCCAGGTAATCGTCGTCGTCAAAGAAGAGCTGCTGACGGCCGACACCACGATGGATGACGTGGAAAGGCATTCCTGCGGGAGCGACTCGTGCAGA
Source organism: uncultured Planctomycetaceae bacterium (assembly GCA_964347545.1). GTDB lineage: Bacteria > Planctomycetota > Planctomycetia > Pirellulales > UBA7805 > CS4-C045. Next base: position 28,221 of record CAYFZZ010000196.1, on the reverse strand, counting down.
ACGGGGCATCCTCAGAAGAAAAACGATCACCCCCGGATGTCAATATATGTACCTGTCCGGCTCTGTAGAAAACTCCTTTTTATAGGATATCGTCTGCCTGTCACTCGTGCTCAGCGAAGCGGTGCTCGTGCTCGTAATCGTAATCGAGCGGACGATCAGGCACGAACAGGGTGGCGATTACGAGTACGAGCACCGTCCTGCGGACTGAGCTCGAGCACGACCCGGGGAAGCCGTTTTGCGGGCTTTCTACAGAGCCTACCTGTCCCCTTTTTGCTTCCCCAATCGCACTATCGCCGCCGGTTAGTGAAGGAATCCTAGCTACGTACGGATTCCGGCTATTGAACAGCCGTCAGCGAGCTAGAAGGATGGAAGCAGTCGTCGATCTCGGGCTCGTCGCGGGCGCTGTGGCAGGAGGCGTCCCTTTTTCCACACAGCAATGGGTATCCGATCAAGCTCAATGGTTGGCAGACTTAATGGTTGAGGCTATTTTTGATGTGTTAGGACCGAGGATGCAATGAGCGAAAACGTGTCGCGTAATGAAGATCGTACCTTGCGATTCTCGCATTCTGGATTCTCTCACCTGATTTGCCTACGCGGGAAGCGACTTCGACGTCTTCTTCGGACTATCGCCTTGTGGAATATAGTACTTATCGTAGTGCCCATCGCCATCACAGTCATGGTGCATACATTTACGTCGAGGCCTGCTACATCTCCTGATTTGTCCAAAGCTGTTCTCGTAATCATTTTCCTTGCATTGGTGGCCATTTGTATGCCCCTGGTGGTCCAGATCCACCCAAGAATTCTGAGCTTCTCAGCAGATACGTTCGCCCTCGATCGTTGTGGCCGGTGCAAGACCTACGATCGGGAGTGTGTTGAATCTGTCACCATCCATCGATGTGGCGATAAAAGACGATCACGGGTAGTCGTGAGTGTTAGAGAAGGCATGGACGAAGCGACGTTTGAGATTACGACGCGCGAAGACGCGGAACGTGTTAACCGGCAACTAAAAACGATCGGCTATGAGGCCATTGTTGTTCAATAGTCGGGCTTCACGGGGTCAGGAGCAAGGACGGCGGACGGCTTCGCGGCAGCAGTTGCAGAAAATGGGGTGAACCGAGTCTACTGCGGCAAGCAAAAACCGAAAAAACGGGTCTGACCCCGCGAAGAGACCCCGCGAAGATCGACCAGGCGTCATCATGTCGCGAATGCCGACTCAGGGCGCTCAGCGCAAATCAGCTGGCGGTCGTAAGTATTTATCGGAACCGCGGAAGTGCCATTCAGGCCTGACCTCAGGCGACTTGCTGCGGGAGCCAGAGCCCCCCCGCGTAAATTTTGCAGATGCAGTAACAGGCAGCGTTGAAGGCTATCCTTGCGCTGGCAAGGATCGGCTAGCCGTGATAAAATGCAAGGTGGAGACTGATTAGCCTGCCAACCCCGTCGGATAACAGACATGTCAAAACTGGACTATCGAAATATCGAGAAAGATGCCTCTCGTTGCGGCGGACAGCCAGTCGTGGCTGGGACGCGAATCCGCGTTGCCACAGTTCTGAGCTGTTATCGTCAGGGCATGAGTGTGGAAGAGATCGTCCAACAGTACCCTTCGCTCCGCCCCGCCGACGTCCACGATGCGTTGGCCTATGCCTATGACCATATCGAGGAAATTGAGGGTGACCTCAGGGCAGACGATGAGGCCGCGGTGAAGCGGCCATGAGGTGACGGCCAGCCCCAGCCATGAGCGAAGAGCTGTGATACTTCATGGACGAGGATATCTACGCAGCGGTGGCCGCCACCTTGCGGAAGTCGGGTGTCGACGCTGTTTCCACACCAGAAGCAGGTCGCATGGCGGAAACCGACGAATCCCAGCTTGCGTGGGCCGCTGCCGAAGGCCGCGCACTGGTAACCTTCAACGTCGCCCATTTCGCTGCGCTGCACGCCGCCTGGCTGCAGCAAGGACGGCATCACGCGGGCATCGTGGTTTCCAGTCAGCGTCCTTTGGGCGATTTGCTGCGACGCCTACACCACCTTGCAGCCACGTTGGACGGTAGTGTCATGCAAGACCGCCTCGAGTTTCTTGTTGATTGGTAAAGGGCACCCAACGCCACGGGAAGCGTGCCGGCAAGCGGATTCACGGGGCCCAATCGACCCCTTGGCCTGAAATGCCGCACCTGCCACAACTCGCGTTCGGACGAGTTCGCAGGGCAAAAAACCCCTTTCCGGAGGGGTTAGCCAGATTGAGCCCAAGCTGGCCCCAGGCTGCCGCCGGGAATGCCCCCCGAAGTGACCCCTCGAAGCCCGCCCACGGTCCGCGGCAAACGTCCGCTGGTCCAGCGTCCCGAGCAGTGGCGTTGGTCGAGTTATCCCGGCTACCGAGACCAGCGCAAACAGGTCGTGTGGGTAGCCTAGGACGCGGTATACAGCGCTTGGCAGGGAGAAACGGGAGGCCAGCATGCCAAATCGGCTTACCGGCGGTTTGTGGAAGCAGGCATCGACGACCCGCCACAGAACCCGTTGGCCGTGGCCGTCGAAGGTGGGCTGTTGGGCAGCAGCAAGTTTGTGGAACGCATCAAGCGTCGGATCACGTCTCCGAAGTACCGCGACGAAGTTCCCAGTGCGCGGCGACTGTCAGGAATTCCGTTGGCCGAGGTCCTGAAGAAGACGGCCGGCTACTACAACGTACCGGTAAGCAGCTTGGCCCGAAAGCACAGCCCGGATCCCACTCGCGACGTAGCTGCCTGGCTGGCGGGCCGGTTGACCGTCGCGACCCTGCGCGAAATGATGCAGCCGTTTGGGCTGACGCATCCCGATCGTGTGCGGAGCCTGGTGAATCGCGCCGAATCTGCTATGGCGAGGTCGCCGAAATTCCGCAGGCAGGTCGAGCGACTCCGGCAGCAGTTGCAGAAACTGGAGTGAACCGAGTCTACTGCGGCAAGCAAAAACCGAAAAAACGGGTCTGACCCCGCGAAGATCGGCGCGATCCCCGGCGGAGACGCGATCGGTTCGCGCTAAGGTGAGACTCAGCAGCCGGGGTGCTGAGGACAGCCGTCGCCCCAGAAGCACCCCGGCTGCTCAAGCCCGACGCCCATCGGCACAACTGACCCCTTTTCGCGGCGTCACCCTCAAAAGAAATCGTGACCAGGCCCTAGGGGTTTTCCTCGGGCAGGTACAGGAGGCGAGCGCAGCTGGTGCAGGAGACGACCTGGGCCATCATGAGTTTGGAGAGCAAGTTGGGGGTGATCTGCTGGTAGCAGCCGCTACAGCAGTCGTTTTCGACCGGGGCCATGCCGTCGGCCCCACGAGCTTTGACCATGCGATCGTAATCGGGGCGGAGGTCCGCGGGCAGTTGTTTTTCGGACGCGGCCAGCTCTTGTTTCAGCCGCTGGATATCGGCTTTGAGCGATTCGGCGGAGGCGGCGACCTGTTGTTCGGCTTTGGCCAGTTCGGCCTTCCCCTGGTCGATTCTTTCCTGGGCCTGGCCCACGCTGACTTGCAGTTGTTCGATTTTTTCGAGGGCTTCCAGGATTTCATCCTCCAGGACGCTGTTGGCCATTTCATCGGCGGCGATTTGTTGGAGGAGGGCCTGGTATTCCCGGTTGGTGTTACAGGAGTTCAGCTTATTGCGCAGTTCCAGAATCTTGGTTTCGCCGGTTTTCAGTTGCAGTTGTTTCTGGTCGGCAGCGACCCGAGCGGCGGTGGTTTTCTCATGTTGTTCGCTGTAAGCCTTTTCCAGGTTGGCGACGTTGCTCTGAGCGGCCTTGATGCGTTGCGGGCCGCGTTGGAGGCGGTCTTGCCGTTCGGCCAGTTCGCAGTGGAGTTGATGCAGCGTGCGTAGCACGCCCACAGAGGTGCTCATGGTTTTCCTCGTCCTCGCATAAAAAAAGCCGCTGGTCGTGCGACCAGCGGCTGGTGGGTGCAGGGCCCCGGCTTAACCCGCGGCTGCCGGCAGAAAGCTGGCCAGCTGATCGCTGCGGATGGGATGTTGCAGTTTGCGTACGGCCTTGGCTTCGATCTGCCGCACCCGTTCGCGGGTGACGCTGAAGATCCGGCCCACTTCTTCCAAGGTGTAGGTGTAACCGTCATCCAGTCCGTACCTCAAACGAATAATTTCCCGTTCCCGGTAGGTAAGCGTCTTCAGCAGGTTGTCGATCCGCTCGCGTAACAGGCCGTGGTTGGCCAGCCGGAGGGGGCTCTCAGAACCTTTATCTTCGATCAGCTCGCCGAAGCTGTTATCTTCGCTTTCCCCGACAGGTCGGTCAAGGCTCACCGGATGCCGGCCGATATCCAGCACGCGGCGGGCCTCCTCCAGGCTGATCCCGGCGGCGTGGGCGGCCTCCTCGGGGGTCGGTTCGCGGCCCATTTCCTGCACGAAATATTTGGAGGCGTTCCTCAACCGGCTCAACACGTCGATCATGTGCACCGGGATGCGGATCGTCCGTCCCTGGTCGGCAATGGCCCGCGTGATGGCCTGGCGAATCCACCAGGTTGCGTAGGTGGAAAATTTATAGCCGCGGCGGTATTCGTACTTGTCCACCGCCCGCATCAGCCCCGTATTGCCTTCCTGGATCAAGTCCAGGAAAGAGAGGCCCCGGTTGCGGTATTTTTTGGCGATCGACACGACCAGCCGCAGGTTGCTGCTGGACAGCCGCCGCTTGACCGCTTCGTAGTCTTCGAAATAGCGCCGCACGTTCTGCAGCCGGTTCCGCAAGCTGCGGGGGCTTTCCATCGTCATCAGCATCAAGTCCCGCAACTCGCGACGCCATTCCGGCAACGATGCGGGCGGCAGAGGGCTGGTCCGTGCCTGACGAATCCACGTCTGCAGTTCGCTCATACGGTGAGCGCACCGTTCCAGTTGAGCGATCAGGGGCTGGACGCGTCTGGACCGGAGGCTCAGCTCTTCCACCAGCGTCAGCGCCTTGCGGCGGCCGCAGAGAAAACGTTGTCGCGCGGCGACCCAGTCGTGGCGATGGGTGCGGCGGCTGATCAGCTGGGCAAAATCGGCCCGATTGCGGTCCATCACCTTTCGCAACGTGGCCAGGTTTAGCGGCATGCGAGCCTGAATCTGCTCCTTGGTCAACTGTTCGGTCAAGGAAACCTTGATCGTGCGGTCGAACGGCAGGAGGCCCTGGTGGACTTTTTCCAGCGTGGTGACGGTGGACTCCAGGGCGAAGTTGCAGGCCAGCAGGGCCCGGCGGAAGCAGCGCCGCGTCAGCTCGATCTCCTTGGCCATGGCAATCTCTTCCTCGCGGGAGAGGAGCGGAATTTTGGCCATCTGGCTCAGATACGTGCGGATCGGGTCCGCACTGGCTCGAGGCAGTTCCACCGGATCGTCCCCCAGCAGGCTGGGGCCCTCCGGTTCGACCTGCTGGGCCGTCCCCCGCCCCGCGCCCCCTCCCGGGGCTCGACGAGCCGGTAACAGCTCCAGCTGATGGTCCTCCACCGCCTGGATCAGCTCGTCCAGCTGTTGCGTGCCGTTGCCGTCGTCGGGCAGATAAGCGACGGCGTCTTCGTAGGTCAGATAACCTTGGGTCTTGGCGGTGTGGATGAGTTGTGAGAGTTTGGCTTGATGAATCTGCACGTCTGAAACCTCCCTGGGCGCTTCCTGCGCCCTCGACGCGGGGTTTGGCAGTCCGACATCCTTGCCCATCCATAGGTTCGGTCATGTCGGACCGGTGCGGGGGACGGCCAGCCAGGGCTCATTTCAGCCGATGGCGGGTCCGTTCGTTTTCTACCAACTGCTGCAGGATGTTCACCTCCTCCTCTTCGTCAAATTGATGCTCGCGCAACGCCGCGACGGCGGCCAGCCCTTGGCGGGCGTCGTGGCGACGGCGAAAGCTTTCCAGGACATCGGGCAATTGCCGGGCGAGATCGCTGCCGCCGCGATCCCGACCCCGCTCGTCCAGCTGGACCAGCAGGCTTTTGTAGGCCGGGTCATCGAATTCCAGGATCAACCGATGAAAGTCGGGAGTGATGCCCGCCGCGGACAGTTTGACACACCGCTCGTAGATCTGGCGGCATACCGGGTCGTTCAGCTGCTGGGGCCTGATCTCCTCGGCGATCCGGTCCATGGCCTCCGGCTGTTGTAACAGAATTTCGATGAATTCGCGTTCCCAGGAGTCGGCGATGTGGGCGGTGGGGGCGGCCGCGGGCGGATCGTCACCCCGGCGGGTTCGGCGGCTGACCCGTCGACGCAGTTCGGCTAGTCGAGCTCGCAGGGTGCCTTCGTCGACCCGGAACCGCCGCGCCATGCGGCTGAGGAACTGTTCTTCGCGGAGCCCCGTTTCGGTGGTCCCGCCGGCCGCCAGGGGCGGCGCCTGGGAGACGGTGTGCAGGATCTCTTCCAGGGCTCGATTGGCCGCGTGCGATCCGTCGGCCGGGTCGATGCCGCGGGTGGCCACGCGGACCTTGTGGTCCAAGGCGTCGACGGCCTCGTCCAGCAAGGCTTGAAAACGCTGAGCACCCTCCCGCTGGACGTAGTCGCAGGGATCCAGACCCTCGGGCAGGGTCAGCACTCGTAAATTGACGCGGCTGGCAAGGAACAGGTCCAGGATCTCGCCGGCCCGCCGCTGCCCTGCCGCGTCGCCATCCAGCACCAACGTCACGGTATCGGCATAGCGGCTCAACAGCTGCACATGCCGCGGCCCCAGAGCAGTGCCCAGGACCGCCACCACGTTGGAGACGCCGGCCTGCACGGCGGCGATGCAGTCGGTATAGCCTTCCATCACGATGGCCTGCCGCGTCTGGCCGATGGCCTGCCGCGCCACGTTCAGTCCGTACAACTGGCGGCTCTTGGAAAAGAGCGGTGTCTCGGGGGAATTGATGTACTTGGCCGCCTGGGAGTCGGTGGCCGAGGGGAGGAGGCGGCCGCCCAGGGCGATCGGCCGGTCCTGGGTGTCGCGGATGGAAAACAGGACTCGGCCGCGAAAACGGTCGTAGGGGCGATTCGTGCTGGACGAGACCGCCACCAGTCCCACCCGCTGGAGGTCTTCCGCCGTAAACTCGGTGCCCGCGGCACGGTCGATCAGCCAGGTCCACGAGTCGGGAGCGAATCCCAGGTGAAACCGCCGGATGCTCTCCTCCGTGATCTGCCGTTCTGCCAGGTACCGCCGAGCGGGTTCGGCGGCCGCGTCCTGCAACAAAAACTGGTGATATTCGTTTTCGGCCCAGGCGGCGGCGCGAAACAGGGTTTGCTTGGAGGAGGCAGCCGCCGCGGAAGCCCCACCGTCAGAGCCCCGCCGGCCCAGCGAAATCCCCGCTCGTTCGGCCAGCATCGACAAGGCCTCGGCAAACTCGACCCCCTCCCGGCGCATGACAAAACTGAACACGTCGCCGCCGATGTCGCACACCCAACACTTAAAAGTCTGCCGCTCGGGATGGACCTGCAGACTGGGCCGCGTGTCGTCGTGCCAGGGGCAGAGCCCCAGATAGATGTGGCCCTGGCGGCGAAGCGGAATCGATTGTCCAACCAGGTCGACGATGTCGATCGCCTGCCGGACCTGTTCCTTGGTGTCAAACGCGGTTCCTGGCGACACCGAGAACTCCTGTGACGTTTTTCACCAAGCAAGACACGTCGGCAAACGCCACAGCCGCCGGTCTTCCTTGACCCTCCTGATCCGCTCGGTATGGCTGGGTCCCGAGCGCCGTCATCCGTAACGAAGCCATAATTATAGCCATGCGTGTCGCCGCCGGTCAACGCAGAACCAGCCCCAGGGCGGTGCTAGCGTGCCGATGGTTTCTGATCAACGATCGCTGATCGTTTGGTTCAGCCAGACCGGGTCTGGCGGGGGGTATAATGAGGGGAGTGGCGGGATCGTCAAGGGAGATGAGAGGCGTGGAATTGGGGACCGGTTTGGCGAGCGGGAGCCGAAGCGGGGTTGCCGGGTGCCGGACGGTGGCATGACAGAGAAGCTGAACAAGTCGCGGTTTTTCCCCCCGGTGGAGCTGGCCGATGCCGAAGGCCTGGTCCTGGTGGGGGGCCAGCTGACCACCGCCTGGCTGCTGGACGCGTACCGGCACGGGATCTTTCCCTGGCCGGTGTGCGAGGCCGAGGGGCTGATGGCCTGGTGGTCCCCCCACCCGCGGGCGATCCTGGAATTAGACCAGCTGGTCGTTTCGCGCCGGTTGCGGCGGCGGTGTCGCAGCGGGCGATTCCGGGTGACCTGCGATCAGGACTTTGCCGGCGTGTTGCAGGGTTGTGCCACGGCGGGGGATCGCGCGGGGAGTACGTGGCTGATTCCGGCGATGATCCGCGCGTACCAGAAGTTGCACGAGGTGGGTTGTGCCCACAGCGTGGAGGTGTGGCAGGACCAACGGCTGGTGGGGGGCACCTATGGGGTCAGCCTGGGAGGTTATTTTTCGGCCGAGTCGAAATTTCACCGTGCCAGTGACGCCTCGAAGGTTGCCCTGTTGGCGTTGGTCAGCCACTTGCGGCAGCGGGGCTTTCAGCTGCTGGACATCCAGCAGTTGACCGAGCATACGCAGCGGCTGGGCGGGACAGAAATTGCTCGGCGAGACTTTATCCAGCGGCTGACCTCGGCCCAGCAGTTGCCCGTCACCTTTGGCGACAGGCTGCAGTTCGACCCCGCTGAACTTCCCGACTGAATCGCGTCTGCCTGGCCATGGTCACGCGGTCCCAGAATGGGCAGATGTGCCGGTGAATGAATTGCGAAAAGTCGAGTGGCGTCGTTACGCCCGACGCCAGTTGAATGTTCGTGGTCCCTCTGACCGCACGACTTTCGCCTACTTCACGCTGATCAGCACCACGCCATAGGCCACCATGAACGTGGTAATCAATTGCTGGTAAACCTCACGTGAAGACCGCACATAGATGGAATTTCCTGCGGTCAGGTAGGTGGCTACGGCTACCGCCGCCAGGGGGAGGCAGTTGAGGTTAAATGCTGTGGGTTCGAGCAGCAGGAGCACCGTGATCTGTGCCACGGCAAACACCAGGTATCCGTAGGCAATGTTCGCACGCGTGCGCTCCTTGTCGTCGTACAGCGTGGTGGAAAAGATGGTGAGAAGCCCGCCACCCATATTGGAGATGCCGTGCACAAAGCCCATCAGCATCAGATACAGGTTTGCATATCGCTTGAGTACAAATACCAGCGTGTTTTGGAGGCGTTGGTTAAAACGCGTAAGCGCCGTCAAAATTAATGTGGCGCCGACGAGCAGCTTCATGTCAAAGGCAAGCATTTTACTCAGCACCAAAGCAAGTCCTATGACGATCCAAGGGACACAGTAGAGCCAAATATCGCGTCGCAAGCCCCCGATGTGGGTTCGGCCGTTGATCACCTGCAGCAAGCTGATCAGCACCGAACAGGGCAACAGATAGGCGATCGTTTGTTCGAACGGCCAGCCCAGCAGCAGCAGGGTTGGCGTCCCGAAGACTAACAGGCCTACGCCGAAAAGTGACTGAACGGTGGAGTAAATGAAAACGATGATCGTCAGAAGCCAGAATTCTTGCATGGGTAACTCCGTCAAGCGTTGCGACGCGAAGTGAGGATGGACGCGGTCCTAGGCCATGGCGGGCTGGACCAGCGGCGGTTGGGACAGGGATGGACGGCGTCGAGCGACGTCCACAAGCATCTGTTCCAGGTCTGCAAAATGCTTTTCCCAGGTCCAGTGGTTCACGATGAAATTGCGAGCGGCGGTGCCGATTTGTTGCCTCTGCTTAGGGTTTTGCAAGAGACGGATGACACTTTCGGCAAACCGGGTTGGCGACTCTGCTACCAGAAGGTCGCGACCATCCGATGCGCCAATACCCTCGTTGGCGACGGGGGTCACCACCATGGGTAGTCCGATTGCCATGCCCTCGAGCAATTTGTTTTGCAAGCCGGCTGCGATGCGCAGGGGAGCGACGGCGACTTCGGCGCGATTCAGATAGAGACGCATGTCCTTGACAAATCCGGTCACCGTCACGGAGGGGTCTTGTGCCAGGGCAACCACGGCTTTCTTCGGATTGGCACCTACAACATAGAGTTTTGCGGTGGGAATCTGTTTTTGGATGGCGGGCCAGATGTTCTTGTGGAAGTACAACACGGCATCCACATTCGGATCGTAGCTCATCTTTCCAGAAAAGATGACGCTTCTGGGTTCCTTTTCGACCGTGGGGTCCGGTGCAAATCGTTCCACGTTCACGCCGTGTGGGTTCAGTTCGATATTGTCGTATTCTCCCTCGGGATCGACGTGGCTACGGTCTGTTTGAGATATGACGAAGCATCGCTCAAACTGCCGCACCAAGGCGGGTTCGTACGATTTCACGCGGCGATGTTCCGCTCGATAAAGCAGCCGCCGGACTGGATCATGGATGTGCTGTTTCATGCGTTCCAGGTTGAGCGACTGCACGGGCTTGAGGTCAAGGACGCGGGGGCAGTGACTGACTTCTTCCAGATACTGGCCTGCTCGAAGGTGGTAAGCATACGCAACGTCAAAGTCGTCCTCCTGAAGCAGTTTTTGGATCCGTTCCAACATCTCGGAGGACCGGTAATAAGCAATTTGCAGAGGCAGGGGTGAAAAGAGCCCATGGAGGCAGTTGAGATAAGATTTCCAGCGCGGTATCCGGACCAGTTCTACGCGTTCGCAAAACGGCGCCACCAGATCTAACTGTTCGCGCATCTTCTCCGACGTGATGAGCGATAGCAAGACAATTTCGTGTCTGGGGGACAGGTACTTCATAAGATGGTGAATCGTAGTCTGGTCGCCCGAACACAGGTCGACGGGAAGCCGATACGTGATTAGTAACAACCGCATGTGCTACACTCCAAGTCTCGCATATTGCTTGTCCGCATTGGGTAGGGGTGACGGTCCCGCTTCGCCTACGGGATACTCAAGCCGACGAAGCTCATCTCCCAGAAGATCATTCAACATCTCCAGCTGTTTCGCAGTCACGTTGTCTTTCCAGGGTGCAATACGAAACGTCTTGTGGTTAGCATCGACGATCTTGACCGTCGAGAGATGCTTCCTGAATCTCTTGTCGTCAGAGTCCAAACCCATGAACTCGAGGCACGCAGCGGCCATGGCCTGCGGATCTTTGACCATCTCTTCGTAACGAACAAGCATCACCCGCTCGTCGCCCAGTGAAGCGGATGTATTAAGGATGTTGTTAATCAACATCTTCCAGTGAATGGCGGCCAAAGCCAGAAACGAGTACCCGTACTCCTCCAGCTTTGCCAGGTATGGCTCCGGTGGCACTCCCCAGCGCCAACCGTAAACACCTCGCCAACCGTGCCACCAGTGCACGTTCGTGTATGAATTCGCGACGGCCCGGCCATCTCTCACAATGTGGATGAAGCGGGCATCGGGAAAAATGGCGTTGAGAAATCCGATGCGCGACCAGCCGGAATACTCGGCGATAAATCTCTTCTTGCCGGAAAAACGGATAACCTCACTTACGGCGTGAAGGAATTTGCGTTTGATCGTCGGTGTCACATCGTCGGCCACCAGATCACGGAACGGCGCAGACCAACCGTAGAAGAGTTGGTTCCAAAACGGATAACTTTCGTCGTGGGTGGGAACAAACTTCCGATACTTCAAGCGCGAATTGAACAGCGGTAAGTCAACGATCCGAGACAGGATAGAGATGCTGTGGCGATTGGGAAATCGCTTGTTGTACTGAGAGGGCCAAGCAAGGTCTTTGTGGTAGGCGATCAAATCCATCAGTGGGGTCAGGCCACTGCGCGCCGTACCGACGACGAACACCGGTCGATCGACGCCCGTCGCATGGCTGGTATTTTGCGTGTGAGTTGGTTTGTCTGACGAAGTGCTGGTAATCATGTTGGCACTTATCACGCTCATGTTTTCAAGCCCATAAAAACGTCGCCTGAAGGTACGGAAGAGATTTCTTCTTCGGCAGCGGGATCAGGCAGCGGTTCCTCGGAATCGTCGACGTCCACACCCATTTGCTTGAGAATGGCTGGAACGACCTGGCGGGTGTCGAATCGGCGCCGCGATTGCCAGCTTCCCTGGCTTAATTCAGCGGTAAGCTCACGGTCCTGATCCAATCGGTGGATGGCCGCGGTAAGCGCGTGGACGTCGCGGGGAGCCATCAGTAGGCCGTTTACACCGTCTTCGATTAACTCGGGAATGGATCGATGGTGGGTAGAGATCACTGGAATTCCGGCGATCATCGCCTCAATGACCACGCCAGGATGGCCTTCCCCCTGATAGTACGTGGGGAGCACCAGCGCATCGTGCTCGCTCAATGCCCTGATCGCTTCGTCTGGTTCTAGCGTTCCCCCATAGGTCGCGTTTTCCGTCCTGGCCACTTCATCGTGGAAACGCTCCGCGCTCGCCGGTGACACGGGCCCGTAAATGTCGCAACGGACACGCGAAGATTCTTCTGCCAGTCGCCGCATGGCTTCCAGCAGTACAAAAACACCTTTTTCCTGGCCGACGATTCCCAGGTAGATCAAACGCAGGGGTTGCGAAGAATCGTGTGGCAAACGAGCGGGGCGTGTGGTCGACGGAATGTAGCGATAGTTGGGGGCAGCCTGAATCTTTTTACCAATGACGGAGGATAAACCGCGCTGCAGCAGCTCTGTCTCCACGCTCAAGCCATCCGCGTGACGCAGTGTCCAGAGCAGAATGCGTCGCAGAAGCGGGTTCAAGCCGGCAGCATAACGATCCAGGGAACCACCAAACGGGCGGAGGAAAACTGGGATTTTGCGGAGCTTGGCCAGCATTACCAAGATCGGTGCCATCGAGAGCATGAAGCCGTTGGAGCCAAAAATGAGCACATGTTTGCTGCGCGACGACTTGCGCCAGAATTGTCGGGCGATCCGCCATGCCTGCTTTAAATTTCCCAAGGAAGCGATGCGCGTCACGTTTTTTTTCATGATTTTTTGCGACGTGTCGATGATGTCTACACGGTCCGTTCCGAATCGGCGCTGCACCTCGTCGCAAAGATTTTGAAAAGTTACGTGGGACCCGGTGGGCGGTGGCGGCAGCGGGCCAACGATCAACAAAGTTGCGTTTTTTTGCGGGACCATGGATGTAGGGCTTTCCTTAGATTCAGAGTGACTGTGTCAGCCTTTGGGGTGAAGTACCCAGCAGAAGCTGAAGATACTGGCTCACCACACTTTCCATTTCAAATTGCCGCCAGCTTTCGCTGGGACGTGAGGTCGTCGGTCCGACCAACACCTTCCTCATGGCCTGCGACATCGCGGCAACATCTCCGATGGGGACCAGCTGTCCGTATCGTCCTTCGGCCAGGATCTCGCGGGGACCACTGGGGCAATCGGTGGCCACGAGTGGTAAGCCGCAAAACAGGGCCTCGATCAACACTCCGGGCAAACCTTCGAATTTGGAGGACAGCACAAAAAGACCAGCCCGCATCATGTAGGGATAGGGGTTCTCGACCCACCCCGGCATGTGGATGTCGTTTTCCAGTCCCAGCCCGCGCACCAGTGCTTGCAGTTCCGCTCGCCGCTCGCCTTCTCCCAAAATGAGAAGTCGCGCTGGGTGCGATTCGCGAAGACGGGCAAAACCACGGATCAGCGTTGGATAGTCTTTCTGGTCCGACAAGCGGCCCACGGCGAGAATTACTGGTGGCTGACCGGGTTGGAACCAGGGATGTTCCAGGGGGGCCTGCATCTTCTGCCGCAGGCCAGGGGTGATGACGGGGTTGTAGATGACATGAATGCGCTCGCGTTGGATGTTCGTGACACGGCTCAAATCGTCGGCAACACCCTGGGAAACGGCCGTCACGGCATCGGCCTGATCGTAAATGCGTTTGGTCAGTTGTAGCGTCAGCCGATCTCGCCAATTGCGACTGTCCTCTGCCCAGACGCTTAGCGTGTTTCGCTCACTCAGAACGACGGCTGTGTCCACACGAGCAAGCCGGCGCGCCCACACGGCAACGAAACTGGCGCGATTCAATACTGCAAGAATGGCTGCCGGCTTCCGGCGGCGCAGGTAACGCACCAGCGCCGGCAGGCTTCGCAAAGTTCTCCCCCACGTCACAGGTCGTCCTTCGCTGAGATCTACAAGATCGATGCAGCCAGGCACTTGCGACAGGTAAGGCCCTTCCGCCTTGGCGAGGACGAAGTCCACCGGATGACCTCGGCCGGCGATGCCTTCCGCGAGATTGAGCATCGCGCGCTGGGCACCTCCTTCGTGCAGCGCAGGCATGAAGATGGCAATCCGTTCTTTGTTTTGTCCAGTCTTCTGGATCATCCGACTTCGGTAAGGCTGCACTCCGCCATGACATCGCCGACGACCTCGCGAAGCAACTGACGACTGGTATCAAAACGAAGGATCGTGAAAAGATTGTCTTTGGCAAGACGGGAAACAACATGCTCACACGACGCTTGATAAGTGGACAAAAAGTCTTCCGCCTCGTCCACCGATTTTTCCTTGACGGCGTGCCAGGTGCGGCGAGCGCGAATCCGCTGGACGAGCACCTCGCGCGGGGCGTCCAGCCAGACGACCATGTCCAGCACAGCCGACCACTGGTTGAACATGTGGTCCCACCAGGGCCCAAAGTTGTCCTGCTTGAGCCACTCCGGACCAAAACCGTACAAATTCGCCAGCTTGAACACAGGTCCCTGATCCAGCACGATGACCCCGTTGGTGATGGCAGCTTGCCTTTGCAACACGCGACGCCATCCCTGCAGTGCGAGAATCACTTTGATCTCGCGCCGCGTGAGTCTCCGCCCTTTGCGTTCTGGAGGCACGAGAGTTGGAATCGTGCGAATGAGGTCCCGAAGACAAGAAGGTATGTTGCCCAGCTCGGTCGGGTTAAAGCGCCTCCCTGCCACGAGGCGATCGTCACGGTCATACAACGCCTTGGCGAGGGTCGACTTGCCTGATCCTGCCAGGCCGAGGATTTCGACCACGAGAGGGCCGCGTTTCGTGCTCTGTGGCTGAACTGCGGAGCTTATCCCAACTTGTAGCGCTTCAGAGCTCAAGATCGCTGGATTGCCTTCAGCCAGAGATACCCCGGAACGAACCCGAAATAGAAGGGAAACGTCATGGCGAGGACAAAGGGGTACGCCACCAGTTTGGCGTAGGACTTGCGCGAGTACTGGTAGAACTGTCGACGAATCTCGCGCCGCAGCCCCTTGTAATAAGACCACAAATGAGGCGCGGTTTGTGTCGCCACCGCGTAACCTTTCAAGAAACTCACCAGGGCCGTGAACGACGATTTTCGTTTTACAACCAGCGTTACGAGGGCACTGTGCATGTGGCGGACCAGATCCTGATAGGCGTAGCCCGTGCGACCCCACGACATTCCCGGGTCGATCGCCACCACGGTTCGCCGTTCGAAATCGACGATGACGTTATGGACGTTGAAATCCCAGTAAATCAGCCCTTGGGGGAGACCGCCCAGAACCTTGTTGTGATACAGGGCCAGCCAAATGCCGCAGCGAAACTCTGCCTCTTTCATCTTTGATTTGCATACATTGGACAAGACATCTCCAGGCACAAACTCGAGCCGCATCGTGCGTTGATCGACTTTTATGTCAAGAAGCCTGACCGTACGGTACACCCAGCCTTCGTGAACAAGCTCGCCCAACTTGTCCTCGAGGAAACGGAGGCTGCGATGATCCTGCAACAATTTTTCTACAGGGTTCTGATTCGGCAGATACTTCTTCAGCAAAGAGCCGTCAGCGAGCCGAAAAAATTCGGCTTTGTTCGTGCGCGTGATCAGTTCCTGTTCCATTTGCTTAACTGCATCGTTGATAGCCATAACGCTTTGCGCACCAACCGGCCAAAAGCCGGCATATCGCTTTGTTTCGTCCAGGAGCGATAGACTTGGATCCAGGACGGACAATGGTCAATCGGGACACCGCAGGAGCAGCTCTGCGTGTCGGACGCTGTCCAGCCGGACGGGGAATCGTGTGTAATGTTTCCACCTTCTCGATGCCGGGATGGTTGCCCAGCGCGACGGCCAGTACGGTGGAACCGCTGTGGCCGGTGCCCGCGGTGGTAATCACTTTCGGCTTTAGGTTCAGCTCATCGACATTGGGTTGGGGATCAGCAACGACGATCTGGCGCCGTCTCCAGGCTCACTTCTTCGGGCTGGACGCAGATGCCGTAGAGATCGCCGCCGCTGCGGACGGTGATGCGACATGACCCGACTCCGGTAGGCGACCACCGGACTTCTGGCGTCTCTTCTTCCGGCCACAAGACGTATCCCATCCACGCGGGAAGCGTGCCCTCAAAGCACTGGCTCCAGACGTGGTTCTTCTGATCGATCCCGAACTCGGGTGCATACCAGCCCTGGATGGGTGACAATGCGCCGTGGTACGCGGCAACTTCGTGTTCTCCCCAGAAGGCGATGTTCAGCACCACCTCTTCCCGGCGGACGGCGCCGCCGGAGCGGTGCGGAGGACCGATCGGGTAGCGGGCCACAGTCACTTCAGGGTGAAAATGCAGAAAACTTTCCAGGCGATGCGGCCCGCGGCCATCCACGTAGTCGCAGATCAACCAGAAGCGTTTTGCCACCCAACAGACCCAGCGACGGTGGCCCACGCTTCCTTTCAGACGCCGATAACCGGAATGTGCTCCTGAGGCATACAGCAGGTCTGGATCCCGATCCGACCAGCTGCGGTGTTCGACCTGGGCTCGGCGAGCGACACGAAACCGGTCCCAGATCTCCGACTGCTCGGCGTTGTCGATCACCACCGTGTTGTGCGCTCGGGTACTTCGGTAGTAGGTTCTCCATGCGAGATCGCCGTGGTAGGTGCTCACGCCCGAATCCACGACCATGCGGCGCCCGGCCACCGAGAGTTCGTAGCTCAATGCATCGCAGTGTCCGTGACCTGGTTGATGATCGGGCCCGAGAGGACCGCAATCGAAGATCAGATAATGCCTGTGCTCGCGGTCTCGAAGCGTGTAGTAGCCACTGTCAGGTAGTGCATGCAGTCCGTCCTTTTCCTGCCTGGTCCCGTCCAGTGTCTCGCCCGCCGGGCGCACCACACCGAAAACCGCATCGTTCAGCAAGGCGATCTGACCGTCAGGGTGACAGACGTGCCCCAGCCAGTCGCGCATCTGCGGCAATCGCTCAGCGAGAATCTGTGGCGGGGAGTGACCGTTGTTCCGAAGAATTGCGGCGATTTCGTCATAGAGTTCCAGCATGGCCTGATGGTACATGGGGCTCCGCTCGTCATGCCCCCCATCGCTCAGAAAGTCGTTCTCCAAGCCGTTCCACAGGATTTTTTCACCCTGGGAACGCCAGCTCTGCGCGTCGCGGCCGTCGAAAAAGAGTCCGGCGAGCAGCAGCGCGCGACCGTTTTCCAGCAGGTGGTTGTTGAGCAGATCGTATTCCAGATGGTCTTCCAAAAAAGACGCTTGCACGTACAGGCTGCGGCGCAATTCGGCTGCCAGAGCTTCATCTTCTTCAAGGGCGGGTCGGAACAGCGAATAGGCTCGGATCCAGTTGGCCAGCCGCAGCGAAGTGGGATACGCGTCCCACGCGGGCGACGTTGCGACGGGACATGCGGTGATCCACTCCCGCACCAAATCCCTGAACACCTGGTAAGCCTGCTTGTCACCTTCATGCGTAAAGGCGGAACCGAGTCCTGTCGCGTAGTGCCAAGCGTGGAGGTTGTAGAGCCAGAGGCGGACTTGGTCATTGGGGGACCAACGGACCGGCCTTCCGAGCTGGACCGTATGATTCAGAAACGTGAATTCTCCGGCAGCCAGTCGCGGAACGTCCACGGAAACGCCCCGGACTTCGGGAAACTCAAGGGCATGGTAGTGATCCGCGGCAGCGGCACGGCGGAGATACGATGCCCCGTAGCCGCGGACCGCACTCGGGAGACGCTGCCGCAGTACGGATTTCAGGCGATAACGAATTTGTTGCGGTCGGAGGTAGGAAGCAGTTACGGCATACCGTGCCAGCCGTTTCAACACGTTCGGACCCGCCGGCTGGCGTTTTGGCCCGGTGCGGGGGGGATCACGGGTCACACCGGGTTCGTCACGCGCCGCAAGCGAACGGGCACCCGCCCGTGCGGGCGGTCCCAGGGGTTGATGCTGGTGGCAGCGGTCCCCCGCAGCGTGATTCTCGGGAATGTCCCAGTCAGACGTTTCGGGCTGCCCGAGGCTGGATGTGTGCTTCATGTTGTGGTCAGTCAGCGAAAGGGGGCCGGAGTCGGCAGCCGTCTCCAGCGATCGCCCGCGATGGCCACCACGCTGAAAATGAGCCAGGTATGCTTGGTGTGTTCCCAGTTGTGTCCCATCTGCCCGACGAGCCAGACGGCCAACAGGGCGAGCCAGAACCATCTTTCGGGTTGCGGAATTCGCATCACTTGACAGAAAATGACCCACAGCGCGGCCAGAAAGATGACGAGGCCAACGAGCCCGAGATCAATCAGGACAGACAGGAACGAGTTGTGTGCCGCTCCTCCGATACTGTTCACCGCGGGGAAGGCACTGGCACCGGCGCCGAAAAACGGTCGTGCGAAGAAGGACTGGATCCCTTCCTTCCAGATTGCCACGCGGCCGTTCAGATCGCCTTCGCGGATTTGTTCCCCCGTCGTGCTTAACCGCTCGATCAAGTTCTCCGGCACAAGTGGGATGAGAGAGCACAGGACGAGGATGATGCCCGTCGCCACTAAGAAGTTGTTTCGGGAATCGCGTCCAAGCACAGTTCGCAAAATGTAAATCACGGCCGGCACGCTCGCCAGAACACTCCCGCGACTGGCTGTCAGCACGATGCAGAAGAAGGCGGCAGGGACGTAGGCATAATTTAGGAACCGCATAAGGCGCGCCATCTTGCCGGTCCCCGAAGATGAAATGGCTAGATACCAGGCGATGGGAATGGTCAGGGCCAGGATCAAGCCAATCGAGTTGGGATGGATTCCGGTGGGAGTGAAACGGTACCTGCTGAATTCGAGTCCCGCGGTTCCATGAGCGAAGTTGCTCAATTGACTGGCGATCGCCACGTAGGTGCCGCATACGTACGCCTGCAACGCCACGCGCAGCGCGGCGGGCGTGCGGCACACGTCCCAGAGCAGGCAAAACAGCACCAGCAATTGGATATAAGTCATGATGCGCGGGACGGTCCGCTCGACATCCACACTCCAAAAAACGCTCAATCCGTTCCACAGGATGAAAACGCCCAGCGCAAAATGCACGGGCTGGAATTTACGAATCTGGCCTTTGATGCACACCGTCATGATCCAGAACAGTGTGACGGCGATTCCAACGACGCGACTCACCGACCCGAGGCCATCGGATACCAGGAGCATATCCTCCGTTGGAAATGTGAAAAGCAAACACGCGGCTAACCACAGGGAAATCGTATGCACAACGAATACTCACTTAGGCCTGGTTGCTGATTTATGAACGGACTCACCGATGGATTCTCAGATTTCTCGTTTGCCTGGGCTGAATCGATCTTTCATGGCATCCAACGTGTTGTCCGTGAAGAAGTGTTGCGCAAAGCGCGAGTTGACGATCGCATCGAGATACGGTTCCGGGACCGTGACCTCTCGCTTGAACACTTCGTACAGTTTTCCGTAGGGTTGCCATGCACCTACTCGGGCGCGAATGATCTGCAGATTCGTCGTGCCCACAAAATCAGAGACAACCAGCGATTTCTGCTGGTCGTCAAGTTCGCTACGCATGACCAGGATGTCATAAGGCCCTTCCTGGAAGCGGACGTAGCCCTTCTCCTTGGGAAACGGATATTTGTAGATGTCTACTCCCAGGGCCGCTTTGAACTCGCCATCGAACCAGTTTAATTTCAGCAGGTGCCGCTGCCGCTCGAAGTAACCAGCCTGGAATTGCTGCGACAGCTGTTTTCTCGAGGGAAGGTGAGAGCCGGAGGGGGCGCTGCTGGGAAGTCTTACTTCCGGAGCAAAAGCGGACACCATACACTCCACGGGATTGCGCACCAGCGAGATGATCTTTGCCCGCCGCTGTTTGCCGATAATCTGCTTGTAAGCCCACTTGGAAGTTCCCGGCGGTTTGCCTTTTTTCTGTTTCAAATTCGCAGGGTGCAAGATGTGCGCATGCAGCGCGAATTCACCGTGTTCGAGGAGCGAGCGAAAGAGAGCCACGGAGCCGACGCGCCCCATCGCATAGACGATCGTGGGCGTGCGCCCTCGCAGGTAAAAATTTAAGTAGATTTCCAGGCCCCGCTTGAAACTAGCCACGATACCGCTCTGTCCCGACCTTCTTTATCTTTCTAGGGGCCACTTTTTTAGATGGACGACCAAATCCGCTGCCGAATGTCCAAGAGCACTTCGTCTTTATTTCGAGATGCGTCCACGATCTGGGCGTCGAGCTGTGAATCGTCCAGCAACCAGATTTCACGCGATCGTGCCCGCACATAGCTGGCTTCCTCGTCAGTCTTGCGTCGCACCGCGATGTCCGGGTCGAGCTTCAGCAACAGCAACACTTCGGGAGGCCGGATCGCGCCGTAAAAAGACCGCTCGAGCCGCAGGAGCCACTCCCGCAACCAGCCGACACGGTGTCCGCCTATCATTCCTTCTATACGAGCGGCATCCATGGATTTTATCTGGGGAATCGGAAATCGATCGCAGACCACAATCCCGCCTCGATTGGCGAAGCGGCGTGCCTGGACGTAATGGCGGTAACGATCGCGTGCCCGGCACACTTCTCGTAACAGGGCCAGATACCCCGGGAGTCGTGTCGTCGCATCCCGAGCTCGGGAGCGGATCCCTAGCCTTTTTCCCATGCGTGTGATCTTCAGCAACGCCGACACACAACGCGTGGCGCACGATCGCGGCGGCTTTCCGAGATGGCAGTTTCGGGTCGCGAAGACGCTGCCCAGCCAGGCGGAAACCGCATCGACCGCAGTCGACTTGCCAGCACCATCGCCGCCGGCAATCGCAATGATCGCGCCACCGGATGCCAGTCGTCTTCGGGCCATGCTTGGTCGTATGCGGCGCCGCAGCTTTCGGCTCAGGTCCTGCCAGATCTTGATGGCGACAGTCACGACGTACGACCGCCTCGTGTGAGCGTGCAGCGCCCCCTGGACTCGATGTGCGTTCGACATCCGCGTCCAAAGTGAACAGCTCGGCTCCAGCGCTTGCACGCATTTCCAAAACTGACCTGCGTCGAGGAAGGGGAACTCGCGTTCCAAAATAGAATTCACCTGAGAGATATCGATCCGCGAGCGGAGATCATCAAGTTCGGCGCGCACGGGCTTCTTCAGCCGGCTTTTGCCCAGCAGCACCGCGTCCCACGAGCAATGTTTGATCATCATGCGAATCACGAACACGACGAACTCCATCTCGCTCTGTGGTATCCGGAAACCATACCGCTCGCTGGTGCTCGCAAGATACGCCCCCTCGATCGGAAGTCGATAATTTTTGAATCGATCGTCGCCGATGACCATGCGAAAGTGGGCATGGACGTGGACTATTCGACCGGAGTCGGGGTCGTACCCGAAATAGTCCAGCACGCCGGGCATACCCTGGTAGGGGGGCGATTGCGCTTGCTTGAAACCCAATCCGCACAGCACGGCGATGAAGCGAGCGGCATGCTCGTTCAGAATCAGCAGGTCCAGATCATTGTCGCCGCTGGCGGAGCGTTCCAGCACATCGTTGCTCTTCCAGTGGCAATATGTGATGTGTTGTTGGTCGAGCGCCTTACACAGAGCCACAATCAATCGCAGAGAGGATGGCGGTTTGGCTGAGGAGGGCACAGAAGGCATCTCCGGGCGTGCCATCCCGGATTGCAGCGAAGCTTCTGCCGACTCGCCCGGGAGGTATGGCCGCCTGGGTGCCGTGCGTGCGGTTCTGCCGGTTGCGGAACGACTCATGAAATGGAAGCCTTGGACGATTTCTTCTCTCTCCACAACAAACTCCATATCCGGATGCGTGATGCCTGTAACTGTCTCACAAGGCGTCTGCGATAGTAC
Source organism: uncultured Planctomycetaceae bacterium (assembly GCA_964347545.1). Classification (GTDB taxonomy): domain Bacteria; phylum Planctomycetota; class Planctomycetia; order Pirellulales; family UBA7805; genus CS4-C045. The sequence continues at coordinate 6,392 of CAYFZZ010000196.1, read as the reverse complement.
TCGCCCGATGTCGTCACCGCCTGTTTGCAAGTGCTATGAATCCGCAACCAGCGGGCCTCGAGTCGCCCCGGCGGCATGCGGCTGCCGGGCGGCAGGGTCGTCTCGTATCCGTACAGCTCCAAAGTGTCACCCGCCACGCGTTCGAAGAGTTGCACATCCCGGCTGCTGAGCTGTGTCTTCCACTTGTTTGTGTTATTGCGTTTCAGCACCGAGTCTGCATCCTTGCTCCACGCCTCGACCAGGCTGGGGTCCATCCCGAGAAACGTCAACAGATCGGAAAAGGTCCCCTCGGGATCCCCCAGCAAGTCCTCGTAACGCAGCTCGTGAAAATTTCCCGGACGTACCAGGGTACCTCCGCGACGGGTCGCCAGGATGTGGTTGTTCCAGTACAGTCCGGCGACGTAGCCATTCTTGCGACCGTGTTTCGACCGGAAGACGGACGCCGCCACGTCCCGACCGTCCCGGCTCATGTGGATGACACGAGCATTGGGGAACAGTTCCAGCAGATCGGGTATGCGGAGTCCATAGTAGGGCGTTTTCTCGATCCACTGGTCCTTGCCAAGAGTCGCGGCCTTGACGAGGTAGACTTGGTTCATCACCTCCGCAAACGTCATGGCCGGGAGTCGGTCGCACAACTCCTTGGCCCCGATTTCGGGACCACGCAGAAGGTTCTTATACTCATACGAGTTCAGAATGTCGCTGATCAGCCGCAGCATGTTGTTCGACACGTTGAGATCGCCGTAGAAGGGCAGCAAGTCCTTGAACCGCATCAACATGCCCTGGTCGCGGCAACCGGCGATAGGGGTGTATTCGGCGAGTATTTTGAGCAGGATTGTCAGACCGGACCGAGTGTGTCCGACGATAAAGCAGGGTGCCCACGTCTCTTTGGTGGTGTCCCGTTCACAGACGTTTCTCGTGGCAGTCACCTGCGTATCTCCCTGGAACTGGGCTCAAGATCTCTCGTCCGGCTTCCCCGCGGGGGCAGATCACGAAGTAACGTTTTCACGGGCAGAACTCCGGCTGGTCGCCTCATGGCAAAGTGTCGTTTCCATAACATCCGTGATCTCAGGGGGAAGTGCATAGCCGTGCCGCCGCATTTCGTCCTCAATCTGGGGCACGATTCGGGCCAAAGTCTCGGGATCGAACCGGCGCCACTTGACTTGTCGATCAGATTCGACTTTTTCGTGTGCCAATTTGACCATGTCTTTGGTCATGTTCAGGCCGCAGTGCGCGCAGATTCGTTCCAGATCGGCAACTGGATTGTCCACGAAGTCCTCGTATTTGATTCGCAACACGCGGCCCTCCTCAAAGCGGGCCAGGTCTTTTTCGGCTTTTCGTGAACAAGTGGACCACTGCCTCGCCATAACCGTAAGCAAATCATTCGTTTTCATGTCCTGGTCCATACCGCGGTAGCGCGGTCCCCATACCGAGAGATACTTGCGACCCAAGATGCGTTTCTCGAACCGCTCTCTGACCAGGCGGCCGGCGTAATGGTGCAATTGTGTAATCGGCGTCGACTTGAGACGTCGCACGATCCCGCCACGTCCCACCGGGCGTTGCCACTTCAGCTCTACGGAACTGATAAAAGAGAGGGGGTTTCTGACAATAAAGAGATAAGTCGCTTCGGGAAAGATGGCTCGGACGTACGGTATTTTGAGAATGTTGGCGGGCGTTTTTTCCATCACGATACGGTTTCCATTCTGCCTTTGATACTTCAAAAACTGTTTCCGGATGTATGCCTTCACCCTCTCGGTGGCGTCGCTTTCGTCGAACTCGTCGTGAGGTCGCGTGGGGTCGGCGCACAGCCACAGGGTGCGAGGCTCGCCCCATTTCACGACGTCCGGATGTGCGCAGATTAGCTTTTGAACAATGCCGGTGCCTGATCTGGTGTTCCCCAGAAGAATGATGGGCGGCTTTAGTGTTTTTGACATGAATCCACCTGCCTCGGGGTGCGGCAAACTATCGGAAAAGCCTGAAGTTGGCAAACCACGCTGCATCACGATTTCGTGACCCTCACGGCCCGAACCTTACGGGTGCTGCGTGTTCTACGATGGTTCCGCCGTAAATTAGGGCTGGATCTTCTGACCAGAATTCAGCCGGTTGGGAGTGCTGAATGTGGTCCTTGTTCAGCTCCAGATAATGCGAAAGTACGACCAGCTTCCAGAGGTTGCCAGTGCGGCCACCGCGGTACCCCTGGATGATCTCGGGATAACGCTGGATGGTCTTGTCGTAATCCAGGTAGCGGTAGATGAGATCGGTGGGTTGGGAGAGGAAGGCAAACATCTCTTCCCTGGGCACTCTCTGGAACCAGTGGGTGACAGGGCCACCGAATCCCTGTTTCGGGCGGTGGATAAATGATTTCGGAAAGTCCCGCTGCAGGAGACGTTTCAAGATTTGTTTGCGCTTGTTGATTTTATGCGGCAGCGCGAACGCACGCTCGATCAGGTGATGATCCATGAACGGCGAGCGTGCTTCCAGGCTGTGATGCATCGTGATACGGTCCAGTTTGTACAGCATCCGGCCGGGCAGGATGGTCTTGAGCTCGAGGTACTGCAGGGACCGGATAGAGGGATCGAGGTTTTCCACATAACTTGCCCAGAAGGGCTCTACCGCGGGCTTTTTTCGCAGGAGCGGTAGCAGGTCCGAGCTATATTTTAAATTGATATAGGCGGCAAAGTAGCTGCTGCTGGCATATTCGAGCGCGCGCCGCAGTCGCCGACTGCGACTGGCGAACCGAGACAGCAGTTTCACCGCGGGCCCGGCCAGCCCCGATCGCCGCAGCAATCTCAGAATTCGTTGCCGGAAGTCGTGTTTTCGGTACCTGCGATAGCCGGCATAGATCTCATCCCCACCGTCACCGGAAAAGACCACTTTTTCCGAAATCAGGCTGCAGAGCTCGTACAGCGCGATCGACGATTCACCGTCGAACGGTTCGTCAAACACGGAGACCAGCTCTTTGAATTTCGCAAAGCTGCGGTCGTCCACCATTTTCAGCTTCAAGTCGACGTCGCACTGGTCCGCTGCCTGAAAAACGAATTTGCGCTGACTCTGCTTCGGATCCGGTAAGTCCGCGCTGTAAGCCTTCGTGGACTGCGCACTGTTTTCGGCAATGCGTTTCGCGACCGTCGTCGAATCGATACCGCCAGAGAGGAACACAGCCTTGTCGACGTCTGATCTCAATCGGAGCGTGATGGACTGATCGATCGTCTTCTCGACGGCGGAAAGCCCCTCGCGAAAACTTCCTTGGAAATTATCCCGAAGGGACAGGTCCCAGTACTTGGTAACGCGAAACGTTCTTCGACGCAGATCGAGGGTAGCATAATGACCGGGCTTGAGCTTGAAGATGTCGCTGTAAAAGGTCTGGGGATCGGGCACGTACCCGAATTTAAGATAGTTGCTTAGCCCCTCCGGGCTGACGCGGAACTTGCCCTCATATCCTACAATCGGCTTCAGTTCGGACCCAAACACAAAGGTATTCTGGTTAAAGAGATAATAAAACGGCTTCTGGCCGATGCGGTCCCGTGCCATGAAGAGCCGCTGCCTGGCACGGTCGAAAATCGCGAACGCGAACATGCCTGTGAGCTTCTCGAGACAATGAGGGCCCCATTCCGCATAGGCGAGCAGCAACGCTTCTGTGTCGGAATGATGGGTTTGGAATCGATGACCTTTTTCTTCGAGCGTCTCCCGAAGCTCCTTGAAGTTGTAGATTTCACCGTTAAAAACGATGGCGTATCGCTCGTGCGAATCCCACATCGGCTGCAAGGCTCGCTCGCTGAGATCGATGATGGCCAGTCGGCGATGGCCCAGAAACAGGTCCGGTTCCAGGCGGCATGAGCGGTTCGGCAGCCTGTTGTGATAGGTTTCGTAGGCATCCTTTTGCAGGGAGCCCAGCAGGACGCCAAACCCGTCGGGGCCACGATGCCGGAGCTGGTTCAACGCAGCGCAGGACCGTCTCACGTTCAGGCTGCGTCTGAAGTTTATTTTTCCGTAAATACCGCACATGTTAAGTCACAACTTCTCCCGCACGAAAACTCGAAACGAGTTGCAACGCCACCTTGTTGCTCGGCACAGCGGTATCACCGTCCGTAAGCGTTGTTTCCCACGCGTAAGGCTCAACGGGTCGCGAGACGTCGCCTGAGGTTGTTTGCCCTGCGGACCAGACAAGCTCTTTGATCTCCCGATATTCCGATAGTGGCCGAGGCGATGAATGCGATCGCGGCCGTTACACCACCGTAAACGAAAAGCTCAAGCCAGCCGCGGGCGACAATCCAGGGGTTCAGGATCATCGCCGCGGCCAACAAACCGATGGTGGTGATGGCCGGCCTCAGGCTGCACCGCAGCTGGTGAGCCAGGGACACTTGCATGATCCTGCCGACAAGAAATGGATACCCGAAGTTGAGCATCAGCCTTCCCGCAATGAATCCCAAGCACAATCCAGGGAGTCCGGCGCTGAAATACGCAACCAATATTCCGGACAAGAGCAGAGAAACAGTGGCACAGGCGCCTGCGAGCATCGTTCTTTTGCCAACGTCCAAAGTGAGGTCGATGAACTGCGCGTCGGTGCGAATCAAGGTGAACTGGAAAACCATCACGAGGATCAGCAGGGTTGTCAGGGAGTTGTCGGCGTACTCCGGCCCTACCCACAGCGTGACAAAGTCCTGGTTAAACAGTACCACCGCGGCCCCAAACGTGCTGAAGCACAGCCAGGCGAGCAGCATGAATTCACCACGCAAGCGATTGCCTTTCTCGTAATCGCCGCCGCCGATGATGCCACCCATGCCAGGGATCGCCGCAGCGATCAAGATAGAAATCGCCGTGACAAGGAGTTCTGGCACGTGTTTGCTGAGCGAATAAGCGGTCACTTGTTCGAGAGATCCCAGCACACCTAAGAGGATGATGTCGCTGGTTACCATGAGCCGGCTGACCAGCTGCCAGACGAGCAGCCACCAGCTGATTCCACAGAACCAGCGAACGGCCTTCCAGGAAGGTTTGGCCAAACCAAACCAGGGAACGTGGCGCCACACTACCTTCAGAAAAAGGGCACTCGTTAGCAGCGTGCCGGTAAGGTAGGCCGTGGCCACGCCAATCAGACCAGTGTCCAGAAGTACCGCCAACCCCATCAGGCCACCACCGATGAAGACCATCAACGTGGAAAGGCCCATGCGCTTGTATTCCATGTTCTCGCCGCGCATGACGGCACGCGGAATCGACAGCAGACCGAGCAAAATCGTGCGGCCAATCAGGATTGCAGCGGCGCACCGCACAGTCCACATCCAGGTCGGAGGCACGTGGAGAAAGACAGGGACAAACCATGCCGCCAGCCCGCCGATTACCAGCAGAAGAGGAAGGTAAATCATCCAAACCAAAATCGCCGTCGCGACACGACGCCGCTTTTCCTCGAAGTCGGATGAAAATTGGTGGTTGGCGATGGTCCATTTCAACGCCTGGGTCGGCCGGCCGCCCGCCGCCGCAACATAACCGGTCATCCGTGCCAAAACCTTCCAGGCTCCGTACAACTCGGCTCCCAGACCCCTTACCAGCAGCGGCTGCAGCACCAGCCCCACGATCAGTTGAGCGGTGAAGTCCAGGACCGCAGCAACGACGTTCAGAGACGCCTTCTTTGTCAGCGATTTGTCGGGCTTTGAGTTCGGCTCGTCCCATGACTGCCTGACGACTTCCTCTGCGGGAGGGGAAAGGGTACTTTTCAACTTGTCGTTTCAGTCGCCGTTTCCAGGATTGCCAGGCTAAGCAGGGCACCACAGGCGTGTTCCCGTCGGCCGTTGGCTTGTTGAACCGGAATCGTCCTCAGAGCCGCCTGATGCGCTTTCGCGGTAGACAGCCCTCTTTTTGCTCTATTTCCAAGAAACCACAACTTGGGATCTACTTAAGATCCCTGTCCCAGGGCACGAGGCTGTTGCCGGCTGTCCCTGCACCTTCACAAGGGCGCTGGGATCACGCACCGGGCGAACAAACTGCTGGGGAGTCCAAGGGGACTTGGAAGAAGGGACCTTCGTGTCGATCTGTTCCCGCCTCACCAGCAGGCCCTGGCCATGATCCGGGCCGACCAGCCTCCACAGGGCCAGAAGGGACGACGACGAGGGTCGCATGAAAGCGGCGGCCACCGCTGGCCGTTCCTGCCGGGCCATGTTGACCGCCGCGCGCAGAGGGTGAACACAGATTGGCGTGGATCGGGTGCCAGGCGGAGGGTCGACTCGTCTTTTTGAATGCATTTGAATGCATCGGTGAAGTTACGTGACCAGTGCGGGGTGGGTTGGTAATACCAAGCCCGGTCCAGCTGGTCGGCGCACACTCCGTCCCTGTCGGTGACACCGAAGGCGTTACCCATCCCGACCTGAGCTGGCTGCACGAGGCGCGTCGACCTAGCTGCTTTG
>CAYFZZ010000195.1:0-11222 GCA_964347545.1 uncultured Planctomycetaceae bacterium | reverse complement strand
CTGGCCCTCTCCCCCATCCCGGCAAGCCGGGACGGGGGAGAGGGTACCGCAGGCGTGTCTGGCAAGAAGAGGAACCGGTACTAGGTCTCGATACTTTGGATCACAAGAATGGGGGACGTTCCCAAAGTGTTACGAATACCGTTGATCCGGCAGGCCGAATTTCCCTTGGTGGAAACGGGTGCCTGGTCGGACGCTTCCGGCCGGCCCCAGGCCGTCCTGGTGGCTGGGCTGTGCCCCCGCGCGACCCCGGCGGGCACGGAAACCGAGATACGACACCCCCTCCTGGGCTAGCGGGATGCTAAAGGCACGTCAAAAACTGGGCAAATACCAGATCGAGCGCAGGCTGGGGGAGGGCGCCTTTGCCCTGGTCTACCAGGCCCGCGATACGATCGAAGGGGTACGGGTGGCGTTGAAAATTCCTCATCCCCACCTGGTCACGCTGGAGACTCTGGAGGACTTTCGCCACGAGGTCCGAGTTGCGGCGCGGCTGGAGCACCCGCATATCCTCTCGTTGAAGAATGCGGAATTTATCAACGGCCATTTCGTGATCACCACGGCCCTGGGCCAAACCACCCTGGACGATCGTCTGCAAAAGCGGTTGTCACTGGTTACGGCAGTGGACTTTGCCGAGCAGATGTTGAGTGCGGTGGCTTATGCTCATGAAAATCGCATTATTCACTGTGACATCAAGCCGGACAATTTTCTGCTGTTCGCCGGCAACCACATCCGCTTGACCGATTTTGGCATCGCCCGCGTCGCTCAAAAGACGATCAAGGCTTCCGGGGAGGGAACGGTCGGGTACATTGCTCCCGAGCAGGCGATGGGCAAGCCGTCGTTTGCCTCGGACGTATTCAGTCTGGGCTTGATCCTCTACCGCATGTTTTCCGGCCAGTTGCCGGAATGGCCTTACGAGTGGCCGCCCGTCGGCTATGCTCGCCTCCGCCGCCGCCTGCACCCGGACATGCTGGGGGTGATTCACAAGGCCCTGCAGGTCGACGTCCGCCGCCGCTACCGCGATGCGGGCCAGATGCTGGCGGCCTTTCGCCGCGCCAAACCGCGAGCTCTGAAATACGCGGCTGCCCACCGCCGTCCAGGCAAGACCAAGACGACCCGGCGTGACTGGCAGGCGATCCGCCGGCAGGAATTCGTGCGTCAATACGGCAAACTCCTGGAAGCTCGCTTTCCCTGCGCATCCTGCAAAGGGCCGCTCGCCGAATCGATGACCGCCTGTCCCTGGTGTGGCAAAGCTCGGAAGAAACACGACGAGGAGACGAAATTTCCCATCCAGTGTCCTCGCTGTCGCCGTGGCATGAAGCTCGACTGGCGTTACTGCCCCTGGTGTTATGGCCCCGGCTTTGAAACGGCGGGCGAGCGTCAGTATTCGGACGTCCGTTACACGGCTCGTTGTGAAAACCCGCGCTGCCAGCGCAAGCTGCTGATGCCCTTCATGCGCTACTGTCCCTGGTGCCACAAGCGGGTCCGTCGCAAATGGAAGATCAAGGGTTCGACGGAACAATGCCAGCGGTGCGGCTGGGGCGTACTGCGGGCCTTTTGGAACTACTGTCCCTGGTGCACCAAGAAAATGTAACCTGGGACGGCGAGCCGGGTGGCAGGAATCGAACTCGCCTCCAGGCCCGCGCCGGTTTCTTCTCGGCCTCGGCGGATCGCTTTCCCAGCCGGTTGGCATCTGAGCAGGCCCCAGGGACCTCAGGCCGCCTTGTCCGCCGCCGCTTTCCCCGCCGCCGCTTCCCCCGCCGCCGACGGGGACTCTGTCGCGGGCAAGACGCGCACTTCCAGGGGCCGCACCGCATCCAGATGGATGTCGCGTTGGGGAAAGGAAATCACGACTCCTGAGGCGCGGAACAGTTCGTCGATCTTGAAGCGCACCTGCGACTCGATCGTCATCCGCCGGGTGAGGGAGGTCATGTAGATCCAGAAGTTCAGCTGGAACTGCAGAGCGCTATCTCCGAAATCTCGGAACCAGACGAACGGTGCGGGATCGACCAGCACCATTTCCTGCAATTTGGCCGCCTTGATCAACAACTCTTCCACGCTCTCCGTCGGCGAACCGTAGGCCACCCCGACGCTGACTTCGCAGCGGACCATTTTGTCCGAGAGGGTCCAGTTGGTGACGTTGTTTTCCAGGAACTTGCTGTTGGGGACGATGATTTCCAGGTTGGAACCGGTTTTGACGCGGGTGCTGCGGGCACCGATGGTTTCCACGGTGGCGAACAGGCCGTCCACCTGAATCAGGTCGCCCACACGAATCGGCCGTTCGGCCAGCAGAATCAGTCCGGAGATAAAGTTGTTGACCACATTCTGGCTGCCAAAACCGATTCCCAAGGCGACGGCACCGCCCAGCAGTGTGAAGGCGGTCAGCGGCACGTTCACGATCTTCAGCGCGAACACGGCAAACAGCACGACCAAGGTGTAAAACAAGACCGTTTGCAAGGCGGAAGCCGCGCTGGGATTGACACCCACTCGGGGCAGGAAGCGGCCGCCGAAGAGCCGGCTGATCACCCGTGAGAGGAGATATCCCACGAAGAGAAGCATGACGCCCATCACGATTTTCTTGACGGTGATCGGGCGATCGTCGATCGATGCCAGCTCGTAATTCCACGCCTGTACCAACCCCTCATAAGCCTGCCGACTCTGCTCGAACCAGGTCATCACCGGCTGGCTGGCCCGCAATTCGACCAGCAGTTTGTCGTGCAGCCGCCGGCTGGCATCGATACTGGTGATCTGCCGTTCGTGGAGGTTGGACAGTTGGAGCAGCGTGTGCTGCTGGGAACGCAACCAGCGGGTGGTCTCGGCCGGCCGCTGTGGGTCGCTGTCGATCCGCGCCTCCAGGGTCGCTTGATCCTTGCGGACTTCGTCCAGGCGAATCGTCTCCAGCCGCCGTTCGCGATCCAACTGTTCCAGCTTCTGCTCGGTCTCCTCGAACCACTGCAGGCGATCTTCGCGGCTGGCGCTGCCCAGGCCGTTTTTAAACCGGCGCTGCCAACCCTCGCGGCGATCCTCCACTCGAGCCAGTCGCTGGCCCAGGGCAGTGATGCGTTGTTGTTGAGCGAGGCGGGCCAGGCGGCGAGCTTCCACCTCCTCTTCCAGCGCCGGGGAACGATCGAACGCTTTGTCTAGCCGCGCCCGCGCGTCGAACCACTGTTGGTCCAAAAACTGCGCCGTCGCCTCAGCCGACTGCAGGCTTTGCTTTAAATCCCGCTCCTGACGCTCCAATTCGACCAGCTGGTGTTCGAGGTCCTCGTGAGTAAAGTGGACGTCCCGGTCGACCAATTCAATTTTTTCGGCGAGGTACACCAGCTGAAGTTCGTGGGTTTGCTGAGCCAGCTTTTCCACCGTCAGCTCGATGTTTCGCGTCTTCAACACTTGCTCGGCCAGCCGCGCGTCCAACTCGGCCTCGGCATGCGCAGCCAGCAGCTGGGGCCGGGCACCGTCATCCTTGTTGACGTTCAGCGCCTCCTTGGCTTTGCGCCGTCGGCGCTGCTTGTCGCCAAACACCGTTTCGGCTCGCCGCACGGCCTCGGCCGTGGTGTCCACGGTCGCCTGCACGGCATCCTTCCGTGCCGATTCGGCGACTAGTTCGTCACGCAACTGGTCCAGTAACAGGAAAGAATACGGTCGCGGTTCGCTGGGGCCACGCTGGCGCAGCTGGTCCACCCGCATCTCCAGCTCGACCTTCTGCTTCTCTGCCGCCGCCTTCCGCTCCTCCGCCGCCTGTTGTTGGGCCAGCAAGACCTCCAGCTGCTTGAGATTGCCCACCTCGCGCGACAGACTCTCGGTGACTTCCGCATTCTGTGAAACGACATCTTTTTCTTTTTCGACGTCCAGCTGGCGTTGGGCCACATGCAGCCGCTCAGAGATTTCCTGACGCTGCCGCTTCAAATCCACTGTCGGTTCGACCGTCGCCGGTGCGACCGCCTGATCCGGCGGGACGCTGGTCCCCGACAGCGATGGCAACGGCAGCTGAGCGTTCAGGGGAGCCGTCGGGATCGCCACCAGCAGAAACCAGGCGACCCCATAGAGGGATATCTTGCGGAACATATCGCGACCCTTGGCATCCATGATCAGCAGGCCAGCCGCCCAGGCAGATCGATCAACGGCCGATGACCAGTGCCGTCGCTCGGCCCCCCACCGCCCCCCCAGAGGCTGGTCACCGCCGCAGGATGTTAGGAACCGCACCCCACCAGAGCAACTCCGCTTTTCTTGTCCGCCCCCTTCAGCCGAGGCTAGCGTTGCTGGCGAACCTCCGACCCTCCCCCACTCCCGGTGGCAACCGCCACGGCCACCGGGCCGGCGCCCGTCCAACCGGCAAAGGCCCACCCTTCCCGCCGGCGCGGGTGATCCGATAGCATACGCCTGGAGGTGAACGGGACTTCGGCATGTCCGCGGCGAGCAAGCCCAGGCTGCCGTCGGACGACGGTTTCCCCGCCTGGGCAAACGGGATATCAGGCAGAGGAGCGAATCGGATGAAATGGCTGGCCGTGGCATGTGCCCTGGGCGTGGCCCTGTGCTGGGGGATGTACGGACCCACCCTGGCCCACGCCCGTTCACCTCAGCGGGAATGGGGTCCCTTTAAACCCTACGTTTTCATCGGGGTCGCCTATCTTTTGATTGCGGTCGTCGGCGGGATGGCCATGATGAAAATGGTGTTTCACGACAACTTCGACTACACGGGCAAATATTTCCCTGCGATGAAATGGGGTTTTCTGGCCGGCTGTCTCGGCGCCCTCGGCGCTCTGGGGCTGACCTATTCCCTCACCAAAGCGGGTGGCAAGCCGTCCTACGTGATGCCGATCGTGTTCGGCGGAGCGGTCACGGTCAACGCGATTGCCGCTTACTTCAGCCTCGCACCCGGGGAGAAGACCAGCCCCTGGATGTGGATCGGCATGCTGCTGGTGGCAATCGGGATTTGCTTGACGGCCGGGCACACTCCCCACGGGCATGCCCCGTCCCCGCCCCCGCGGGAGAGTTCGGCGGTGGGCGGGAACACCGCGGCAGGGGATGCTGCAGGGCCTGTTACCCCACCTCCGAGGGGCGAGGGGTCACGGTCCTGACCTGCCGGCTGTCCGCCCCAACGACGCGGCGGGGGTACCGCCGGGCCGGAGCGGCCAAGGCTCTGCGACTCTGCCGCCCCCCCCTTCCCCGGCGGGAGCCGCAGGGGAAGTCGTCCGACCACTGGCCTTCACCCGCTGGGTGGGTCTTTCACGCCGAGCCGCGTGCGGTTCAGCCACTGTCCCACGACAATCAGCCCCACCACCGCCACGCCCAACACCCCGATCACCGCCGGCAGCGACACCTTTTCCAGCAGCAACGGCAGGGACATGGTCAGCACGCCCCCGCCGATGAAGGGTGCCGAGAGGGGAGCGGCCAGGGCATAGTCTTCGGCAGCCCCGGATTCCAGATCCTCATCCACGATCCTCAGCAGCATCATCCCCTGAGCCGTCGTGCCGGTCGACATGCCGTAGTTGATCAGGCCCAGTTCAAACCAGTGCTCGCGGGGCAAGAGGATCGGCGCCAGCACCAGCACGCAGACAGCGGTCCAGACAAAACCGACCAGGCACAGCAGGAGGAGGGGTCCCAGGAACGTGGCCACCACTTCGACACGCACGGAGGCGATGCCGGCCACGATTAGGAACTCCATCGCCACCGCCACAATCCGCCGGATCGACTCGCCGTCGATCAGATGGTCCCATCCCCAGAAGGCCATACCGCCGCGCAGCGCCCAGCCGCCCAAGAGGGTGAACAGGAACAGGGGAATATGCGTCAGGTACGAGGCAGAGGTTCCCAGCTGCTGGACGGCGGCCGTGGCCGCCCAGCGAAACAGCACGCCCAGGAGGAAGGCCAGGGCCACCAGCACGATCTGGAACGCCAGCGGATCGATCACCTCGGACCGCACGCGGGCCCAGCCGATCGGCCGCGGCTGCGGTCGCTGTTCCGGCCCTGCCCGCGGTGCCAGGTCGCTGGGCCGGCTCCGCGTCCAGCCGCGGCGGACCCCGATGTTGACCAGCACAATCCCGCTGATCACGCTGTACACGATCCCGACCGTGGCCATGAACAGTCCCAGATCCAATCCGGCGTCAAAGTGCAGCACCTCGCGGAGGATGGTGCCCAGGGCCGTGGCGGTCCCGTGGCCTCCGGCAAAGCCGGCTTCCAGCAGTTGTCCAAAAGCGGGTGGCACATCGTAAGCGGGCAGGATGAACAGCCAGGCGGCGGCCAGCCCCAGGACCAGCTGGCCCAGCACGATGACCCACACCATGATCCCGTTCAGGGCGGCCCCCCGCAGGGAGGCCGAGAGACGGCGCCGTGAAGGTTCCAGCAACAGGCCGGCGAACACCACCGCGATCAACCAGCTGGGCCAAGCACGCAGCGTGGCGGCCAGCTGGCGGACCTCCCCCGACCAGTCCGGTTGCTGCAGGCCTGCCTGGATCAGCAGCAGGCCCAGGAGGCCGCCGGTCACCGATGCGGGGACAAACATCCACTGCAAGACCCGCAGCCTGGCCCGCAGTCCATACCCGGCCAGCAGGAGGACGGCTGCCGTGAGGATCGCCGCCTCCATGTTACGGCCCCCTTTCCGGTTCGATCACGATCCCCGCCAGCAACCGCTGGGCATTGGCGTAATACACCTTCCGCAACACCTCGTCCGGCAGCCCCACGCCGTAGATCTTCCACTCCCCCGCCGGCGGAAAATCGTGATCGTAATAGTCAAAATACTCGTCGTCCGTTTCCAGAAACCGGTAATAGATCCGGTACCGCGGCTGCTCCGCTCGGCCAGGATAACGGTCCGTCCCGAACAAAATGCGATCTTGGTATTGGAGGAAGAAGCGGCGGGCGGTGAAGGGCTGGCGACCCAGCTCGCCCACCCGTCCGGAGATATCGAGATACGCATTCGGGTGCTGGTCCAACAGCCGACCTGCGGCGGCCAGGTCGCTGGCATGGCTGGCCACGTGGGCGCAGATAAACGTCGTATCGCCGTGTCGCCGCATCACCCGAGCTCGCTGGTCAAACAGTGCCTTCCGGTCGGGAAACGGTGGCCCGTAAAAGCTCCAGTCGGGATGCCGCTGCAGTTGCATCCAACGCTCGTTTCGTTCGTCCACCGGTTCAAAAAACGGGGCCGGGTCGGCCGTGTGCCACAGCACGGGCAGGCCCAGCCGGCCGCACGTTTCCCAGATCGGGTCCAGGCGAGGATCGTCCAAGGGCACGATCCGTCCCTGGGCATCCCGCACCCGCAGTCCCAGTTCCTTAAAGACTTTCAAGCCGCGGACGCCCTGCGCTTGCACGGTCTCCAGCCAGCGAGATGTGGTCGCGGCAAAATCGGGTTCCGAGATCCGGGAAAAGTCGATGTTACCGAAGATCAGCAGGCGATCGGGGGCCACGGCGGTGAACCGTGCCAGCATGCGATCCAGCTGAGCTCCCCAACCGCCGCTCAAATTCACCGCCACCCGTACATTCCTGTCGTCCATGGCCGCCAGGAGGGCCACCGGGTCGGCGTCCAGCGTCCAGTGGCAGTGGATGTCGATCACGGGAAAGCGGGCTGTGGTGAGCGGGGTCTGGCGGACGACCAGCGACGAGCGGGGGTGGTAGCCACGCACCATCGCATCCCCCGCGTAGACAGCCACTCCCGCCTTGGGAGGCTTTGCCGTGTCCGCCGCCGCGTTGGGGGGGGCGGCCGCCTGCGGGCGGTCGGCCGGCTGGTGACAACCACCCAGGACGGCCATCAGCATCAAGATCAGAGAGACGACAGGCGGCAGCGACGCGGCCCGGGCAGGCAACGGGCAGAAAAACAACATCATGCACCGCCAATCAGCAAACATCCCAGCCTGGAAGTCACCTTTCGCGGCGCCAAGCCTTCTCTGGGGCAGCGGCACGGATCAGCCTTCCCCGCTCTCGTTGCGGCTGCCTCGCGGGCCTGGCGGAAGGACCGTGGCGATGACGACCAGCACGGCACCCAACGCGCAGCCCACCACCGTCCCGGGGACCCCCTCGATCAGGGCCGGGGCGGCAGGCGTTTTTGCCAGCGTGACCTTGCCGCCGCCGATGGCCGTAAAGAGCGCGGAATCGGCGATGAATCCGTACACCACGACGTACAGGGCCGCCCCTGCCAGGCCCCCCAGGACAAACCAGAGCGCATCGCGTCGCCCCTCGGCCAACGCTCCCAGACCGGTTCCCGGACAAAAACCGGATACGGCAAATCCCGCACCCAGGATCCCGCCACCGACCACGACCCCCACGTAGCTGGATTTAATCGACAGGTGGTCCGGATCGATCCACCCCAGGGCCATCCCCCCAAACAAACCCAGGCTGGAGATCCCGATCGCCAAGAGGATCGCCTTCATCAGATGCAGATCGGCCAACCGCATCATGTTGATGATGTTCTGCGGATTCGTCGCTCCCACCCGCTGTAAGGCGACGCCGAAGAGCAGGCCCAGGCCGATGGCCAACAGGATTTCCATGCTGGTGCCTCACTTGCGTCCGAAAATACCCATGGCCAGGGGAATTCCCACCACAAACGCGCCCAGGCTGAACAGGTAGCCCGACAGTGCCGTTTGCATCATGCCGCTCATCATGTGCCCGCTGGTACAGCCGCCGGCCAGTCGAGCGCCGAAGAGGACCAGGATTCCGGCAATGAAGACGCTGACGTAACGCAGCCCCAGCTTGTCCCCGCACCGGGCTCGCCAGACAGGCGGTGCTCGAGCGGCATCCCGATCGACGCGGGGACCGCCCAGGCGGGAGGAGAGCAGAGCGCCTACGGCCAGAGCGATGACGAAGACGAACGAATAATTCCACGGGTGGGCAATCGCCTTGGCATATTTCCCACCGCTCGAGTTCAAATAAGGGTTCGAACTGGCGTAGCCGGATTTGGCTTCCGGATCCGCGCGGACCAGATCGGGATCCCCCAACCGCCAGAGGATGCCGTCCAGGATCACAAACTGTGTCGAGACCCCGATCGGCTTCATTAGCGCCACTGCCAACAGAAAGGCGATTCCCAACAGCAGGCCGCCACGCAGCCAGTCCAGTTGTCCTCGAGGAGCAGCCATCTTTCGGATCTCGAACCAATCGCGTCGACAGGCCATCGCCAGCGGCATCGACCTGCCGTGGCTTGCCTGGCTCTAGCCTAACGCATGGAAAACACCTGTCAAATCCGGATCACGGCGGGGGTTCCCTGCCGGGGGAGGCACGATCTGCCGTAACACTTTATAGGATGCCAGCAGAGGGAAAGATACCGGTAACACTTTGGGAACGTCCCAAATTCTTGTTCGGCCCACCAAAGTCCCCTCTCCCCCACAGCAATGCCGATCACGCCATTTGAGTACCGACCCCAAGGGGGGCATCGCTGCGGGGGAGAGGGGACTTTGCGCGGACATCCGTGAGCGGTTAGACGTGGCGCCAAAAGAGCAGCCCTGCGGCCAGAAAAATCACCCATTCGATGGCGGCCAGGAGGTAGGTCGTGGTGGGAAAGCCGCTGTAAATCACAAAGGCCATCGTCCGAAAGAGGACCAGGCCCGCGTGGATCACCAGGCAGACGAAGAGCGCAAAAGAGGTTTGTTCGGGGCGATAGAGCGGCCAGAGGAAGATGATTCCCAGGGCCAATTCCAGCCCGCCATAGACGGTGAAGAATTCCGATTGGCCCTGTCCTGGCTGCAGCGTAAAGCCGACCGCCTTGGACGTTTTCTCTGGCCACGTGGCGCACCAAGCGGCCAGCAGGAGGTAAGCGATCCCGACAACGGCCAAAAAAATGCGTGCCATGGCTGGTCTCCGCGGGGTTTCTATTTTTTCAACAATAGCAACAGCAGCAGCGGCGGGATCAACTCGCGGACCGCGGTTACAAATTTCCGCTGATCCAACGTCTCGGCCACCCCCGCCTCGATCCGGGAAACAAATTTTTCCAAGCCGGCCAGCCCCCGCTGGATCAGCTCATGTTCCGCAACCAACCGATCAACGGATTTCATCGCTCACCCTCGTGTACCCTCTGGCAGGTCTCCAAAATGGTGGCCAGCGATGCGGGATCGGCAAGCCGGTGCTCTGTCCCGCTGGCAATCAAAGCCTCGGAGGCCAGTCCGCTGTGACGCACCAGTTCCTCACTGTCCGCGAAGGGAACCACATCGTCGGCCGGGGCGTGCAGGATCGTCGTCTGCGGCTTGACCGTCGTGGCCCGGCCCCAGCTCTTCCAAGCGGGACAGAGCAGGACGAGAGGCGTCTGTTGGCTGTCGATGTTCATCGCCACGGCACCGCCGCGTGACGAGCCGACCACGACATCGGGCCGGTACTGATCGTAGGCGGCCTGAGCGATCTGGACCGCTTGCGGGAAGTCGCTGTCAGGCAAGTGGGGATTGAGCACCGAGTGGCCATGGTCGCGGAGGTAGGAAGGCTTCAGCCCCCCAGGCGTCGAACCGAGACCGTGAAGAAAGAGGATCTGCATCGGCGGGTAGGTCCAGATCAGGTGGGGAAATGGCGGGGGTCGGGCCGGTCCGCTGGCGCCTACTCCGGCTGGCCCCAGACCCGCAATCGGCCACAGGCCTCGAGCTGGACGTGGATCACATTCGGTCGACAGCAGACGGGACAATCCTCGACGTACTCTTGCCGATTGCCTCCCGAAAGGTCAATGGGGACGACAATCTCTTCCCCACAGCCATCGCAGACGTAACTGGCTTCGTCCTGCATCTCGATCATCATTTTACCCCACCCCGGCGACCGGCAGAATGGACTCCCATCACGCAGCACGCCTACGATTCCGCTCCCCCCGACTCCCCTGGGACCAACTCCCCAACCTGTGGGGACAACTGCCCTTTAAGTGGCTCGCATTCTTGTAGGACGGAACCGCCTGCCCGTCCACCATTTGGTTACGGCGGCATTCAACGCTGTGTGTTTCCGTTCGGTGAACGAAGGCAGCGACGAGAGCGGTGGACGATTGCGGGCCTCAAAAATCGTTAGCCGTCATCGTCCACCGCCGGCAGCTGGCTGCGAACCGCCGGGCCGCGTCCACCGCAGGTCGCGGAACTCGGGTGGGGGCCCCTGCCACGCCCGGCCCACCTTCCGCGCCTGGTCCGGGGTACCCTTTAGAGTTTTCAGCTGTTCTGTGGGACTCAGTTTCACCTGCTTGATCCCCTCCCAGCTGGCCCTCGTCTGTCCGGCCGCATTTTACACGTCCCCCGGTGCCAGGACCACCTCCTGCCAGGGGGCACCGCCGACCAGTTCCACTTCGGCGG
>CAYFZZ010000194.1:0-3420 GCA_964347545.1 uncultured Planctomycetaceae bacterium | reverse complement strand
CATCTGGTGATGCCGGGTCAGCATGATGAATCGGCCGCCATTTTTGGCTGGTTGGCCGAGCACATCTCGCCGGACACCTACGTCAACATCATGGGCCAATACCGGCCCGACTACGAGGTCGGCCAGGTGGCGGGAAACGGCAACCGCAAATACGCAGACATCAACCGTTTGCCGGCCGACGACCAGGTCCCACGGGCTCACGAGGCAGCTCGCGCCGCGGGGCTCTGGCGTTTCGACCAGCGCTGGCAGTCGTAAAGCGGCGGTGACGATCGGCCATCAGGCCACGAAACCGTCGACGGCAAGTCCGCTCTGCGACGTCTCGCTTATTTCAATTCGCCGCAAGCTTGGATGACGATGGACGAGCGTGTGGCGCCGGTGGGCGAACCTTGCGCTTCGATCTTCTTGACCACGTCCATGCCTTCCAGCACTCGTCCAAACACCACGTGCTTGCCGTCCAGCCAGGGTGTCGGAACGGTGGTCAAAAAGAATTGCGAACCGTTGGTATGGGGACCGGCATTCGCCATGCTTAACACGCCCGGCGTGTCATGCTGATATCTGAAGTTTTCGTCGTTAAACCGCTGGCCGTAAATGCTTTCTCCCCCGGTGCCGTCCCCCCGCGTGAAGTCACCGCCCTGCAGCATGAATTGCGGAATCACGCGGTGAAACTTGCTGCCCTGGTAGTGCAGCGCCTTCCCCGCACGACCCTGGCCTTTCTCTCCCGTGCAGAGCGCTCGAAAGTTTTCCACGGTTTTCGGCACGGCCTCGCCGAACAGCCCCATCACAATCCGGCCCGCCGGCCGCCCGTCGATCGTGACGTCAAAATACACCTTCGTGGTGACTTTTCCCCTTCCCGCCGATTCGGCCAGGGCGGTGGTGGTCAGCAGCATCGAGGCAGGCACGAGACAAACTTTCAGCCAGGTCATGACATCTCCTTTGCGCGAAACAAAGTTTCCTTCCTGCGAGAAAGTCTACCTGACCCGCCGCGATTTTGCACGCGGGGAACTGGGCCGCTGAAAGGGATGCGGTGACCGGTCGGCCATCGCTTTGGCTGCTGGCACCGAATTCTGGTGGACCGGCAACCTCCCTCGCCGGCCGCCAGAGGAGACCTGACACCCTGGCCGAGGATGTTCCGCGTCGACCAGTTAGGAGAAGGGGGCCACCGGCCCCGCCGTCGTTAATAGTCGTACCACAGAGCGAAACCGGTCTGCTGTTCGCTTTCGTTGAAGAACTGGAACTGCGAACTCTTGCCGTTGTAGTACTGCAGTCCGGCCCGAAATAGCGACCCCGTACCACTCCCCCGCCACGCCCAACCAGCCTGAACTACACCCGCCCCGCCAAAGTCGACCTCTTCGCGCAAATGCGCGTTCAGCGCCACAAACGGCGCTCCGCGAATCCCCGTCTCGTCCGCCGGTGCGTAATCCATCCCGCATTGAAACTCCCACGGCTCCGAACCGCCGTCGCTGCGAAAGGCAAAACCGACCTCTCCGTACAACCGGATCGCTGGTCGCAGATAATGGCTGATCCCCAACACCAAGGCATCGCGTGAGTAATTGATCCGTACAAAACCAGGATTGGTCTCGAGGAACTCGTCTCCCACATGCGAGCTGAGATGATAGTAGGCGAACTTGTATTGGGTGTTGCCACAGCCGTAGGTCAGCGGCACCCCGAACCGGTAATCGCTGGACCGCAGGTCCAAATCGTCGTCTTGCGACAGCCGTGGCATGACCCCCCCCTCGATGTCGACCTGCCAACCTTCCACCCCGCGCAGACGGCAATCACCGTAACGCAAAATCCCCACGCGTCCGCCCAGACTGACATCCCACAGGTCTCCTAAGCCCCGTTCTTCCAACCAATTCACCGCAAACCGTGGCTCTTTGATCCCCGCCAGGTATGAGTGGTAAATCAACCCGTCCGGCAAGACCTGCCAACACCATTCGCCGTCCAACACGCCACATGCCTGACACCCCGGCGTGGGCGGGACGTCCTGACCAACCCTTTCTGCTGACCCGTAGGCCGATCCCCATAGCGGAGTAGCGGCCAACGGCGGGAGCGCGCTGTCAGGCGGCGAAAGGTCGGTAGCGGCCAGCTGGCACCAGCCGCAGGGGGCCATCAGCATCAACAGGACCACCGCGCCAGCGATGCGTTGGCAGAAAGCGACAGCAAAGGCGTTCATGCGAAGAGCAGCGAAATACAGCAGTGGGCGGGGTCGTAACAGGAGTCATCGACCGCCAGGGGGCCGCTATCAGCAAGAGATCAGCAAGCATGGCGACAAATCGCCAAGCTAGCAAATCTGACTGGCGCGACGAGCGAAACTTTAGGGGCACTAGCAGAGCGATCATGACGCGTTCGCCATCTCTTCAGCCGCTGACGGAACGCGTGGGCCCGGTCGGCGGAGCCGATTTGTCGGAGGAGCAACCGGAGGAATCGTAACCGAGGCTGCCGCGCGGACGCGGATCACGCAAGCCGCACCCGCGGCTGGCCAAACCCCGGTTCGTTCCGCCGGATCGCCATTTTCTTCCCCCGCCACGCCAATTCTTCGTCGCAACGAAAGGAACCGGAACGGTTGGCGGTTGCCACCGAGGCAATCCGCGTGAGAAGAACCCCGGCTGCTGGCCAAGCTCGCTGGCTGCGCCCAGAGCCCAGATGGCTGTCTGCGACCGTCCACTCGTGCTTCGATCACGAGTCACGATCATGTCGCGTCGGGGCATGGCGAGCGCAAAAAAAGCCGCGGCCAAGCATCCCCTTGCATCGCTTGGCCGCGCACGACTTCACCTCGGCACCCTAGGTCTTGACCTGAATGTGACGGGCCTTCGTCTCCTCACTCTTCGGCAGGTTGATCTTCAGCACGCCGTCATGGTATTCGGCCTCGATCTTCTCTTCATCCACGCCACCTGGCAGCGGCAGAAGCCGGCTGAACTTGCCGCTGTACCGCTCCACCCTGTGAAAGGTCTTGCCCTTCTCCTCTTTCTCCTCTTGTTTTTCGCCGGAGATGAACAGATGACCCTCACGCAGCTCGACATTAATCTCTTCCAACTTCATGCCGGGCACCTCAACGGTCACCTCAAATTCATTCTCCGTCTCAACCAGATTCGTCCGAGGAGTAAAGCCTTCGAGCGGTTGCAGCCAGCCTTCTTCCTTGCCCAGGAGCCGCTCCCACAGATCCTCCATCTCCTCTTCCATGCGGAGCAGGGGCCTCGGAAGCCGTGTCCTCCAGGGAACTAAACTGCGTACCATCTCACTCCTCCTCCGGATTTACCGGACTTTCGGCAGAGTGGGCCAGCCCGACCGTCGAGCTGAAACCTATACGCACCCCACCCTTCTCTACCCTCATTACGCCTCGCCACCACTCCCGGTGCGATAAAATCCCCCCACCCCGTCCACACCCACGCCCCCTCCACACCCACCCCCCCTCCACACCCA
>CAYFZZ010000193.1:0-11560 GCA_964347545.1 uncultured Planctomycetaceae bacterium | reverse complement strand
GCCCGGCCGCAACCGGCCGAACGCACGCGGGCCTCGCGGGTGGGGGCCCCCAAGTAGCCCCACCTGTCCCGGTTCCCTGCCGTCCCGGTTCACTGCTATCCCGGTTCACTGCCGCGGCTCGGCGCGGGGAAGCGACCCCAGGCGGCCCTTTTCCCCAACCTGCCCATCGTGGCTCAACCCCTCCAGCGTCCCGTGGACCCGGAAATACCGCTGCAGCCACCGGCTCTTCTCTTCCGCCGTCGCCTCCCCCTCCTGGGGGGTCCCACCCTGGCGGCCCCAGCCGATGCGGGTCCCCTGGCGGGTCACCAGTTCGTAAGCGAAGGCTTGGCCGCCGTTGGCGGTCGTGGCGGCCGGCACGATGGCGGCCAGGCCCAACCAGGACCAGCTGGACCGCAGAGCGGCGGCGATCTGAGCGGCGCCGGCCACTTGGGGGTCGCCTACCGCCGAGCCAAACACGTGCCGACGGGGAGCGTCGATGCCCAGGATGGTGGGTAACGCGTCCTGCGGCGGGCCCGGCAGATCGGTCGCCGGCAACGGGACCCCCACCTGGTCCACCAGCACGCGCTGCTGGCCGGCCACGACCACGGCCACCGGGGTGCGATACACCAGGTCCACTTCGACCCGCGCCGGATGAAATTTTTCCACACGGGCCACCTCGGCCACCCAGGGATGTTGAGCAAACGCCAGGGCGATCCGTTCGGTCAGCTGGGGATCCAGAATCGACAGCGGCCGGTCCAGGCTGGCATCCTGGATCACGCTGGCCGTCAGCCGCTGCGGGTCGACCCAGGGCGAGCTGGTGCAGAGCTGGATCCTGTCCGGTGCCAGCTGGTAATCGGCGCTGCCCAGCCCGACACGGCCGGCGGTCCGTGCCAGCCAATACCCGCCGGCCAGGACCACCACCACCAGGAGGGGGACCAGCACCAGGGCCCGGGTGTGATCCACCAGGCGCGCGCCTCCCTCGGCCACCTTGCGGACCAGGGCTGGTGGTCGGCGTGCGGGCTGAGGGTCGCTCATACCAGGACCGCTTGGGGAAGACACAGCCGCACCAGTTGATCGCAAAATTGGGGCATGCCCAGCCCGGCTTCGGCCGCGGCTCGCGGAGCGAGGCTGTGGCGGGTCATGCCGGGCACGGTGTTCACCTCCAGGACCCACGCCCGCTGTTGTTCGTCCAGGATCAGGTCGACGCGAGCCAGTCCGCGGGTGCCGAGGGCCGCCGCGGCCTCGACCGCGACCCGTTGGGCCGTGCGAGCCGCCGCGTCGCGGGGAAACTCATAGCGAACCGCCGCTGCCCCGAATTTCACGTCGTAGCCAAACGTGCGGCTGTGATGGAAGATCTCCAGGGCCGGCAGCGGCCGGCGATCCACGACCGCCACGGTAAACTCGCGGCCCCGGACCCAGCGTTCGGCCAACAAGAACGACTCCCAGGCGCCCGCCAGCTGCACCGCCTCGGCCAGCCCGGCCGCGTCCTCCACCAGGGACACCCCCAGGCTGCACCCTTGCCCGTCCGGCTTGACGATCAGGGGAAAGCCCAGCCCCTGCACCCGGTCCAGAATTTCCGCGGGGCGGCCGTTCTTGCGAAAGCTGACGTGGGGCGGGGTCAGCACCCCGCATCGTCGCAAGCGGTCCTTGGCCGCGGTTTTGCTCAGTGCCAACCGCGAAGCGACCGGGCCGCTGCCCGTGTAAGGCACCCCCAGCTCTTCCAGCTGAAGTTGCACCCGCCCATCTTCGCCGGCGCCGCCGTGCAAAACGATGAAGCAGGCGTCGAACTGGTTCCAGTTGATCCCGAACAGGTCGACATCTTCCGGGTCGAAGTGGGCCACCTGGTGACCCGCCTCCTCGAGGGCCTCGGCCACCCGCTGGCCACTGGCCAGGCTGATCTCCCGTTCGGCAGAATCCCCCCCGGCCAGGACGGCGATGTCGTACAGCTGCGAGTCCGCAGGCGCGTTGTCACTTCCGTGAAATAACATGGGTATCCTCCTTGAAAACCCAGGGGTGATTACCAGATTTCGATTTCCGTTTCCAGTTCCACTCCCAGGCGT
The DNA here is from genome assembly GCA_964347545.1 of uncultured Planctomycetaceae bacterium. Taxonomy (GTDB): domain Bacteria; phylum Planctomycetota; class Planctomycetia; order Pirellulales; family UBA7805; genus CS4-C045. The sequence continues at coordinate 9,521 of CAYFZZ010000193.1, read as the reverse complement.
TCGGCCACCGCGGCCCGCACCTTGTCGATCAACTTCAACACATCCGCGGCCGTGGCACCTTGTTCGGCGATCATGAAATTGGCGTGCCGGTCGCTGACGACCACCTGCCCCACGCGGGTCCCCTTCAGCCCCGCCTGTTCAATCAGCATCGCGGCGCTCATCCCCCGCGGGTTCTTGAAAATGCAGCCGGCGCTTTGATGAGCCAGCGGCTGGCTGGCCTTTTTCACAATCCATTGCTTCTGCATCCGTTTGGTCAGTTCCTCGGGATCGGCTTCTTCCAGTTCGAACTGAGCCTCCAGAATCACCAGCTCGTCCAGGCTGCTCTCGCGGTAGCCAAAGGCCAGATCTTCGCGTTGCCGCTGGTGGATCTCGCCGCTGCGGGTCATCACCGTTGCCTGGCAGGTCCACTGGCCGATGTCCCCCCCGTGCCCTCCGGCGTTCCCATGCAAGGCGCCGCCGATCGTGCCGGGGATGCCCACCAGGGCCTCCATGCCGCCCAGCCCGTCGCGGACGGCGTGGGAGATGACGTGTCCCAGTTTGGCCCCCCCGCCGGCCACCACCCGCCGACCCTGCGTGGCGATCTGCTGGAAGTCGGGGCCGGCCAGCCGGATGACCATCCCGGGCAGCCGGTCGTCGCGGACCAGCACGTTCGAGCCGCCTCCCAACAGCCGCACGGGCACATCGTCGGCGCGGCAACGCCGGACCAGGGCCTCCAACTGGTCCCCCGAAGTCGGCTCAGCAAAATACTCGGCCGCCCCACCCAGCTTCAACCAGGTGTGCTCGGCCATCGGCACGTCGCACTGGACGATATCTTCAAAATCGGTTTGGAAAGCCATGATTCCACTTCGCAATGTCACCGGCCCCCAATGTAACCAGCACGTCGCCCGGACAACAGGTCAGCTGCCGGCGAATCTGGGAGAGGGCATGCCCGGGCAGGGTCGGCGTCCCGCGGGCCCGCACCGCCGCGGCCAGATCCGCCGCCCGCGGCTCGCCCGGCCGCCAGCGGCCCTCCCGAGCTCGATAAATCGACGCCACCGCCACCCGATCCGCCGTTTGCAGCTGCCGCGCAAATTCGTCCATCAGGCGAGCGGTCCGCAACGCCTGATGCGGCTGAAAGACGCACCACAGCCCAGCGGCAGGATGGATTTCCCGCAACGTCCGCAACGCCGCTCCGACCGCCGTGGGGTGATGAGCGAAATCGTCCCAGAGGTGGACCCCCCGGACCACGCCCCGATACTGCAAGCGGCGGTCCAGCCCGGAAAACGCGGACAAGCCCCGCACGACGTCCCCCCCGGACGCCCCGGCCCAACACGACAGCCCCGCCGCGGCTAAGGCATTCCACACATTGTGGCGACCGGCCACCTGCAACTGCACTCGACCGATCAACGTGCCACGATGCTTGATCGTAAACGCATAGCGGCCCGCTTGTCGCGCCAACCCCACCGCCCGCCAGTCGGCCCGCGGCGAAAAGCCATACGTCTCGACCGGGCAACGGGCGGCCGCCCGCAAGCGGCCTGCGGCGCGACAGCTGCGGTGGACCAGCAACCACCCCCGCGGCGGAATCCGCTCGACAAACTCCGCAAAACCCCGCTCCAACTCCTCCCGCGTCTCGTACGTCTCGAAATGATCCGCCTCCACCCCGCTGACCACCGCCGCCTGCGGACAGAGGTGCAGAAAGTTTCTGCGGTACTCGCACGCTTCGGCCAAAAACAACCGACCCCCGCCCGCTCGACCCCCCGTCCGACTGCCGGCCACCGGCGCCGCGCCACACACAAACGACGGATCCTGGCCCGCCGTGGTCAGGATCTGAGCGGCCATGGCCGTGATCGTCGATTTGCCATGCGTCCCCGCCACCGCCAGGCCCTCCCCCTGAGCCATCCAGCGACCCAACATCTGGGCATAGGAAATCTCGGGAATTCCCCAGCTCCGCGCCAAGCACCGCTGGGGATGATCCCACGGTACCGCGTCGCTGTAGACCAACCGCTGGGACCGAGCCAGCAGTTCGAGCGGGCCGCCGTCGACCGCCCCGTCGTCGCCAGCCACGTCGGCGACCCGGTCATCGGCGGCAACGTGCCAGCCCAGCTGGGCCAATTCTCGCCGCGCCGCGGCCGATCGTTCCGATCCCCACACCGTTCCGCCGCGGCCCGCCATGACGGCCGCCAGGGCCCGCATCCCCGCTCCGCCCAGCCCCACAAAATACGTCCCGCAGGCCGGCGCGGCGGCCGGACGGTGCGGCGGGACCAGCGGCAGGGCCGCCGGGGCAGGGCAGGGCCTGGTGAGGGCTCGGGACATCAACCGACTTTTCACCCCAGTCAGGGATGCGGTGGCGACGGACGGGGGTTGCCCATCGATGGGAAATTCTGAGCGATGCGATAGGGTACGTGCAATTGCTGCTGCGAGGCGAGTTCAAATTGCCGCCGCCGCCACGGGCAGTGCTAGCAAACTTCTCCCGCGGCCACTCACCCGCCGCTTCACCGCCGCTCACCGCCGCTCGTCCGCCGCCACGGCCAGCGGGGGGGAGCCCACCAGAGGCTGGCCACCACGATCGCCCCGCCCGCGGTGTAGGCCAGGATAAAGACCCACGGCGGGGCCGCGACGAACAGCAGCTGTTGCACCCAGTGGGCGATGAACGAGCCGGGGTAGGTGGCCTGGCCCGCCTCCCGCCGCAAGGTCTGTTCCAGCGACGTCAGCGGGCAGACCTGGCCCGCCCAGGCTTGCAAAACCACCACCACCACGGCCAGGAGATGCAGACCGCGAAACCAGCCGTTGCCGATCCAGCGCCAGCCGGCCAGCCAGCCCACCAGGATCAGCAACAACCCGCCCCCCACGAAGAGGGCGTAGGCGAAGTGGACGACCAGCACCAGGTCGGCCAGGAGACGAACGGGGACGGTGGCGAACATCAGGGGCTCGGGGGTTGTCGCGATTTCAATTTTAGGTCTTCAGAGGACTCTATCGGTAAGAACCGCCTGACCCGGGACAGGGAATGGTCCCTGCAAGACGGGACTTTAGCGCGATGTGTGCCAGAAATCGGTCGAGTTTTTTGGGCAGTAAGATGGTTTGGCTTGTGAAGAGCGGTTAAGCAGGTCGGTTAAGGATATCCGGTTAAGAGTGGCGGTTAAGACTGCGATGAAAAGTACGCTTAACCCCCACCCCACTCTTAACCGCCCACTCTTAACCGCCCACTCTTAACCGAACACTCTTAACCGAACACTCTGACTTGGCGACAAGGGGCCAGGTACCTTTTGTATGAAGCACCCTCTCCCGGCGCGCCGGAATTCCGGCAAAAGGTACTGACCCCTTTTCACAAACCCCCTTTGCGCCAACCAAGGTTGAACCAACCCCTAAGCGGGCGGGGCCAGTTCAGCCAGGGGGCCGATGGCGATGGTGTTGTGGTGGGTCAGCGGAAAGGCGGCCAGCACCTGGGCCACGTCGTCCAGGGTGATCGCCTCGTAGACTTCCATTTCCTGCTGGACGCTGCGGTATTCCTGCCGCCGCAGCCAGTTCATCCCCACGCTGGTCATGCGGCTCAAAGGCCGCTCGCTGGCCAGCACCAGCCGAGCGTTGCATTTCGTCTTGGCTCGGGCCAGCTCGGCGGCCGAAAATCCCTCCCGTTCGGCTTGGCGAAAAACGTCCTCCATCCGCCGCAGGTTGGCGGCCGCTTCCTGCGGTTCGCAACACAACCAGCTGGCCAGCACCCCGGCCCCGTCGTATTCGTAGTAGTGCAGGCTGGCCTGTTCCACGTGCCCCGGGTGCAGCAGTTCCCAATACAGCCGGCTGCCGCTGCTGTCGCCGACCAGCGTGGCCAGCATGTCGGCGGCAAAGCGGCGGGTGTCGGTGGCCGCGGGAGCGGGGGAGAGGCCCATCACGTACTGTTGAGCGGCGGTGGCCTTGTGCACCACCTCGAAACCCGCCCGCGGGCAGGGGGGCGTCAACTCGCGCTGGACCTCAAACGACTCCCAACCCCCGCACCGACGCTGGACCGTCTGGACCAGCTGGTCAAAATCGATCTTGCCCGCGGCCGCCACGATAATGTTGCGGGGGCTGTAATGGGTGCGAAAGTAGTCGCGCATGGCGTCCACCCGCAGGTCGCGAATGCTGTCGATCGACCCCAGCACGCTGTTGCCCAGCGGATGGTCCCCAAAGAAATTCTTCTCGCACTTCTCGTCCGCACAAAACGGGGGCTGGTCCTCGTACATGCGGATTTCTTCCAGGATCACCTGTTTCTCGGTGTCGAAATCTTCCTCGCGCAGGGAGGGCCGCAACACGTCCGCCCACAGCTCGACAATCTCCCGCTGGTACTCCGGCAACATCACCGCGTAATAGACGGTGTTCTCCTTGGTCGTCCAGGCATTGTGCTCGGCCCCCAGCTCGTCGAACCGCCGGTTCACTTCTTCGGCCGTCAACGTGGGCGTCCCCTTGAAGACCATGTGCTCAAGAAAATGGCTCACCCCCGCCACCTCCGGCCCTTCGTCCCGCGACCCGGCGCGGACCATGAAACAGACCGCCGCGGTGTGCGCCTGCGGGTTGCATTCCGCCACGACCTGCAAGCCGTTGGCCAGCTGGTGTTCACGAAATTCCACGTGGCATCTCCAAAGAATGAGGGCCCAGGGTGACCACCGTAAAGTCGGTCGGACGGTTGGCGGCCAGGTAAGCGTTGATGCTGGCCGGCGTGAGGGCGTCGACCAGGCGACCGATCTCGTCCAGGGTCCGAGCGTGTTCCAGGTAGTACCAGTCGCGAGCGATCGCGCCGCTGCGAGCGGCGCTGGACTCCTGAGCCATGATCAGGGAACTCTTCATGCGGGCCTTCAGCCGATCCAGCTCGACCGCCTCAATCCCGTCCCCCAGCTGCTGGATCACTTCCAGCATCACGTCCAGGGTCTGCTGAGCTCGTTCGGTGGTCGTGCCGGCATAGCCAAAGACGCTGCCGCGGCATTTCAAGGACCGCAAGGAGGCGCTGACCGCATAACACAAACCCCGCTTTTCGCGAACCTCGCTGAATAACCGAGCACTCGACCCGCTGCTCAACACCCCCACCGCCCCCCACGCTTGAAAGTAATCGGGATGGCGGTAAGGCACGCTGGGAAAGGCAATCCCGATCTGCGTCTGGTGCGAGGCGTGCTCCAGATGCTTGTGCCCCTGCTGCAAAGGGCCCGTCTCCGGTTCCGCAGGCCCCGCCGCCGACCAGTCCCCAAACAATTCTTCCACAATCTGCCGCACCGTGTCCCAGTCAAAGTGGCTAGCCACGCCCAGGATCGTGCCGTTGGGCCGGTAGCCGCGAGCGTACTGATGGCGGACATCGTCGATCGTCATCGCCTGCAAGCCCGCCAGGTCGCCCTGGTGCGGCCGGCCCCAGGGATCGGGATAGTGGCTGCGACGCAATTCCATCATCACCTTCAACGCCGGCTCGTCCTCCACTCCCCGCAACTCCTGGATCGCCACGTGCCGACCCTGCTCGAACTCCTCCGGGGGCAGCCGAGCGTCACGGAGGAGGTCGGCGTACAAGGCCAAAGCCGGGATCAGGTTCCCCGCCAGCGTCGCGGCCCGGAAACTGGTGTGCGACACCCCCACCGACTCGGCCCCCTCCACCCCCAGCTCTTCCAAAGCCTCGACAAACTGGCGGCTGTCCCGACCCCCACAGCCCCGCAAAGCCAGCTCGCAGGTCAGGTTGCTCAACCCCCCCCGCTGGGCCGTATCGTACACCGCCCCCACCGGCACCAGAAACGTGAACGCCACCGACTCCAGCCACATCATCGGCTCAGCAACCAGGGTCAACCCGTTGGCGAACGTGTGGTGATGGATAGCCATGGATCGCCGAAGAAGGTGGGGTGCCCCGCGGTCCGGGCCAGCCGCGGGTGGGCAGGTACGACCGACGGGCCCCGGTCCGAGAGAGATCAAGCTGAAAGTCTAGCGTCGGGGCAGGTCCAGGACAACGCAGCCTGCCCGGGCCGCTACAGGTCCGGCCGATTCTCCCGTTGACTCCGGCCGAGCGGCTCCCAAACAATAACCGGGATGCCCGACCTCCGCCACGATCCGCTCACCAACCGCTGGGTGATTATCGCCGCCGAGCGGGCCAATCGACCTCAAGATTTTGCCGCGGTCCAAAGTACCCGCACGCGGCGGCCCTGTCCGTTTTGCGCCGGGCACGAAGCAGCGACGCCCGAGGAAGTCCTGGCGTTGCGACCCCCCGGCTCGCCCCCCGCCGGACCCGACTGGCAGGTGCGGGTCGTGCCCAACAAATACCCCGTCCTGCAACCCGCAGCCGGCAGCGGGGAAGGGCAGCCGACTAGCGACCCGCGGATCGGCCAACCGGATGACCCGCCGATCGGCCAACCGGATGACGCGCCGCCGCTGGCAGCCAGCCAGCCCGCCTGCGGGGTTCACGAGGTGATCATCGAATCGCCCCGGCACGCCACGCGAACCACCCAGCTGACCAGCGAGGAATTCCAGCAGGTGATCCTGGCGTATCGCCACCGCCTCCGCGCCGCGCGGCAGCTGCCCGGGCTGGCCTACGGCTTGATCTTCAAGAACGTGGGGCCGCGGGCCGGGGCGACCATCGAACACCTGCACAGCCAGCTGGTCGCCATGCCCTGGGTGCCCCCGCAGGTGCAACAGGAGCTGAGCGGCGCGGAAGCTTTTTACCAGGCGCATCGCCAATGCGTCTTCTGCCATCTGATCCAACAGGAAGATCACCGCCGCCAGCGGATGGTCGCCTCCGCTCCGCAGTTTGTCGCCTTCTGTCCCTACGCTTCGTTCAGCCCTTACGAAACGTGGATCGTCCCGCGAGAACATGGCGCCGCCTTTGACGAAATGTCCGACGATCAAGCCACACAGCTGGCCAGGATCCTGCGAGGAGTGCTGGACCGCATGGACCATGTCCTGCAGGAACCGGCCTACAACTACCTCGTGCACTCGGCCCCCTTTGACGAGCGCTCGATTCACAGTTATCACTGGCGGGTAGTAGTTTTTCCGCGGATAACGACCCTGGCGGGCTTCGAGTGGGCGACCGGATGTGGGATTAATCCGATCGCGCCGGAAAAGGCAGCCCAACAGCTAAAGTTTGACGCGCTTTTGTGAAACTTTGCCGAAGACACCGAGAAACTTGTCCGATTAGATAAGCCAGGTGATTTAGAACCCGTCTTCCGCAACCTCACGCACGATTTGCCTCCTGCCGGCGGCAACCCCAATCCCATGACACAACCCATACGATTCGTCCTTTTGTTGCACAACCACCAGCCGATTGGCAACTTTGATCACGTCTTCGAGCAGGCTTATCAGGAGAGCTATCTGCCGTTTCTGGAGGTCTTTGAACCTTACGCGGACCTGCGGATCGGGCTGCACACCAGCGGTCCGCTGATGGAATGGTTGGACCAGCGCCATCCTGAGTATCTACAACGCTTGGGCCAGCTGGTGCAGGCCGGCCGCGTGGAGATTGTGGGGGGCGCGTTTTACGAGCCGATCTTGACCAGCATTCCGCCCCGCGACCGCCGCGGCCAGATCGAATCGTACACCGCCTGGCTGGAACGCCGGCTGGCCGCTCGCGTGCAAGGCATGTGGATCCCCGAACGCGTGTGGGAACAGTCCCTGACCGTCGACATCGCCGCCGCCGGGATCGGCTACACGCTGCTGGACGACTTCCACTTCAAGAATGCCGGCTTCACCGAAGAACAACTGTACGGCTACTACGTCACCGAGGACCAGGGCGAAATGCTGCGGGTGTTCCCCGGCAGCGAACAGTTGCGGTACCTGATCCCGTTCCAGCCTCCCGAAGCGACCATCGATTACCTCCGCCAGGTGGCCGATCGGCAGACCGACGCCGTGCTGGTCTTCGGCGACGACGGGGAAAAATTCGGGTCCTGGCCGGAAACCTACCGGCACGTCTACCAGGACGGATGGCTGCGGCGGTTTTTTGATTTGTTGAGCCAGCATCGGGATTGGATCGAGACGGCAACGCCCAGCGAAGTGTTGCGCGACGTCGACCCGCTGGGCAAGATCTACCTGCCCGAAGGCAGCTACCGCGAAATGACCGAATGGGCCCTGCCCGCCGCCCGGCAGGTCGAATTCGACCACGCCAAACACGCTCTGCAAAACGCCGCCCTCTGGGAACAGGCCGCTCCCTTCGTCCGCGGCGGCAACTGGCGGAACTTCAAAATCCGCTATCCGGAAACCAACGAAATGTACGCCCGCATGATGCTGGTCAGCCAGCAACTGCAGGAACTGGTCGCCGCGGGGGAAACCGATCCGGCGACCGCGGAACTGGTCCGCGAAGCGCGGACCGAACTTTATCGAGCTCAATGCAATTGCAGCTACTGGCACGGTGCCTTCGGAGGGGTCTACCTGCCCCACCTGCGGAATGCCGTCTATCGCCACCTGATCCTGGCCGACAATCTGCTGCACCGCGCCGCCGGACGCCCCGCCGGACCCTGGCTGGATGTGCAGACCCGCGATTTTAATTTCGACGGCAACCCCGAAGTCGCCGTGGCAACCGACCGCCTGGCCGCCTTCTTCCAACCGGCCACCGGCGGACAGCTGTACGAACTGGATGTCCGCGCGATCAGCCACAACCTCCTGGCCACCCTCGCCCGCCGGCCCGAAGCCTATCACGAAAAAGTCCTCCGCGGGGCCGGGCACAGCCAAGGGGACGTGGCCAGCATCCATGACCGCGTCGTCTTTAAACAGGAAGGCCTGGAGAACATGGTCCAGCACGACCGCTACCTCCGCAAAGCCCTCCAGGACCACTTCTTTGACGCCCACACCACCCTGGACGCCGTCGCCAGCGGCACGGCGACCGAAGAAGGCGACTTCGTCGACGGACGGTATCGAGCGGAAGTGACCGAAACCCGCGACGGAGCAACCGTGAACCTGGTGCGCCAAGGCGTGGCGGGTGGATACGAACTGACCCTGGCCAAGTCCATCTCGCTGGCCCCCGGAGCGTCTGCCCTGGAAATCACCTACCACCTCGAAGGGCTGCCCCCCGACCGACCCCTCCACTTTGCCATCGAATTCAACTTCGCCGGACTGCCCGACGGGACCGACGATCGCTATTACTACGATGCCGATCGCCACGTCCTGGGCCAGCTGGGCGCATGGCTCGACCTCCGCTCCGTCCCCGGCGTGGGCCTGATCGACGAGTGGCTGGGCGTCGACATCGGCCTCTCCTGCAACCGGCCCACCGACGTGTGGACCTTCCCCATCCACTCGGTCAGTCAGTCCGAAGGAGGCTTCGAGGCCGTCCATCAGTCCGTGGTCGTCATGCCCCACTGGCGGATCCAAGGCGACGCCCAAGGCCGGTGGGGCGTCAGCCTGACCCTCTCGTTGGATACGTCTCTGGCCGAACGTCGCCAACAGCCCGCCGAACTGGCCGCTGTGGCCAGCCAGGCGTGAGCGGCACGTAGAAACGTTGCCGAGCAAAGCCCGTAGATTGTAGAGCAAAGATTGTAGAGCAAAGATTGTAGAGCAAAGATTGTAGAGCAAAGATTGTAGAGCAAAGATTGTAGAGCAATTGTCCCCAATTGCTCGGCCAA
>CAYFZZ010000192.1:0-55724 GCA_964347545.1 uncultured Planctomycetaceae bacterium | reverse complement strand
CTCGCACTCCGGCATCCGGGCTGATGGGATTATCCTCGGCGCCCCGCACCGTCACGGCCGTCCGCGCCAAGCCCAGGTCATCCAGCCGCTGGCTCCAGCCGGCATAATCCAGCTCGTAGTTGAACAGGGGCAGTTCCACACCGTCGTAACCGAGTTCCCTGAGGGACTCCAGCACCGGGATCAAGTCCTCGTTCAGTTCACCGGTCCACAACAACAAATTCATGCCGTACTTCATGGCAGTTTACCTTGGTCATTTGGCTTCCGCTGCCGACGCGGTGCCTTGTTCAGCTGGCGTCAGCAGCGGAATGGTTTGCTGGGCAACTTGTCGTCGCGCTGCGGGAAAGATCTGCGTCAAGCGGGCGGGAAGGGGCGCCAAGCCCACCCGCCGCATGACCTGATTCAACCTCCACAACAGTTTGTCATCGTCGGCGTAGTCCCACAAGAAGCGTTCGGCGATAAACCGCGGGATCCAGGCGGCCAGGGGCGGCGCCGGGCGACCGCTCATCTGGCGGACCGCCCCCGCGACTCGAGCGGGATCGACGGTGGAGAGCGCCTGGTAATAGCGATCCAGCAGTTGCGGATCGGCCGCGGCCAGGGCCGCGTCCAGCAGCAGCTCGACCAAAATATGCCCCAAAAAGTAGACCCGCATCCCCTCGTCGCCGGCCAGCGCCTCGCGGACGCGGACGGTCATTTCCAGCGACAGCTGAGCGAACGCTGGGGTCTGGTGAAACCAGGCATCGTCGTCATGATGTTGCCGGACTCCCCGCGCGATCGCGGCCAGGGATTCGTCCGGATGCGACAAAAAAGGCTCGGCATGCCGACGGCGGACCCGCAGCCGGCGATCGCAGACGTTCAGCCAGTCGGGAAGCGCCGTGCCGGCGACCACGTAGGGGTGGTTGAGGTGTTGACGAGCGTGAGCGAGGTAGTTCATGGCGCGGGCGACTGGCGAGCTGCTCAGCAAAAGGAAGCTGCTCAGCAAAAGGAAGCTGCTCAGCAAAGGGAAGCTGCCCAGCAAACTTGCAGCTTGGCAGGCCCTCCGCGACGCTGTCAAGCATCATGCGGGGCAACTGCCACCAAACGCCTGGCCACGCTCGTTCAGGCAGCCCGTCGACGACCCCGATCCAGTCGCAGGATGGTGGGAGGCAAGGGGGACTGGAGGTCCCCCACCATGCTCCGCGGATGGGGGATCAGCTGGCAGCCATTGGGAATTTCCATGCCTCCCGGCAGCGCGATGGTGGGACCCAGGAAGGCGTGATCGCCCAGGCAGCCGCCGAGATAGCGCGAGCCGCTGGGGATTTTACGACCATCCAGGTTGACCTTCACGCTGCCCCGCATCACAAAATCCGCGATCCCGGATTCGGGACAGACCACGCATTCGCGGCCGAACACGGAGAGCTGTACGAACCGAGCGCCAATACAGGCCGCCTCCTCGGCCACGCATCCCCGCAAATGGCTCCCCGTCTCGACGATCACCCCTGGCCCCAGGACGCACCCATCGACGACCGCCCCGGCGCGGACTTCGACAAAATCATCCAACACGCTGTTACGGACGACGGCCTGGGGTTCGATCCGCACGCGGCGGCCCAGCGTGCTGGCTTCTACGTGAGCCGTGGCCGCCACGCTGCACCTGCTGCCCGCCAAATACGTCTTCGCTCGCCACACCCCCGGAAACAAACTGCCCGAGCGGCCGGCGGCCAGCAGCGGCAAGAGGGCCACGCGGGGCCAGTGCCGCTGAGCCAGGCGGAGAAAGAAGCCGTTCATGCCCAGCAGGTTGGCGGCCAGCAGGGTTGCCCAATGCCGGACCGGTGCCAGGTAGACGGTCGAGAGGGGCACCACAAAACGCCGGCTGGCCTCAAACTGGCGATTGGTACGCAGACGCCGCAGCCGCACGCGGTGGGGGATGGACAGCAGGCGGGCTTGCTGGTCCCACCCCCGGCTGGGATCGATGTGGTCCAGGTAATAGGCGTCGTAGGCGCGGACCTGCCGGCCGGCCGAATCGGTCAGCAGCGGCCCTTGCAGGGCGGGTACCATCTTTTCGGTCAAGGGCGAGCTGAGCAAGGCGGCGCGGTGATTGCCTCCTGCCCGCCGCGCCTGCTGCAGAAAGGCTTTCAGCGCCGGGAAAGTGGCGAACAAGTTGTCGCTAACCACCAACGCGGGCAACCTGCGGACCTCTGCGGGGGAGTCGATCCAAGCCACCTCACAGCCCAGATCCCGCAGCGACGTCTCCAGCCAGCTGCCCAGGGGCAGATTGTGGACCCGCATCTGAGGGGCTGGCCGCAGGAACGGCGAGATCACCGTGTCGGTCTTCAGGAGGTATGCCTGCATGCCTAGGCCGCTTTATGCCGATCTGCCGCTGCGGGCTCATAACCCCAGCGGTGGAGGAAGGTCAACATCGTGGCGCGGATCTGCCCACGCTCGAATTCGCTCAGCGTTTTGTGCCGCGTCTTCTGATAACCCGCCAGCCCGGCCAGATAACTTTCCAACCGTCGCTGCTACGCCCCGGTCCACTCCAAGCCCAATTCGTCGTACACCCGCCGCAGTACCGCAACCGGCGATTTCTCCAGCTGCTCAAAACCGACCTCGACCACGCAGCCGGGGGGCAGCGGATCCGCCTCCCGGTAAAAGGCCGTTTCCATGGCGGCGTAGTTTTCCAGAAACCGAGCGGGGTACGAGGTATCCGGCTGGGGATCCTGCAGCTGGTTGATCACATGCGCTTCCCGAGCCAGACGCACGTTCGAGAGGTAGACCACCTCCGGATCGCGATGCAAATGGACAAACCTGGCTTGGGGAAACATGCCCCGCAGGACGGCCACCCGGCCCGTGTTGTTGGGGCTCTTCAACAAAGGCCGCTTGCCGGAAAAGCAGGTCAGCTTTTTCAAGAACAAGAGATAGTGCCGTTTCCAGCGTTGCTGGTCAGCGGCGGGCAGCTGGTCGATGTAGGTCAGCCGGTCGTAAGCGGGCCATTGCCGGGGAAACGTCATCCCCCAGTAGGGGGAAATCCCGCAGGTCCCCGCCAGGACAAACTCCTCCTCGTTGGGCGCAAACAGGTGAAACCGCACCGCATCCATGGGGCGCTTCCAGGGGAGGAAGGCCTGCAACAGGGGCGCCAGCAGCCAGCCCGAAAAGAGAAAACCGACCGGGTTGAAAATGTGGTAGGCCCGCGTGGTACAGAACTGGGGATCGAGCGCCATGAGGTTGTGTAAATGCGTGGTGCCGGTCCGCTGAAGACCCACAATGAACACCGGGTCCGGGACGGTCCGCCGCCGCAACAGCCAGGGCAACAACAGTCGTTCGGGCAGCGACAGGAGGGTGTTGGCCGCCGACAGCACGAGGGCCACGATCAACCGCGGCAGATAGACCCAGCCGATGCGGAAACGAGCCGCCACCAACCGCTCGATCCAGACATCCAGCGGCGCCAGCACGCTGCCGTGAAAGAGGGGAAACACGCGTTTGAAATCGGCGTCAATCCCCGTCGTCTCAGCCGGCAAGACCGCTTCGCCCCGCCGCCGCAAGGCCCACCAACATCCGGCAATGGCCGCGCTCAACAACAGCCACATCAGCGGACCCTGACGGGTATCGCCGCGGGGCACCAGCCACGGCGTCCAGACCGATTCGGACGCGGGCACCACCAGGGCCGTCTTGGCCAGCACGCGGCGGACAAACATCCAGCCGGCCAGCAACCCGGCCGGCAAGAGAATACTGCCGGTCAACAACCGCAAGGTGCCCAACAAGGTGGCCACCAGAAACAGGCCGATGATCAGCGGTTGACCGCTCGGTTCCAACACCGCCAGCGGATTGTGCAAACGCCCCATCACGGCAAACAGGAAGGCCGGGATCACAACCGCCGCCAGACGGCTGTAACGCTGTCGCAACATGCCCAGCAAATACCCGCTGAAGAGAATCTGCTGGACCAGGGCCAGCGGCATGGCGGTCATCCCGGCCAGGACCCCCTTGCCTGCCCGGGCCGCCGTGATCCGCTCGAAGCTGACCTCGTAGCCCCCCAGGGCCAGCGCGAAACCTGCGTAAACCAGATAGGTCGTGGCCCCGATGACCAGGCCCCCCAGCCACAGTTTCTTCCACCGCGGTCCCACAAACAGGCCAAAATCCGAGATGGGCCGGCGATCCAGGGCGATCATGGCCAGCAAGCTGGAGAGGGCCAGCGCCAACAGCACCCCCCGGCCACCTTTGCCGCTGGCCAGAATGTGAAAATCCGTACCCGCCAACCAGGCCACCGCCTGGACGAGTGCGGCCAGCACGGCCACCAGGCCCAGCCAGACAAGCAGCTTGGCCAGCGGCGAGATGTGGGGGAATTTGGCAAGCATCGCGGGAGGAGGACCAGATCCGAGCAACCAGAGGGACGCCGAGGGTGCCGGCGGCAGGCGGAGGGACTTTATCGGCAAGCGCCCCGCGACGGCAACGGCAATCGCGTGCCGGCATTGCTGGCAGGCCCTCCCAGCCAGCACCCCCGGGCCTGATGGCGGGGCAGACGGCCCCGCGGCGGGTCACCCCGCGGAACCAGGGTCCCCTCCCCGCATGACGGGAAGCCGTCCCCATGCTCAGTTGGGTGGCGGCCACCGGCGGCGTCAATCGACACAAGTCCCCCGGCGGAAAAGCCCGTTATCCCCGCCTGCCTGCCGAATTCTGATTGATGATTGATGATTGTTGATTTGCGAAGTGGAAACGCCGCGCCGCCTGATTCGGCACCTCAAAAATCAACACTCGTCAATCATCAATCGACCGAAGAGGCCGATAATGCCTGTCCTTTGGTAGACTTCCGGAGGTGGCGCTGCGCTTACCTTTGGGCTAATCGCTGCAACCGCTCCGCGGTTGAGTTGCACGGAAGACGACCACCGTCGGGCCCTTAAAAATTCTCCTGCTCGTGCTCAGCGCAGCGGTGCTCGTCATCGTCATCGAAACGGACTGGCCATGGCGGAGCGGTTCTGGGATTACGATTGCGATTGCGAGTACGAGTACGAGTACGAGTAGGAATACGATCACGAACAGGAGGTTTTCCCGCAACCCGTATCCCACAACACGGGCCCCATGGGCCGTGACAAGACAGGCCAGGGCGCAGCCCTGGAGGAAAACCAACGGGTCACGCCCCTTTGGGGCTGGGATTTTTTTCTCATGGCCCACCCAGGCCTCCGGCCTGGGCTATCGGGTCTCGCCCCTTTGGGGCGAACACCCCAGCCTGACCGGCCCTCTACCGCGAGCGGTTTCCGATCGCGAATCCCGTAACTCGCATCCCGTATCCCCTATCCCGCATCCCGCAACCCACACCCCGCAACCCACAACCCACACCCCGCATCCCGCAACCCACATCCCGCATCCCGCATCCCGCAACCCGCAACCCGCAACCCGCAGCGACGGCGTGGGGACTAGCCGACGACCTGCCAGCTGCGGTGTTGGGCGCTGTTGAGCACCGCGTCGCAGACTTTTTGGGTCTCCAGCGCGTCGCGGAAGGTGGGGTGGCAGGGCTGGTCGCTGTCGAGGCTGAGCAAGAAATCGGCGACGTGATGCACGAAGCTGTGTTCGTAGCCGATCTGGAGGCCGGGCACCCACCAGTGGTCCATGTAGGGGTGGTCACCGCCGTGGTCGGTGACGTGAATCGACCGCCACCCGCGCAGTCTTCCTTCGTCGCGATGGTCGAACCACTCCAGTCGATGCAAATCGTGCAGGTCCCACTTGATCGACGCGTGTTCGCCATTGATTTCGAACGTGTAGAGCGCCTTGTGGCCCCTTGCATAGCGGGTCGATTCGAAGAGGCCCAGGGAACCGTTGGCAAAGTGGCAGAGGAAGGCGCACGCATCGTCGATGCCTACCGGTTCGACCTTCCCGGTCAACGCGTGCTGGCGCTGCTTGACAAAGGTCTCGGTCATGGCATTCACGTCCTGGATCGACCCATTCAGCCACACGGCCGTATCGATGCAATGGGCCAGCAGGTCGCCGGTGACGCCGCTGCCGGCGGCGGCGGCGTCGAGCCGCCAGAGGGCGGTGCCCCCTTGGGGCAGGTCTTCGGCGATGGTCCAGTCCTGCAGGAAATTGGCGCGGTAGTGGAAGATTTTCCCCAAGCGGCCCTCCTCCAGGAGGCGTTTGGCCAGCGTCACTGCGGGGACGCGGCGATAGTTGTACCACACGGTATTGGCCACCCCGGCCTTTTCCACCGCCTGGCACATCGCCTCCCCTTCCTCGGCGTTCATGGCCAGCGGCTTTTCGCAGAGGATCATCTTGCCCTGTTCCGCGGCGGCCTGAGCGATCTGGCAGTGCAAATTATTGGGCACGCAGATATCGACCGCATCGATGTCATCCCGAGCGACCAGTTTTCGCCAATCGGTTTCCACGGACTCGTAACCCCACGTGTCGGCAAACGCCTGCAGCTCCGCTTCGCTCCGAGCACAAGCCGCTCGCAGCACCGGCTGGTAGGGCAGATCGAAAAAATTTCTGACCCGGTTGTACGCATTCGAATGGGCTCGGCCCATAAAGCCACAACCGATCACGCCGATGTTCAGCCGTTTTGCGGACATGGTTTTACTACCTCAATTCGCTTTCAACTGGCATTTCCCGATTTGGCCGTTCGCCCTCGTGGGGACGGCTGGCTGGCTCATTGCGGATCCCAACCGTGCGCGTTGCGGACCTGGATCATGGTATCCAGCACCGTGTTCCAGGTACTGGGGGTTTCCAAGAGGGCGTTGGGGAACATGCAGCCGTCCCAGCAGATGTGCTGCAGGCCGCGGTCCGCGGCTCCTTCCAGCCAGTAACTGGCACAGCGGACGATGTCCAGCTTGCCCTGGGGGTCATCGGCGGGGCAGTGTTTGCCGGTCTTGTCGTGCGACCCGGCCCCGTGCACCTGGCCGTCGTTCTGGGCCACGTGGAAATCGATCGTCCACGGCCGCAGTTTGTCGGTCATCTGCTGGTAGGCTGCGTAAAATTCCTCCTCGCTGTAGTTCTCCTGCAGCAGAGCGTGTTCGGGGGCGTTGTAGCCCAGCAGGTAGAGGTAGGTGTGGGCCAGATCGGCCTGAAACCCGACCGTTTCCGGCATGCCGACTTCTTCCAAAAGATCCAGCATGTCCCGCCAGCTGTGCATCCCGGCCCAGCAGATTTCCCCTTCGGCGGCCAGCCGTTCCCCGTGGGCGGCCGCGATGCGGGCCGCCTCGCGAAAGGTCTCGGCAATCCGCCGGGTGTTCGCCTGCGGGTCCTCCCGCCATTTTTCGATCCCAAACTCGGCCGAATCAATCCGGATCACGCCATAGCGACGAACGCCGTGTTCGTTGAAGACTTTTGCGATGCGACAGGCCATCTTCACGGCCGACAAGAATTTTTCGCGAGCCGTCTCGTCCCCCATGGCCGAATCACCGACGGTGCCAGGCCAGACCGGGGCGACCAGCGACCCTACGGCGAAGCCCTGGCTGGCGATCAAATCCGCGATCTTCCGCAGTTCGTCATCGCTGGCCTCGGGGTTGGTGTGGGGCAGGAACAGAAAATAGTCGATGCCCTCAAAGCGGGTTCCGTCGACTTCGGCCGCGGCCGTCAAGTCCAGCATCCGCTGGAGGCTGATCGGCGGCTCCTGGCCTTCCTCGTCTCCCTTGCCGACCAAACCAGGCCACATGGCGTTGTGCAGCTTGGGATAGGTATGCGCCATCATCAATTTCCTTTCGTTGCTCCGCGAAACAGGTCCCCTAGCGGCGGTGATCCCCGACCTGGGGCAGGTTGTCGTGCGCGTCGGGACCGAAGTAGCGCAGCCCAACCAGCGGCTCGCTGCCCGTGTTCTCGATCTCGACCCCCTGGGCGGCCGCCTGGTGGCTGATGAAGACTTCGTCTTCGGTCTCCTGGCCGAAATGAATCATGGCTGGGGTCTGCAGGGTCAGCTTGCCCATCCGCCCGCGGCCTTGCACGGTGATCCAGCCGCTGGCGCCGGGGTCTTGCAGGGTGCATCTGGCACCCGGCTGGACCGTCAACTCCTTGGCGGAAAACAGCTGCTGGCCGTCGATGGTGCCGTAGGTAATCCACAGATCGGTATAGCCGTCACCCGAACGGCTCTCGTCCTGGATCGGCTCGACGTAATGGGAATCCTTGAAATGCGTGTCGACGTTCTTTTCCCAGTCCAGCTGCCCGATGATGTAGTCCAGATCGTGGTGCTTGTCGGGGGGCACGTCCTTGACCAGCAGTGACCAGGGGACTTCGCGGCCTTCGACCAGCGACTGAAACATGCCGAACACGTCGCTGCCCCATTGGGGTTCGTAGGTGCACAGCGACCCTGGGGCGTGCAGCACGCCGGGGGGGATCAGCCAGCCGGTTCCCCGCCGCAAGCGGTAAGCCCGGCTCAGGTCCAGAATCCCGTTGTCTCCCTGGTCCCAGTTTTCCAGACACCGCCGCAACTGCTGACGGCTCGTCCCCGGCTCGAGCCCCATAAAGGTATAAGCAAAATTGTTGTCGACGTTGTTCATCTGCGGCGAGAAATAGTAGGCCTCTGGCTTTCCCTCCTGGCCGACCAGCGCCGCGTCGGCAAAGGACTGGTGCATGTGGTGGGGGATGGGCCCCATGTTGTCGAAAAACTTCGAATAGACCGGCCACCGGCCGAAGCGGTCGCTGATCGCCGAGCCGATGAGGGTCGGGCCGTCTTCGGCGATGGCGTCCTTCAGCAGGAACCGCTGGCCCTCGCAGACGATGTAGCTGAGCCCCTCGTCGGGCTCACGGTTCTCGTTGGCAGCCTCGGTCGTACTGGCAAACCAGCGTTCGTCGATCCCTCCCCGATCAGCCCCGAAGGCGTACCAGTCGGCGGGTGCCAGCTTGATCCGGCGACCGGGGTGGAGGAAGCTGCGCGGCACCCAGGTGGGGGTCAGCCGCAGGAGGCCACCGCCCGCATCCAGAGCTCGGGAAAGAAGACTGCTGACATTATCCTTGCCAGCGACCGGACTGGCATGCCGCTCTGCAACCCGAATCATGGTAAGCTCCGCACCGATTGAGGCTCGTTCGTCTCCACTCGCCTCCGTGCCGAACCACCACCCGCGGGCAGCCTGCCTGCGTGCCTGGAAACCGCTTTTTTATGTCGAACCTGCATCGCTGACAAGGCACCCACCGCCTCGCGACGGCGGGTGCCACCCCGCTGTGCCCCCTCCGCGGCGGTTTGCGGACAGGGGGCGGCGGCCGTCCAGGCCGGGTCGGCAGGGCGGATTGAGCTCCCCCGCCGCGAGGCTCACCGCGCCAGGCGCTTCCTGCGGCGTGTTGAGCAGCGACCCTGCCGGCGATCTCTGGAAAACGTCCCCGCTGCGGCGTACATTCAACATCCGTCTTCTTCTCGTCGCGACTTGTGCAGCGGAGTGCCGTCCCATGTCGGTAAAAACCTGGAACCTGCGGGATACCTCGAAAAACCATCGCCCCGAATCGTGGCTGCTGACAGGCGAAGCCTTGGCAGCCGCCTCCGGCGGGCGGATCGAACTTGAGACCCTGCGCGGCGGTTTGCAGGAAGGCGTGCAGCTGCTGACCATCGACAACGGGACGCTCCGCCTGGCCGTCCTTCCCGACCGGGGGATGGGGATCTGGAAAGCCTGGCACGGGCAAACGGAAATCGGCTGGCAGTCACCCGTGCGGGGACCGGTCCATCCCAGCTATGTGCCGGTCATGGAACCCAACGGGCTGGGCTGGCTGTACGGCTTTGACGAACTACTGGTCCGCTGCGGGTTGTTGAGCAACGGGGCGCCCGATTTCGACGAACGGGGCATGCTGACCTATCCCCTGCACGGCCTGATCGCCAACCGACCCGCGCACCAGCTGCAGGTTTCCGTGGACCCGCAGTCGGGAGAAATTTCCGTCACGGGCGTGGTCGAAGAAACCCGCTTCCATTTTCACAAATTGCGGCTCACCTCCACCATCACCACCCAACCCGACTCAACGCTGCTGGAAATTCATGACGAGATCACCAACTTCTCGGGCAATCCGGGAGAAGCTCAACTGCTGTATCACATCAACTTCGGGCCGCCCCTGAACAGGCCCGGCGCAGAACTGGTCGCGGCTGTCCGCGAGATGGCGCCGCGGGACGAGCACGCCGCCGGGGATGTGGCTCACTGGAGCACCTACCAGCCGGTCGAGCCGGGATCGCGAGAACGGGTCTATTTCTTCGATTTGCTGGGGGACGCCCACGGCTGGACGCGGACCTTGCTGAAGGCCGCCGATGGCCAGCAGGGAGTCAGCCTGAAGTTCAACACGCGGCAGCTTCCCTGTTTCACCCAGTGGAAGAATAACCCGCCGGAAGCGGACGGGTATGTGACCGGCCTGGAACCGGGCACCAATTTCCCCAACCCCCGTAGCTTTGAATCGGAAAAGGGACGGGTCGTCCAGCTGGCCGCCGGCGAAACGGCCAGCTACGATCTGGCCCTCCAGCTGCACCCGGACGCGGCCAGCGTGGCGGCAGCCGAACAGGAAATCCACGCGGGACAGGCCGCTGCCGATCCGGTGATCCACGCCGGACCCCACCGAGACTGGGCCCCGTAAGTCGAGCGGGCAGTGCTAGCATGCCGGTAGCGGGGATGGCCCCGCCGGCTGCGGCGGTGGGGACTGCCAGGGACGCTGGTCCTTTTGCGATCAAGGCCCGACCGGTCGCGGGCCGATGAAAGAGGTTGGAGAAGGTTTGCCGGTTAGCGTGAATTTAGCGGCGAAGCCCCCTGACGCCCGGCATCGGTCCTCACACCCCATCGGCCATGTCCTCGGAAACCCCCGACCCGCCGCCGGCAGACCAAGATCGGCCTTTCTTGCGGATCGATGCCGCCCATCCGGCTCAGCGGCCCACGTCCGACCGCGTGGCTCAGCCCAGCCCCGTGGCCGCGGCGGTGGCCGCTGGCGGTCGTTCCCCCTCCCCGGACGTCCCGGACCTCCAGCAGGTTCACACCCATGCCGCTCAACTGGCCAGCCATTTGGAGTCGATGCGGCGCGAGCTTGATCGCCGCGAGGCCGAGCTGAATGCGCGGTCGGCCGAGTCGGACACGCAGATGCGGGCCGCCCGCTTGTGGCTGCAGGAGCGGCAGGAAGAGCTGGAACGGCGGGCTGAGCAGCTGGACGACCGCCAGCAGGCCATCTCCCGCTCGGAAGCGGCCCTGGCCACCGCGGTCGGCCAGCAGCAGGTTCGGGCGGCCGACGACGGTGAACTATCCGGCAAAGTGGCTGCCGCCGTGGAGAAACTCCAGCAGCAACGGCAGCTGCAGGAAAAGGAGCTTTGCCAGCAACAGCAACAAATCGACTTCCGGCGGCAAGCGTCCGTGGCCCTGGTCCAGCAGCTGCTGGAGGGGGTCGAGCGTCGGCGGCGGGCGGTGGAAGAGGAGTTCCAGCGGCAGCAGCAGGAGTGGCAGCAGCGGAAACGGGAGTCTTTTCAAGCCGACTACCAGCGGGCGGTAGACGAATTCACCGCTCGCCAACAGCAGCTGGACGAAGCCGAGGCGATGCTGGCCCACAGCCAGGCCGACCTGGAGGTTCAGCGCGAGCAGTTGAAGGCCGAACGCCAGCGCAGCGAGTCCCAGCACCGTGAAGTTCGCACTCAACTGGCCCAACGTCAGCGGGAGTTGGACGACCAGTGGCAGCAGCGGCAGGCCGCCCTGGCCCGCCGCAGCACTCAGCTCGACGCTCGCCAAGCGGCCCTGGGTCGGACGCGAGAGGAGGTGGTGGACCTGCACCGCGAGGCGCTGGCCTTGCGGCTGGCGACGCAGGAGCTGTGGATCAAGCTGAGCCGGGCGGTGCCGGCGCCGGCCTTAACCACCGAACTGGGCCGCCTCCGCCGGCGGCTGGAGGAAAGCTACGACCTGCAGCGGAACGCGGCCGTGGAGGAAAAACAACTGCTGCAAGCGGCTCATCAACAACTGGCCAATCAGCACCTCAAGCTGATCAGCGAAAAGAAAGAGCTGCAGGATTGGGTCCGACGTCGCGAAATGGATATCGAACAGCAAGCGGCCCGCTTGATCGCGCGCGAACAGGAACTGGACCGCCAGCAGCTGGAGCAGGCGGAACTGCTCAAAAAATGGCAACAGGACCGCCACCAGTATCACCAGCGTTTGCGGAGCCTGGTGCGGCAGCTGCGTCGCGACCGCAGCGAGGAGCCGCTGAGCGGTGCTGGGGTCTGAGCGGCCTGGCCACCGCTGGCCTGGCGGGTGGGGGCCCCATCGGGCGGCAACCGGGACGCTCGCCTCCCGGTTCTGCGGACGCTTTTTCACCTCCGCCACGCGGCCGCTGCGGGAGGTCGGGCTGAGCGGGAAAAAGTGAGTTGACACTCGCAGACCCCGTTAATTACACTTCCTGGCTTATTGTTACCACTTCCCCCATGGACCGGTATTCGACGCTGGCCGGTCCCTTGGGCGGGAGGCGGTCGCACCACCAGTCGGTGCTTGACCCCGGGGACGCACCCACACGACCAGTGACCCACCTTGGCGGCGTGGCTGCAGCCTGAATTTCCCCGCCCGTCCCACACACTCCAGTCATCGGTGAGAGAGAAATGTTGAAATTGCGTGCCTGTCTTCTACCGTCGGTTCGATCGGTTTCCTCGTGGATGGCAGCGGTTGGCTGTCTGATGTTGCTCAACCTCGGCGCCGCTTGCGCCTGGGCCGGAGAAGCTTCCGGCGGCGGAGGCGCCGGCAGCGGATCGGCGTCGCCCACGGTGATCCTGGTCTGGCTGATTGCTCTGGTGGGATCGATCGCCGCCTTGCTGCAGGCCTGGAAATTTTACAAGCAGATGATGGCTGCCGACGAAGGAAACGAGCGGATGGTGGAGATTGCCGGCTATGTCCGCCAGGGGGCAAACGCCTATCTGCGTCAACAGTACACCGTAGTCGCCGGATTTTTCGTGGTGATCGTGATCCTGTTGGCGATTGCCGCTTTTGGTTTGAACGTGCAGAGCCGATTTGTTCCGTTTGCCTTTTTGACCGGGGGTTTCTTTTCCGGTCTGGCCGGCTGGTGCGGCATGAAGACGGCCACCTGGGCCAGCAGCCGCACCTCGCAAGGTGCCCGCACGTCGCTGAACGACGGCCTGCAGGTCGCCTTTCGTTCGGGCGCCGTGATGGGTCTGACCGTCGTCGGCCTGGGCCTGTTGGACATCACGCTGTGGTTCGGTTTCCTCTACTGGTTATGGCCCCTGATGGGATTTGAACCGCTCTCCCTGGTCGAAATCACCGTCACCATGTTGTGTTTCGGGATGGGGGCCAGCAGCCAGGCCCTTTTCGCTCGCGTCGGCGGAGGGATTTTCACCAAGGCGGCGGACGTGGGTGCGGACCTGGTGGGCAAGGTCGAACAAAACATCCCGGAAGACGATCCCCGCAACCCGGCCACCATCGCCGACAACGTGGGGGACAACGTGGGGGACGTGGCCGGCATGGGCGCCGACCTGTACGAGTCTTATTGCGGTTCCATCCTGGCCACGGCCGCCCTAGGCGTGGCCGCTTACTCGACCACCAGCCTCCTCCCCGCCGGGGACACCAACACCACCGCCGCCCAGCTGAACGCCCTCTTCCTCCCCATGGCCATTGCCGGGGTAGGCATTTTTCTCTCCATCCTGGGCATTTACCTGGTCCGGACCCGGGAAGACGCCACCCAGAAAAACCTCCTGGCGGCCCTGGCTCGGGGGATCAATCTTTCCTGCCTGTTGATCGCCGTGGGCGCCATGGTGCTGGCCTGGTGGCTGATGCCCAAAACGCCCGGGACCTTGATCTTTGGCGGTTTGCCGGGGGTTTCGGTCAGCATCATTGTGGGGTTGTTCGCCGGCTGGCTGATCGGCAAGTGGACTGAGTATGCGACCAGCGACGAGTTCCCACCGACCAAGCAGCTGGCCGACCAGGCGGTGACCGGACCGGCCACGATCATCATCGGTGGCGTGGCCGACGGGATGATGAGCGTGTGGGTGCCGGTGATCACGGTCTGTGTGGGCACGATCTGCGCCTTCGGCTTTGCCTCGGGCTGGAATTTCGCCGATGTCGATTACTTTGCTCTGGGCCTGTACGGTGTCGGCATCGCGGCCGTGGGGATGTTAAGCACCCTGGGGATCACCCTGGCCACCGACGCTTACGGCCCCATCGCCGACAATGCGGGTGGGAATGCGGAGATGGCGGGGCTAGAGCCTGTGGTCCGCGAACGGACGGACGCCCTGGACAGCCTCGGCAATACCACGGCCGCCACCGGCAAGGGTTTCGCCATCGGCTCGGCAGCCCTCACCGCGCTGGCCCTCCTGGCCGCCTATGTGGAAGAGGTCCGCGTGGGCTTCGAACGCTGGGGCGAGGATGTCGCCGCCACGGCGCTGGCCGAAGATGGCTTCTACAAACTGTCAAACGGCTTTGTCGTGGAAAAACGCGGGACGCACACGCATACCTTTTTGGCCATGCCCAGTGACCTGCGGAAAGAGGCGATTCGCCAGCCGTGGAAGAACAGGTCGTTTGAGGTGGAACCGGCCAATGTGAGCGACCTGTTGGTTCAGGAAGAGGGTGAGGTCAGCTTTAAGGCCACCGGGGACAAACTGGTTCCGGTGCACACCGCCACCCTGCCAGACTTTACCCGCTACTATGATGCCTCCCTGATGAACCCCAAGGTCCTGGTGGGAATCTTCCTGGGGGCCATGTCGACGTTCGTCTTTTGCGCCATGACGATGAAGGCGGTGGGCCGCGCGGCGAAGGGGATGGTCGAGGAGGTCCGCCGGCAGTTTCGCGAGAACACGGGGATTATGGACGGCAGCGCGACACCCGATTACGCGCGGCCGGTAGAAATCAGCACCAAGGCCGCTCAGCGGGAAATGATCGTGCCCTCCCTGTTGGGGCTGACCACCCCGGTCGCCGTCGGCCTCCTGCTGGGCGTCTCCGGCGTGCTGGGCCTCCTGGCCGGGACGCTGACCAGCGGTTTTTGCGTGGCGATCTTCATGGCCAACGCGGGGGGCTCGTGGGACAACGCCAAGAAATTCATCGAGGCCGGCGCGCACGGCGGCAAAGGGACCGACGCTCATAAGGCCGCCGTGGTCGGGGATACGGTGGGCGACCCCTTCAAGGATACCAGCGGTCCCAGCTTGAATATTTTGATCAAGCTGATGAGCATGGTCAGCGTGGTGGCCGCCGGCCTGGTCGTCCGCTACAGCTTCGTCGCCCTGGGGATCTTTTAAGGCTGCCGCCGGGGCCTCAGGCCCCCCCAGGACCGGGGGCTGCGGCGTGGCCCCCTCCGGCTGACCGACACCGTCGCCGCTGGACCGCGGCGCCCGCCGGCCCGCGGCGGATGGGTCGCCGATGGCCGGCGCCCGCAAGCCCGGTCCCCCCCTGCAGACCGCCTGAGTGCAGGGAAGGTGTCACAACAGCCCCTCGGCTCGATACCAGCTTGCCGTTTCCTGCATCCGTTCGGCCAGCGGCGCGGCGGTGTGGAAGCCAAGTTCCCGCTCGATTTTTTCCGCCGAGCAGGTCCAGCTGCCGGCCGTCGCCTCGCGGGCTTTGTCAATATTCAACACGTGTGCCTCCCCCCGCCGGCGGGAGATTTGGTCGTTGACCCACGCCGACAACCAAACGCTCCACTCAGGCATCGGCAGGTTCAGCACCCAGCGGCCGCCCAGAGCGCGGGTGATCATGCTGCCTAACTGGCCGTACGTCAGCTGCTGATCGTCGGCCACGTAGTAATAACCCTGGTGGCCACCCTCGGAACTGGCCGCAGCCAGCCGCGATCCTTGGGTGGCGACCCGCAGCAAGGCCTCCACCAGATCGGCAGCATGGATCAGGGAATAGGTGCGACGGCGGTAGCCAGGCAGGAGGTGCATCCGCGTCCGGCGGATCGCCTTGAACATGGCCAGCATGCCCTGGTCGCGGGGTCCAAATACGATGGGAGGCCGTACCACGCTGGCCGGCAGCCGCTGGGCAAATTCCTCCAGCACCAGTTCAGCGTCCCGCTTGCTGCGTCCGTAGACCGACACGGGCTGACAACGATCCCCCTCCCGTCGCGGTTGCCCCGCCGGGCTGGGTCCCGCCGCCGCCAGGCTGGAGGTCAGCACCAGCGTGGGGGGAGTGGGTCGAGCGGCACAGGCGGTCGCCAGGACCCGTGTGCCTTCGACGTTGGTTTTGAGCATCGTTTCTGGCTGGAGCGCCTTGACCGAACCGGCCAGGTGAAAAACCACGTCGCAGTCCTCCACCGCCTGCCGGACCGCCGCCGTGTCGCACAGGTCGCCTTCCACCAGCCGCACCGCCTGGCCCTGCAGGCGCTCGGTGCGGGGGGAGGGTCGAGCCAGACAAGTGACCTGGTGCCCGCGGGCCAGCAGGGTATCGACCAGGTGGCTGCCGATGAAACCGGTTCCGCCGGTGACCAGGAAATGGGCCATGGCTGCACCCGAGTGAGGGGGTGAGGGGGTGGAGGGGTAAGGGGGTGGAGAAAAACGCGGTTGGAAGTCCTGTCGGCCTCTCAGCCTACTGGATGCCTTCTGCAGCTGACAATCCTGTTTCACCCCCTCCCCGCTCCCCGCTCCCCGCTCCCCACTCACCACTCCCCACTCACCACTCACCCACTCACTCCTGACCCCCTCACCCCTTCCCGGGCCAGGATTACCTTGACCGTCCCCCGAAGGGGCCTTTACACTGCTCAGCCAGTCTCAGCGTCCCCAACCCTTGCGCCAACCGACGGCGGAGGCACCCTTGTCCGCTCTTCAGGTCCAGCCGGTCACCACGCGCCGCCAGCGGAAGCAATTTCTGGAATATCCCTGGCAGTTGTACCGCGAGGATCCCCACTGGATCCCTCCTCTGCGGCTGAACCAGCAGGAGCTGGTCGGTTACAAGAAGCACCCCTTCTACGAGCAAAACGAGGCTCAGACGTTTCTGGCCACCCGGGCGGGGGCGGTCTGCGGGCGGATTGCCGCCGTCCTGGATCACGGCCACAACCGCTATCACGAGGAACAGCGAGGCTTTTTTGGATTTTTCGAGTCGGTGGACGACTCGGAGGTGGCCCGCGGGCTGTTCACGGCGGTCCGCGATTGGTTTGCCGAACGGGGGATCCACCAACTGCGGGGACCAGTCAACCCGTCGATGAATTACGAATGTGGCCTGCTGATCGATGCCTTCGACGAACCGCCGACGTTCATGATGACGTACAACAAGCCGTATTATCCGCGTTTGGTGGAAGAATTTGGTTTCCGCAAATCCCAGGACCTGCTTTCCTTCTGGGGTCACATCAACATGCTGGCAGGGCTGGACGAAAAGCTGGCGTTTATTGGTGAGGAAGCCAAGCGCCGCTTCCAGGTAGAGGTCCGTTCGTTGGACAAATCCCGTTTTCGCGAGGAAGTCGATACCTACTTGCAGATTTACAACGCATCCCTGGCCAACAATTGGGGATTTGTGCCGTTGACCGACTCGGAGGCACGGCATTTCAGCCGGGCCTTGCGGTGGCTGATTGAACCGCAGCTGACCAGCATCGCCGAGGTGGAGGGCAAGGTGGTCGGTGCTTGTTTCGCCTTGTTGGATTTCAACCCCCGCATTCGCCAGGCCGATGGTCGCCTGTTCCCGTGGGGTTTCTGGAAGCTGCTGAGCAAGCGGCGCGAGATCAAGCGGATTCGCGCCATCGCGACTACGGTGGTGCCCGAGTACCAAAAATGGGGGCTCAGCCTCGTCGTCCTCCAAGGCCTGTTGCCCAAGGTGCTGGACTACGGCATCGAGGAATGCGAATTCTCCTGGGTGGCCGAGTCGAATCGGCTTTCCCGCCGCAGTTTGGAAAAGGGGGGGGCCCGGCTGGTCAAAACGCACCGGCTGTACGACTACCCGGCGGATAGCGAAGCGGGATCTTAGGCGCGGTGGTGGCTGGGCGGCGCGGCGGTCAGTGTGCCGAGCACTTTACCGGCTGGCGGGCCTTCCTCGCTGGCCGAGCGGCCTGACCGTAACGGTGGGGTGGGGGACGCCCAGCGGCGCTCTAATCTTGATGGTTTTTCAGCCGCCGATTAGGATGTGGGGTCTTCCACACCTACCGGCTGCTGGGGCTGCTGGCCCTCTCACCGGTGCCGCTTCTAAATCCTCGAGCCCGCCGCTGCCCCGCCCGATGCACTCCCGTGGCTATCAACTTGATTCGCCGCAGCGCGAAGTCGTGATCACCGGTATGGGGGTGATCAGCCCCATCGGCATTGGCCTGGACGCCTTCTGGGACGCCCTGCAGGCTGGGCGCAGCGGGATTGGCGAACTGACCGCCTTTGACAACCGCAACTGCCCCTGCAAGTTGGCCGGGCAGGTCGACGATTTCGACCCCAAGCAGTATGTGCGGCCGCGGAAGAGCTTGAAGGTCATGTGCCGCGACATTCAGCTCGGATTCGCCGCGGCCGATATGGCGGTCGGCGACAGCGGACTGAAAGAGGCCGCCGTCGATCCGGAAAGGGTGGGGGTTATTTTTGGGGCCGACCTGATGTACTGCGAGGTCGAGGAAATTGTCGATCCGATGCGAAGTTGCATGGTCAACGGCAAATTCGAATTCGCTCGTTGGGGATCCCAGGCCCTCTCCGAGATGTATCCCTTGTGGCTGTTGAAATACCTTCCCAACATGCCCGCTTGCCACATCGGTATCGCTCACGACGCACGGGGCCCCAATAACTCGATCACCCTCGGGGATGTTTCCAGCCTGCAGGCTCTGACCGAGGCCGTTCGGGTGATCCAGCGAAACCAGGCGGATGTGATCATCGCCGGCGGTACCAGTTCGCAGATTCATCCCACCTGCATCGACTTCCGCCTTCGCAACCAGTTAACCCACCGTTGCCCCTCCCCCCCCTCCACCGCTTGCCGCCCCTTTGACGCCGACCGCGATGGGACGGTGCCTGGCGAAGGGGCCGCTTCGTTCGTGCTGGAGAGCCGAGCACATGCTCAGCAGCGAGGGGCCCGCATCCTGGGGCGGATCCTCGGTTACGGCAGTACCTTCCAGCCACCGACCCGGCAGGGGTCACCGCCTGAGGGCCAGGCGATTCGGGCCGGCATCCAAGCGGCCCTCGCAGCGGCGGGACTACGACCGGCCGACATCGGCCACGTCAACGCCAACGGCATCGCCACCATCGAAGGTGACCGAACCGAGGCGCAGGCCATCCGGGATGTGCTGGGGGATGTCCCCGTCACGGCCCCCAAGAGTTTTTTCGGCGACATCGGGGCCGGGGGAGGCGCGGTCGAAGCCGTCGCCAGCCTGCTGGGGCTGGCCCACGGTGAAATCCCCGTGACGCTCAATTACCAGCAACCCGACGCGGAATGCCCGGTGAACGTCGTCCACGGTCAATCCCAACCGCTGGGCAAACCGGTGGCCCTCTTGCTGAATCAAGCCCAGATGGGCCAGGCGGTGGCCGTGCTGATCGCCGCCGAACCATCCCGCCTGGCCTGAGCGGACCGGCGGTCCGCCTCCCCCCTCTCGGCCGGTCGTCCCCGGCCGGGACAACTGACATTTAAACTACCAACCTGACCAAAACCTCATGTCGATCCTGTCAAAAATAAACAGACTGCCTGGCCGGAGGAAAATCCGAAATCCGAATTTCGAAATCCGAAACAAATTCAAAGCAAAAATTCCGAAACCTCGGCCGGCGGACTTTTCCTCTCGGCGACCTTTGCGCTGCAACCAATCAACAGCGGCGCAAGGTGCGTGCATTTTTTGAACATGAGGTAACGGAGGAAACAGAGCATGGCCATGCCCTCCGTTGACCCGGTTCGCTCCTCTTCACCATCCGGACGTTTTGGTGGCCGCCGCAGGCCGCGCGGCGATCTCCGGTTCGGAATTCTGTTTCACGCCAAGGCGTCAAGGCGCGCAGGAAAGATCAGCACGCACCCGGTGGTCCTGGTCAGACCGGTGCCTGCGACCGCTGCATACCGCGGACCAGGTTTTCCAGCAGTTCTGCGGCCTCTTCGCGATTCAATACCCGCGAATCGTAGTGGAGGGCCAGGCACAACCGTTGGGCACAGGTCACCACGCCGACCGCTGCGGCCGTGTACGGGCGCAGGGGTGGCAGAAAATCGACGCGTCGCAACAGGACATCCCCGGCCACGATTTGGCCATCCGGCCGCCGCAGACTGGAATTTTCCCAGGGGCTGACCAGGTTGCTGATCACGGCCGTACCCTGGCAGAGGGCCCGCTGGGTGCGGCGGCGGAGCCGAGCGATCGCGCCGGGTAGCTTGCGGTTGTAGCGGAGGGCCAGGAGGAAGGTCAGTCCCAACCGCCGCTGCTTGACCAGCTGCATTTCGTCATGCAGGCTGAGCAACAATGCCGCCGGATCGGCACATTCGCGCGACTGGCGGTCCAAAAACACCATGCTTACCAAATTCGCCGTCGGCAACCGCTCGTCCCCGCGCAACCGCATATTCACCGGCACCGCCAGCCGCAACCAATCCTCCCCACAGCTCATCTCCCGCCGCGCTCGAAACGCCTCCAGCGCCAGAAAGAGGTCCCTCAGCAAGAGATTGTTCACCGTCGTACCCGCTGCCCGAGCGGCGGCCAGCAGCCCTGCCGTTTGGGGCTGGTCGAATTCGTGCACGCAACTGCTGGGAAAATCGTCGGGCAGCGAATCCTCCGCAACCCGCTCGACGCCCGGCTTGAGCGGCACGGCGTTGCGCATGAAAAACTTGCGGGCTCGCCGGAGACCGAGCGACTGTTGGCCAAACAGCCGCGTCAACTGCCAGCCGGGCGCACCGTACGACTCCCGCGACAAAAGACCAGCCGCGTCCACCGGCCGCAGATCGGCTGGTGACCCAGCCCCTCCCTGCAGGCCGGCATAGCAGACCAGCAGATCCTCGACAAACTGGCAAGCGCCCACGGCGTCGCAACAACTGTGATGAAACTGCAGCAACAGCTCTGTGCCGTCTTTTTCGGCCGTGGCCCAAACCCGCAGTCCCGGTTCGCGCTGCAGGTCAATCGCCCCAATCGGCTCCTCGCCCCCCGCTGTGGTGCGCCACCTGAGCGGGCACGAGCGGTGGGAGGGCTGTACCCACTGGAACCGACCTCCGCGGGCCGGCTGCAAATGGGCGGACAGCAGCGGATGCCGAGCCACGCTTTGGCCACATGCCTCTTCCAGCAAGGCAGGGTTGAACAGGCCCTCAAACCGCAACCGCAGGAAGAAGTTCATCGGATATGCCGGCCGGTCATCGACCAGCATGTACTCTTCGAAAGGCGCTAAGGGGAGGGGAAACAGCATCGTAAGGGCCAACCGTTGACGGCTTGTTCATCTTACCGCACCCCACAAATTTTTGTCAGAAGCGGGTGGATGGGGCGGATGCCCAGTGGACCAGCGCCGTGTCCCGCCCGCCGAGGGGCGATGCGCGTTCCCGACCGCCTGAAGGCGGAAGGAGGGCCAGAAGGGACGTGGTGAGCGTGCGGCCTGGCTGAGGGCAGCTGGCCGGATCGGGCCACCCCAAGTCCCGCGCTGCCCGTGGGGCTGGCAGACCCGGGCCGAGCGGCGGTGGGCCGGCGGACGCCGTGGTCGGGAGGCGGCGGACGGCAGGAAGGAGACGAACGGTCTGGTGATCCGGAAGCGGATCGGGGAAACCCGCTCGGTGCGGGGGGGGGTGTCTTTGCGGACGCGCGGCCCTGGCCGCGTCCCGTTCAGCCGCCGGGGGACGAGCGGGGGGGATCGGGCGGCTGGGAAAATGTCGCCGAGGGGGCATGCCGGGGCTGACTGGCAAAGTGCGGCGCCGGCACGCCGTGAGCCGGCGTATCTTGTCCCTCGGGGGCCTGTCGCCGCAGAGCCTGCCGTTGGAGGCGGCCGGTAAAGAAGCGTCCCACCGGTCCGGCCAGCAGAGCGGGCAGAAAGATCAAATCACCGACCAGCGCGGTGACCAAGAGGACAATCATCAGGTAGCCGAATCGTTGCGTGGGGGTGAAGGTGCTGAGCGCGAACACGCCCAAGCCCAGACCGCCGATCAGCGTCGTTTGCATCATGGCTGTGGCACAACGGGCATAGGCCAGGCGGACCGCACCTCGGCGGTCGAGCCCGCTGAGAATGCCGCGGCGGAACCAGGTCAGAAAATGAACCGTGTCGTCCACGGCGACCCCCATGGCGACGCTGGCCGTCATCATCGTGCCGATATCGATCAGAATCCCCGCCCAGCCCATGAAGCCAAACACCATCACGATGGGAAATACGTTGGGAATCATCGATAACAGGCCGGCGGAAGGCGAGCGGAGAATGGCGATCATCACGATGCAGATCAAGACGAAGGCCAGCCCGATACTTTCCACCAGGCCCTGCAGCAGCTCGCGTTGAGCCTTGTAGACCAGCGGCACCACGCCCGTGTAGACCGGCCTCAGCCCGGACGCGATTTCTGCCTGGGGATCGACGCTGAGCGGATCGAACTGGCGCGCGTCGATGTAGGCCCGGGCATGTCGCATGATAAACCGTGAGGCGACTGAGGGGTGATCGCTGGCAATAAAGACCAGGTCAAATTTTTTGAAGAATTCCTGGGCTTTCGGATTGTCGTCGCCGGCGCGGATGAAATTAGTGGCCTCATAATCCGCAGCGGCCTCAAAAATCGGGCTGACCTTGACCCCCGCCACCCGTAAGGCGTCGTACAGCGTCCCGGCCAGGATCTGGCTGGTGGTGGGATGTTCGTCTGAAGGGGTGGCCGCCGTGGGAGGCGGGGTCTCCTTGGTGGGGCGTTTCCAGCGAGGAACCCCTACCACGCAGACCCGCTTGCCGCGGAACGAACCCTGCTGGCTGCCCATTTCGGCCAGGATCCGATCCCGCTGCCGGTAGGCCGCCAGAATGGGCCGCACCACTCCGCGGATATCGTCCACGAAATGACCGTAATCCACGTCGCTTAACGCCGCCAACCGCGCGCTGATCCGAAACAGCTCCTCTCCCTCCTCACCGACCCGGAAGTACTCGCCTGCGAGGAACTCTTCCCGGTGATTTGCCAGGCCGGCATTGAATCCGGAACGTTCGGTAAAGGTGGCCAGGCTGCCCGCCTTGGGTGGCAACACGGGGGCAAAGGTGTTCATCGACAACGCTCGACCGACCTCTGGCAGGCGTTCAATGTTTTCCTGCACCGCCTCCACCAGCTCCATCCGCTCGAGAAACGTCAACCGATAACGGCCCTCTGCCGACATCAGCTCGTCGTCCGCTTCTCGCATCCGCGAAGGATGCACCCGCAACACCACCTCCATCGGCACCAGATTGCCCAGGTTCTGTTCCAACCAGGTGTAGTCTTGGATGATGTCGGCCTTGCTGTGGAAGAGTTTCAGCAACTGCACGGAGGTTTCGATCTTCAGCAGGCCCATCGCCAGGATCGCCATCACGATCGAGCACACCACAGTGACGACCACATGGCGGCCGACGATCCAGCAGGCAAAGCGGTCCAGCAGCGTGCCCCATCGGGCGGGGGGCTGCTGGTCCATCGGCCGAGCGGTCACTTGGCGGCGGCGGGGTGGCGGCCACAATTGCAACAGGGCCGGCAGGAGGGTGAAGAGGATCACCAGGGTGAACAAGACACCCCAGGCGGTGTAGCTCCCGAATTTACGGATCGGCACCACTTCACTGGTCACCAGCGAGCCCAACCCCAGGGCCGTCGTGACCGCAGCCAGGGTACAGGGCAACCAGCCGTGCTTGAGCGCCCGTCCCGGGGCTCCCTCCTGACCTGATTCGCGGACCGCGTCCTGGTAGTAGTTGACCAGGTGGATCGCCCCGGAGAGCCCCAGGACGTAGATCACCGAAGGCATCGACATCAGCACGGCGTCGACGACCCCCCGGGTGAAGTAGACAATGGCCAGGCTGGCGGCCGCGCCGTAGACGCCGCAGCAGAAGACCATCAGCGTGACCCGCTTGCTGCGAAAGCAGTAGTACGAGAGGCAGAGGCCGACGAGGGCGGAGAGCCCTACCAGCCGCATGAGGGTGATTTCCCCTTCATCGTCAATCGCCACGTTGTCCACCGGCGGTCCGCCGAGGTGGATAGATGGCTTGGAAATGGCACATTCCTTGACAGCCAGCTGGTACAGAATGCCGTCCTCGCGGCCCATGAGGATTTGGGTGAGCGGCCACGAGCGGCCGATGCCGGCCCGCAGGTCGCGGAGGGCCCCTTCGTGCAAGGTGGCCAGGACACAGGTCGTTTCCCCGTCGTGTCCGATCAGCGACCCCTGCAACCGCCGCTTGGCCTCTCGCTGGCTAAGCTTGAGACTCCCCTCGGGGTCGGTCATCTGAGCCAGCACGCGCGGACCGGTGGTCACCTTCTTGAAAAACGACCGCTGACGCTCGTTGTCAGGCGACTCGTGGTCAGGCACCAGTTTGCGGGCCAGCATTTCCACGCGAGGGTCGTCCAGGGTACAACCCTCCCAGCTGATCACCACAAATTGCTCGCCCAGGAAGTGATGGCGAAACCAGTCCAGCTCCTTGGTTTCCGCAAAACCGTCCGGCAGCCACTCGGTGACGTCATTCTTGTTGTTTTCCAAAGCGATCCGCGCGCCGCGCAGGGCGATCGGCAGCAGGAACACGGCGGCCAGCAAAATCAGGAACGATTTACGCGTAAAAAAATAAGGCCGTTGCATCACCAAATCAGCTCAACTCCGGTCGAAAGACCCAGATAGAGAATATTTCCGCTCATATCGATCCGCCCGCGACTCGGCTCAAACGTCAGCTGCTCAGGAGCCACGGCCAGCCCATGCAGCCACATCACATCGCCACTCAACCGAAACGTCAGGTTGGGGTTCACGTGATAAGCACCCTTAAGTCCTGCCTCCAAGGCGATCGCCAGGACCTCATCCTGTTGGGTCGTACGCAAGGGCGGGTTAAACACTATCCGGCCCGGCGTGGGATCATTGCTGAGGATAAAACGTCGTGAGTCCCCAAAGTTGACAAAAGTGCCACCTTTCACACGAAGCGCGGCGTTGAAGTTTTTGTGCTGCAGCCGAGCGTCGCCGCCAACCTGGAAGCCTATCAGCTCGTTCACGGTGTCGACGATGTAGTCGCCGCGATAGACGTCCAGGGGGAACCCGTTAACGCGACTGACCCACGACAAGGTCTCCTGCTCCTTGATATAGCGGAACCCCATAAAGCAGGCAGGCACCAGCGTGCTGGCCAACTGGCGGCTCCACGTCCCATCCGGCATGGCCACCAGCCGGTCGCGACCCAGACGATACTGGAGGCGGGTGTTGATTTCAAAGCTGTTCAGGTCCGAACTGTAATCGAAACGCTGGAATGTCGAGTTGTTGAATCCGCCAATGGTGGGCGTAAAGCCGCCAGGCTCGAAAAAGGGATCCAAGGCGGTCAGAATCCCCGCGTTCCCGATACCGGCCAGCTGGGTACCCACCTGGAAATCGACAAGGCCCATGTATTCGATTTCGGTAATCACGTCGCGGTTATAGACATCCCGCGTCAGGAACCTGCCCAGCTTGATCCGGCCTCCGGGCGTGATCCGGAATCCCACGTTGGTGGTCACCAGGGGCCGACGGGCCACCACCTGCCCCGCGGCGTTCAGGATCGTATCTTCCCCCAAAAGGGTATCCTGGCCGACCGAGCGCCACATGAGCATGAAATCGAGATGAGCCAGCCAGGTGCCGCAATCCAGCCACTCCCCGGAACTGTAGATCGGGGCCAGGTAGTCCACCCGGATCTCATCTTCGTGCTCGTACTGCTCGCCATAGCCCTCAAACAACTGCTCGGGTTCCGCCCCCGCCGACGGCTGCTGCCCATCGGCGCCGGCGCGATCCCCATTGCCCAGCGGTTCGGGTAATTCCTCGGAAGGGCCCTCGCCCAGATCGGGGATTTCGTCCCCCAGCTGGTCCCAATTGCCGTTCCCCTCCTCGGGCGTCGGCAGCTCCAGCGGCGGGATCTCGTCCAGCCCGGCCGGCGGTTGTCCTAATCCAACGCCGACGATGCCCCAGAGGCAAAGAGCCAAGAAAGCCAGAATTGACGTGGCCGGTCGCAACACCGATCATGCCTCCACATCAGTTGGCCCCCCTGAATGCGAATGCTTGCAGATCTCCCGCCCGCTGCACACAGGCGGTCAGATGCCTCATCGGCCATTTCCGGGTATCACAATAGAAATAATCGAAAAAACTGGAAAATAACGAATAATTTACCGCGGTGGGCCATGCTGCCCTCCCTGCCCCATCGGATATAATCGTCGAAGGCCGTTCCCTCCCCGCAAACCCGGTTCGCGGGCGAATCGGCCCGGGCCAGCGGTGCCAGCAGTGATGCCCACCCCGGCCGTGATTTCCCGTGTGACCGATCCTGCCACGGTTCGGCAGGGCGGAACTTGACGATCCTTCCCCGCCGGGAAACCAACCAGCGGAAATCCCCCAACCCCCGCGAGAACCCTTCGATGTCCCTGGAATCTCTCATCGCCACCGGAACCAAACTTTGGCTGGACTCGGTCGACCCGGAACTGGTGGTCAGCAGCCGAGCGGTTGGCGCGACGGGCGCCACGTCCAACCCGGTGATCGTTTCGGATCTGATCAAGTCGGGCCGCTTCGACCAGCAACTGAAGACCCTCATGGGGGCGGGGTTGACCGACGAGGAGATCGCCTGGCAGATGACCGATGACCTGGTCCAGCACGCTCAGCAGGTATTCCATCCCGTGTGGCAGTCCACGTCAGGCAATGACGGCTATGTCAGCTTTGAAGTCGATCCGCTGCTGGAGGACGACCAGCTGGGGCTCTCGCACGAGGAGCGGGTCGAGCAGTACCTCCAGCTGGCTCAACAGTGGGCTCGCGGCCACCAGAATCGGATGATCAAGGTGCCGGCCACTGCAGCCGGCCTGGCGGCTGTGGAAGAGCTGGCGGCGGCCGGGCTGACCCTGAACGTGACGCTGATCTTCACCTTGCGACAATATCATGCCGCCCGGGACGCCATCTGGCGCGGCGCTCAGCGTCGCGCCAACGGCCTGGCGTTATTTAAAAGTGTCTACAGCATTTTCGTCTCGCGGGTGGACGTCTATACGGCCCAGCACGTGCCGCAACTTACGGAGGCAGCCCAGGGCCTGGTCGGCATCGTCAACGCCAAGCGGCTGTGGCAGGACAACCGCCAATTCTGGGCCGACAAATCGTGCCCGCTGGATCAGGAGATCATCTTTGCCAGCACGGGGACCAAGAATCCCGAGGATACGCCCGACAAATACGTTCGTGCGTTCGCCGGCAGCGACATCGAAACCAATCCACCGGCCACCAACGACTACGTCGCCGCCAATTCAACACCTTTTACCCGCCAGGTCGACATC
Organism: uncultured Planctomycetaceae bacterium; assembly: GCA_964347545.1. Lineage (GTDB taxonomy): Bacteria > Planctomycetota > Planctomycetia > Pirellulales > UBA7805 > CS4-C045. The sequence continues at coordinate 28,599 of CAYFZZ010000192.1, read as the reverse complement.
TTGCCGTCGGAAGCCATCTTGGCCGAAATCGATGCCGAGGTGGATATGCAGCACCTGGAAGACGTGTTGATGGACGAAGGGATCCGCAAGTTTGCCGATCCTCAGCGAGACCTCCTGAACCTGATTGGCGAAAAACGGGCGGTGCATGCCGCTTGAATTGCCCCTCCGCCCCCTCCCCCCACTCTGTTTCCCATGTCACTGGATCGTTATACGATTTGCCCAGGCGGGACCGGCAAGAAGATCAAATTCTGCTGTCACGAGCTGTTGGGCGAATTGCAGACGATCGACAAGATGCTGGGCGGGGAGCAGCGGCAGGCGTGCCTCGAGCACGTGGATAAGACGCTGGCCAAGTACCCCGATCGTCCCTGCCTGCTGGCCGTCAAGGCGTTGCTGTTGAGCGAGCTGGAGCGGGACGAGGATTTGAAAGAGACCCTGGATCGTTTCGACGCGGCTCATCCCCACAATCCGGTGGCCCTCGCAGAACGCGCGATCCAGCTGGCGGCCACCGAGGGTGGCCGAGCGGCCGTGAGAGCTCTGCAACACGCCCTGGAAAACATCCCAGGGGACCAGCTGCCGACCCGCGTCTACGCGGCGTTGGGCTACGTGGGTGAAACGCTGTTGCAGGACGGCGAGATCCTGGCGGGACAGGCTCACCTGTTGTTGCAGGCGGGAATGACGCGTGGCCAGGATGCCGACGCCCTGGCGGCGATTTCCGCGCTGAGGGCCTCACCCCAGGTCCCGGTCCTGCTGAAAGACCAGCTGGTGCTGGACGAGCCGCCGCAGGAGGCGCCCTGGCAGAAGGCGTTTGCCGAGGCGAGCCAGCTGGCCAACCGGGGTGCCTGGCGGGCGGCCGAACAAAAATTCGCCGCTCTGGTCGACCGATCTGGCAACGCCCCGGCCGTCTGGCGCAATTTGTCCATCCTGCGGTCCTGGCTGGCCGACACCAATGCGGCCGTGGCCGCCTGGCAAAAATACGCCTCGCTGCCGGACGTACCCCTGGACGACGCCGTCGAGGCCGCCGCCATCGCTCAGCTGATCGATACGCATCTCTCCCAAGAGATGGTCGACCTGGTGCAGGTAACCTATCCGGTCGGCGACCTGCAGGGGGTGTTGGACCAGTGTATCGTGGCCCCGTTGGCGAGCCCGGTTCCGGCGGCAGCCCTGGCGCCGCTGGCCGAGGGACAACCACCCCCCCGAGCCGCCTTTTGGATCCTGGACCGCCCCCTGCCCGCCAGCGGTGTGGACCTGCAGCTGGCCCACATCCCGCTGGTCCTGGGCCAGGCGTATTTGTTTGGGCGCGAAACCGACCGCGAGCCGCGCCTGGCATATGTGCTGTACCAGGATGACCGCTTCGACAAGGCCACGGCCACGCTCCGCGAGGTCGTCGGCCCGGACCTGGCAGATCCCGCTCAGCAGACCACCTTGACCCAAGTCAGCCGCCTGCAGCACGCGCTGACCTGGAACTGGCGGCTCCCCCCAGATACGCCCCCCGCGCGTCGAGAGGCATTGCTGGCTCAACAGCGCCGCGACATGCTGCGGGACGTGTGGACCGGCTTGCCGAACCCGGTCCTGGACGGCAAGACGCCCCGCGAGGCGGCCGGCGAGACGGCCTACCGTACAAGGGTCCTGGCGGCCGTGTTGTTGTTGCAACTGGCCCGCGACGATCCCCAGGTGGAATCCGATTTTGACGGCTTGCGGCAGGCCTTGGGTTTCGCGGCGCTTGAACCGATTGACCCCAGCGGGATCGATGTCACCCGCTTGCCCCTGGTACGCTTGGCGCGGCTGGTCCCGAAAAAGCTGAGCGACCAGGAGTTGGTGAGCTGTTACCGACGCAGCGTGGCGTGCCTGGTCTACCCCGCCATCCGCCGTCTGGGGCATGAGATCGTCGCCCGCGACAGCTTGCGGGACTCCGCCCAAGTCAACCGGGCGGACGTCTACGGCACCTTAGCCCGCCTGGAACACGACAGCCAAGCCGCCCTGGAAAACCTGGAACGGGCCCGCCAGGCCGCCGGGGAGGCGGGAAAATCACCGGCGCCCTGGCACGTGGCTGAACTCGAATTACGCCTGGCCCGCGGCGAACAAGCAGAATTTGAACGGGTATTACATCGCTTGCGGACAAAACACTGGCACGAGCCGGGGATTGCCGAAGCGGTCGTGGGCCTTTTTCAGCGGCTGCAAGCCATGGCGGGCGGGGCAGCGGCCGGCCCGCCGACGGGGGTTGCCGAGCAAGCCGAGCCGGGTGGGGCGGAACCGTCGTCCCAGATCTGGACTCCCGAGTCCGCCCCGGCCGGGCAGGAGAAGAAGTCCGCCATCTGGACGCCCGATTTTTGACCGGCTACTGAAGCGGCCCGGAATCTGCCAGAATAAGAGCCGCGGGGACCGGAGACGGTCCCACCCCGCTTTTTCCCTTCCTCAGCCCGCTGTCGCCCTCCGCGGGCCGCCGTGATGCCGCCTTCCGAAAAAGATCAGCCATTCATGCTGCGGGCCCTGGAACTGGCTGCCCAAGGGGAAGGCCGCGTCGAACCGAACCCCATGGTGGGCTGCGTGGTGGCCAAAGACCAGCAGGTCGTCGGCCAGGGATTCCACACGGCCTTCGGCCAGCCGCACGCCGAAGTCGAAGCGTTGCGCCAAGCGGGCCCCGCCGCGCGGGGCGCCACCCTGTATGTCACGCTGGAACCTTGCCGCCACCAGGGCAAAACGCCCCCCTGCACCGAGGCCATCATCGCGGCGGGCATCCAGCGGGTCGTGATCGCCACTCGGGACCCTTTCGCCCAAGTCCAGGGCGGCGGAACGGCTGAACTGGAGGCCGCGGGAATCGAGGTTGGCAGCGGCGTCCTGGAAGAGGAAGCCCGCGAACTGAACGCGCCGTACTTCAAGCGGATCGAAACCGGGCGGCCCTGGGTCCTCGCCAAGTGGGCCATGACCCTGGACGGAAAAGTGGCTACGGCCTCCGGCGACAGCCGCTGGATTTCCTGCTCGAAGTCACGCCACATCGTACACCAACTAAGGGGACGCGTGGACGCGATCGTCATCGGCTGCCATACGGCGGACGCCGACGATCCGCTGTTGACCGCGCGGCCGCCGGGTCCCCGGACCGCGGTCCGCGTGGTGTGCGATTCCCAGGCTCAACTTTCCTCAGAAAGCCAGCTGGTGAAAACGGCCCGGCAAACACCAGTGCTGGTCGCCGTCCGCCACGATGCGCCCCCGGTGGAAACCCAACGCTTGACCGCCGCCGGGTGCGAGGTGTTTGCCTGCCAGGGGGATTCGGCCACCGTCCGGCTCGAGTCGCTGCTGGACGAACTGGGACGCCGCCAGATGACCAATGTCCTGGTCGAAGGGGGCGGCAGGTTGCTGGGCACCTTTTTCGCCATCGCCGCGGTGGACGAAGTGCACGTTTTTGTCGCTCCCAAAATCATCGCAGGCGGCGTGGCGGCCGTGCAGGGCGACGGCGTGGACCATCTGGCCGACGCCTGGCAGTTGGAAAACGTCCACCGCACATGGATTGATGAGGATACGTACATTTCGGGACGAGTGATCCGCAGCGGGCCCTAGAGGAGGACGCTTGCCCAACCTCCACTGGTTTCCCAGCTCGCCCCCTGCGGCAGGCCCCACAGGCCTGCGACTTGTCAGATTCCGAGCGGCGTTTTATAGTGCGATTAGTCGGTCTGGCAGGGATGAGTCTTATCGCGGACCGAGGTTTGATCTTTTCCGATCAAGCGTTTGTGCAGGCAAGCACACCGGTGGGATGCGCCCGGGTGACGGTCCCGGCCCTTGCCACCTCCTTTCAGCAGAACCCATTCGGGTAACGCCGCGTAGTGGCTGGCAGCGGAAGAGGCACAGACAAACCAAAACAGTGGCCCGCAGCGCATGCGCCGGCAGGGGCGAACTCGTGCCTGCGTGAAATTTTTTCGCGGGACGACGGTTCTCCGCCGCCGGCAGTGCGATCCACCAGCTGACGACCCCACCTGGGTGGAAAGAGAGGACATGATGGCCGATGCCCATTCGCGAGATCTTTACGAAGGCGCTGCCGGGGTCGACGGCGAATCCCAGCCGCTGCTGGGCGCGGTCCCCACCCAGCCTCCGAACGGCAGCCGGCCCGCCCTGCACCGCATCTCTGAGGTCCGTCAGCGGGAGGGGGTTTCCTTGCGAGCGATCTCTCGGCGGTGGAAGGTAGGAATTTCCAAGTTGCGCGAGCTGGAAGAGGAGAGCACCGATTTGACGCTCAGCCAGCTCTACCGGTGGCAAGAGGTTCTGGAAGTGCCGGTGGCCGAGCTGTTGGTGGATGCGGACCAGCCTTTCGCAACCCCGGTGCTCCGCCGAGCTCAGATGATCCGCCTCATGAAGACCGCCGCCACGCTGGCCCACAAGACACGGAATGCCCAGGTCCAGCGGTTAGCCCGGATGCTGATGCATCAATTGGTGGAAATCATGCCGGAACTGGATGGTCTGGGAACTTGGCCCGAGGTGTCTCCCGAGCATTGAGGGGGCTGCGGCGGTTCGGCCCGCGGGACCACCCGCCGCGGGTCGCCAGGGCGCGGTGCAGGCCCGCTCCTCCTGGACTCTGCCCGTTCACACCGGTCCCATGCGGAGGGCCCCGTCGAGGCGGAGCACGGTGCCGTTCAGCATCCGATTTTCCACCACCTGGGTTACCAGTTGAGCAAATTCATCGGGATGCCCGAACCGTGGGGGAAAGGGAACCTGGCTCTCCAGCGACTGGCGAACCTTGTCACTGACCGACTCCATCATGGGGGTGGCGAACACGCCGGGGGCGATGGACACCACGCGAATGCCGAACCGGCCCAGTTCGCGCGCGGCCGGCAAGGTCATACTGGCCACGCCCCCTTTGGATGCCGCATAGGCCACCTGGCCGATCTGCCCGTCCCAGGCAGCCACCGAAGCGGTCATCACGATCACTCCCCGTTCCCCGTCTTCCTCCGGCGTGGCGGCGGAGATGGCCTCCGCGGCAAGACTGAGGGTGTGGAACGTTCCGATCAGATTGACGTCGATCACGCGCTGGAAGAGTTCCGCTGGATGCGGGGCCTGGCGGCCCAGCAGCCGAGCGGCGTCCAGGACCCCGGCGCAGGTAATGGCCCCGTGCAGAGCACCGAATTCTTGGCGGGCCAGGTTGATGGCGGCCTGGATGGCATCCCTGTCCCTCACGTCGCTGGAAACGAAACGGACCTGGTCACCGCACCCCTCGGCCAGGGCCTGGCCCTGGCGGGAATTGATATCGGCCACGACCACGCGGGCCCCGCCGGCTGACAGCTGGCGGACGCAGGCCGCCCCCAGGCCCGTCGCCCCCCCGGTGACCAGAAAAGTGTGATCGGAAACCCGCACCGCTCGACAATCTCTCCTCTCTCCTCTGCCCTCTCCCCTCTCTCCTCTCCACTCTCTCCTCTCCCCTCTCTTCTCTCCCTTCTCTCCTCTCCCCTCTCTCCTCTCCCCTTTCTCCTCTCCCCTTTCTCCTCTCCCCTCTCTCCTCTCCCCTCTCTTCTCTCTTCTCTCTCCCAGCGGGGCGTCATGGCTCATTTTGGGAGGCCACCCGCTGGCCGTCGGTCAGTCCCGATTCTGGAGCCAGCACGACGGTTTCTCCTTCCTCCAGCCCTTGGACAACCTGGACGATACTGTCGTTCATCAAGCCCACAGTCAGCATCACCCGACGGGCTCGGCCATCGCGGACAACGAACACCTGCCATTCGCCGTGGGGGGTGCGGAAGAGGGCCGAGCGGGGCAGGGTCAGCCCGCGGGCGACCTGCCGGGTGTAGATACGGACCCGCACGCGGTAATCGACCCCCAACCCCCGCTGCTCGATGACCCGCTGCAGGTCGGTCTCGTTCATTTTCATGATGACCATCACGCGCTGTTGTTCGACCCCCAGCGAACTGATCTTCGTAAAACCGGCCGGATAAATCCGGGTCACCACCCCCCGCGCCGGCGGCTCGCCGATCGCCGGGCCATAAATTTCGACTTCGTTGCCAACCTGGACCTCGACCACATCCTGGCTCAGCACCTCGGCTTCGACTTCCAGATCCTGCAAGCGACCGATTTCCAGAAGGACCTTGCCGGCCGGGATGTACCGCTCGTTGGTCACGTGTCGAGCCAGCACGATGCCATCGACGGGGCTGAGCAGCGTGCCACGCTGCTGGTCCTGCTGGACCTGCTGCAGTCGGGCCACCGCTTCGGCACGTTGCTTGACCAGCACCGCGTGCGACAGGTCTTTGCGCCCGATGTACTGGCGGACCATGGTGGGCAGCAGAGCGGTGGCGGCCTGCAGGGAGACCATGGCGCTGTGCACCAGTTCGTCCTGCTGCAGTTCGACCCGGCTGTCCACCATCACAAATTCGGCCCGATCCAGCTCGTCCTGCGACGACGCGTTCTTGGCAACCAGGCTCTGCTGGCGGTGCAGCTGCTTCTGCGCGAAATCCTTCTTGGCTTGGCCCGATTCGACTCGAGCCAGAGCGGCGTCGACGGTGCGATCCATCGATCTGACGAATTCGATCGCCTGCTGCAGCCCGGTCTTCTCGACACTGGTATCGTCGTTTTCCCGGATTGCCGCATCCAACCGCTCCACCGCCGCCGCCGCCGCGTCGACCGACAGCTGCAGATCGCTGGGCACAATCCGAGCCACCACCTGGCCCTCCTGGACCGGCGTGCCTTCGGCAACGTCGATCTCTTCGATCCGACCTGTGAAGGGTTGAGTAATCAGGTAGGTCCGCGGGAGACGCGTCTTACCCCGCTCGTCCACAAATTCCCGGATCGGTCCGGCAGTCACCTCGGCGGTCAGGACGGGCACCTTGTCGGTCACCTGGGCATACATCAGCAGACCGGCCACCAACACCGCTGCCAGCCCCACCCACAACCAGACCCATCGGTTCATCGGTTTGCCTCTCGTGGCCGTGCTCCAGCCCGCACCGCTGTGCCAGCTGTCGGCATCTCCCCCCTCTCGCCCCTGCGGCCTCGGCGGATCCCCGCAGGCCTGGGGAGGAATGCTTCCCTCCATTATAGCTCTGATTTCGCTCGAAAATGGCCGTTGTCCGCTGCCCCAAGACCACGCCAGGGCGGTGCCTCTGGCCAGCCGCCAATCACGCCGTGCCAGACCTCATCCCGTGCGGCGGAGCGGCCGAGGCGGAGCGGCGACGGTCCGCGGGCAACCGCTGCCGGGAATTGCAACCAGATCCTCTCCTCGCGGTCCCCACCCGGTTCGCTCCACCGCCGGGCCCCCACCCGGCTGCCCGCCGAATCGGAACCCAGGCAAAGACAACCTCGGTCCCCGGGAGGTACCTTCCTGCGGCGGGAGCCGCGGGAGACGGGCAAAGACCCCGCTGGGCGAGCCGTTTTCGACGGCCTGCCGCAGCGGGCCGCGCCAACCAAAACACATCGACGCTCGGCAATGCGTCAGCCCGGGCGGCGGGCGAAATGGGCACGGTGGGGGGGGTGCCGAGCGGGTTGCCGGCCGGCCCGGTGGGGGTCGATCGGCCCTCCCGCCTGATCCGCCCGCGTGGCGGCGGGGGAATTTCCCGCGCCAGTCCGTGAATTTCAGGCGGCTTTTTTATACAACATGCATTGGATTGTGCAACACGAATGGTCTTCGTGCGAGAACGAACAGGAGGAGCAGATGAGGACGGTAGCTGAATGGGTTCGAGCAGGTGGGGTGGCCACGTTTTTGATCACCGTCGTGACGGGGTGTTCTGGCAGTAGCCCCGGCCCGGCGAGCGACGGGGAGGGCACGGCGAAGGTCACGATTCGCATCGACGGCTCGGACACCATGGTCAACCTGGCGCAGGCCTGGGCGGAGGAGTACAACCAGATCCATCCGGACATTTCGGTTCAGGTCTCGGGGGGAGGTTCGGGCGTGGGGATTGCCAGCTTGATCACCGGCGTGACCGACATGGCGAACTCCAGTCGTAAGATGAAAGAGAAGGAAATCGAGCGGGCCAAGGCAAACACGGGCAAAGAACCGCAGGAATTTATCGTGGGCAAGGACGCGCTGGCGGTCTACGTCCACGCGGACAATCCGCTGGACGCCATCGCCGTGGATCAACTGGCAGAGATCTATGGGGAAGGTGGCCAGTTGACGAAATGGTCGCAGTTGGGCGTGCAGAACCGTGGGTGTGCCAGCGACGAGATAACCCGGGTCAGTCGGCAGAACAACTCGGGCACGTACCACTATTTTCGCGAAGCCATCCTAGGGAACGCTCGTGATTTCCAGTTAGGTTCGATCGATCAGAGCGGCTCGAAGGATGTGGTCGCCTTGATTTCCCGCACGCCGTGTGCGATCGGCTACAGCGGCATGGGCTACCGGACAGAGGGTGTCAAGTGGTTGAAGATTGCCACCGAGGCGGATTCCCCGGCGGTCGCACCTAGCGTCAGTACCGCCCGAGACGGATTTTACCCGATCGCGCGGCCCCTGTACCTGTACACTTTAGGGGAACCGTCGGAGGCCACCCAGGAGTACATCAATTGGATGCTCTCGGAGGAAGGCCAAAAGATCGTCTTGAAAATGGGATATGTTCCCGTCCGTGATGTGCCCGCTGAGTAAACTGTGAGCCAGCCGAAATCAACGCGGATAACGGTGAGCCAGCTGGTGCATACGGCGCTGGACTGGACGGGCCCGGCGGTCGAGCTGGTGATTCGCTTGTGCGGCTGGAGCGCCATTCTGTTTGTCTTCGCGATTTTCTTTTTTGTCGTTCGCGAAGGCGCTCCCATGCTGTTCGGAGGGCTGAACCTCCGCGAGTTCTTCACCAGCCCCAATTGGCGACCCGATTCGGTCGTGCGGCCGCAATACGGAACCTTGGCCCTCATGGCCGGCACCGGCGCCGTGACGATCCTGGCCATGCTGATCGCCGTCCCCCTGGGCCTGGGGGCGGCGGTTTACGTTTCGGAATTCGCGGGGAACCGTGTGAAAGAGACCCTGAAGGTGGTGATTGAACTGCTGGCGGCCATCCCTTCGGTAGTCTGGGGATTCATCGGCTACATGGTGTTAAACCCGATCATCATCTGGGCGACCGGCGCGCCGATTGGCATCAACGTCTTAAACGGGGGGATCATCCTGGCCTTGATGAGCGTGCCGATTATTGTGTCGGTATCCGAGGATTCCCTGCGGGCCGTGCCGGACACGTATCGCGAGGCGGCCACGGCCATGGGGGCCAGCCGCTGGGAGATTGTCTATCGCGTGCTGTTCCCAGCAGCCAAAAACGGCCTCTTGGCGGCCGTCTTGCTGGGCGTGGGACGCGCCATCGGGGAAACCATGGCGGTCTTGATGGCCACGGGGCACGCCATTCAGATTCCCCACAGCGTGCTGGACCCGGTGCGAACCATGACCGCCACTATCGCGGCGGAACTGGGGGAAACTGTGCCGGGGGACGAACACTATGGGGCCCTGTTCGTCATCGGGATGGTGTTGTTGACGATCACGTTCTTCGTCAACCTCACTGCCGACCTGGTGGTCAAGGGCATCCGGGGCCAGACAAGTGACTAACCGCGCAGAAGACGATCTGCACCTTTTCATTGCCCCGGAGGCCAGCCCCGATGGAGACGGCTCGGCCCAGCGACCTTATGCTTCGCTGCAGCAGGCCCTGGCCAGCCTGGCCCGGGGCCAGGCGGAGGGCAGGGTGCCGGAAGTCTGCGACGTCGAGGTCGCTTGTCAGGCAGCGGGGGCTGCCCGGCCGCGGCGGCGGCCGACGTATCGCTTTTACGTCGACACCCGGGCCGTGGTCCAGGGAGACGGCAGCGAACTGGCCCCCTGGACCAGCCTGCAAACCGCCGTGGAAGCTTTGTCCCGGCGAGCCCAAGCAGGGCAGCTGCCGCTGAGCCGCGGTCAGCGGCTGCAGGTCATCCACCGCGAGATGTTCACGGCCACGGATGTCGAAAAATCAAAAAAACGCCACGAACAGCTGGCCAAATTCATCTTTCTGGCCATGGCCCTGATCTGCGTGGCCCCCGTGGTGGCGACGCTGGGCTACCTGATCTTCAAGGCCTGGCCTGCCCTTTCACCGGACTTCCTCTTCACCAATCCCCGCGATAACCTCACGGCCGGCGGCGTCTGGGCTCCGTTAATCGGCACTTTCTTCCTGGTCCTGATCTCCCTGATCGTGGCGGCTCCCATCGGGGTCCTGGCCGGGGTGTATTTGAATGAATATGCCCGGGATAACTGGTTCACCCGGCTGGTGAACCTGGCGGTGGTGAATCTGGCAGGCGTACCCAGTATCGTGCACGCCCTGTTTGGCGTGGGGGCCTTCGTCTACTTTGCCCACATGGGACGCTCGTTGCTGGCCGCTTCCTGCACCGTCGCCGTGATGACGCTGCCGGTGATCATTACCAGTACGCGGGAGGCCCTGGCCGCCGTGCCAACTTCCTTCCGCGAAGCCTGCTGGAACATGGGCGCCACCCGCTGGCAGACGATTCGCACCATCGTCTTGCCGAATTCGTTGGCCGGCATTCTTACCGGCGTGATCCTGCAAGTAGCCCGCGCCGCCGGCGAAACGGCGCCCATCCTGTTTACTGGCGCCTTATTGTACCTGCAGATCCCGGACACGGGGTGGCAAGCCTATTTGCCGTATGGGCTGGCAGACCGCTTCATGGCCTTGTCCTATCATCTGTTTGCCCTCTCGACGCAGGTTCGTGGCGTCAGCGACCAGCTGTTGTATGGCACGGCCGTGGTCTTGGTCGGCCTGGTGCTGGTCGTCAATAGCTTTTCCATCGTGCTGCGCATCTACCTGCGGTCCCGCAAGAAATGGTAGGCCCTCTCGTGTTGCCCCAGGTGGAATTCAAGCAGGTTACGGTCCGCTACGGATCGCATGTGGCCCTGCGAAACATCTCGCTGGAGATGCCGGCTAAACAGATTTTCGGCATCATCGGGCCTGCCAATTCGGGCAAGACCACGCTGCTGAAATGCATCAACCGCACCATCGATTTCATCTCGACCGCCAGGGTGGAAGGCGAGGTGCGCGTGGACGGCCAGAACGTTTTCGGCCTCCGCAACGTGTACGAGCTGCGGCGGCGGGTGGGGATGGTGTTTCCCCTCCCGGTGGGTCTCCCCCTGTCTGTCTACGAAAACGTGGCTTACGCGCCCCGGCGGGCCGGGATCCACGATCGGCACACCCTGGATGGGTTGGTAGAAAAGTGCCTGAAACAAGCGATGCTGTGGGACGAGGTCAAGGACCGCCTGCAGATGCTGGGCACCAAGTTGTCCGGAGGCCAGCAGCAACGTTTGACGCTGGCCCGTGCCCTGTCGCACCAGCCCGAGATCCTCTGCCTGGACGAATTTTCGATCGCCATCGATCCGGTGACCACCATGAAGATCGAAGACGTCTTGCTGGAATTAAAGCAGGAGATGACAATCGTTTTGGTGACCAACCTGGTTCAGCAGGCTCACCGCCTGGCCGATCACGTGGCGTTTTTGAACCAGGCCCAGCTAGTGGAGTGGGGTCCGACGGAAAAAATATTCAACCAGCCGGACCAGCGGCTGACCTACGACTATGTCACCGGAGGCTTCGGGTAATGGAAGCCGTGACAGCCCCCCAACTGCAGACGCCGTTCAGCATTCGCACGGTGGACCTCAGCCTGTTTTACGGCAACTTCCAGGCTCTGCGCAACGTCACCATCAACGTCCGCCAAGGCCTGATCACCAGCCTCATCGGACCCTCTGGCTGTGGCAAAACCACACTGCTCCGCTGCTTCAACCGGATCAATGAACGATACGGGAATGTCACCACCACGGGCGAGATTACGATCCTGGAAAAAAACATCTACGATGCGGATGTGTCGCTGAGCGAGCTGCGTAAATGTGTGGGGATGGTATTCCAGCGCCCCAACCCCTTGCCGATCTCGATTTATGACAACGTGCTGTTTGGCGTCCGAGCTCACACGCGCCGCGGCAGCTTGGCGCGGCGGGAGAAGGACCAGCTGGTGGAGTCGGCCTTGCAGGAAGTGGCGCTGTGGGACGCGGTCAAGGACCAGCTCAAGAAAAAAGCCACCCGCTTGACCCTGGAACAGCAACAAAAGCTCTGTATCGCTCGGCTCCTGCCGCTCAAGCCCCGCGTCATCCTCATGGACGAACCCTGCTCGGCACTCGACGCCGAAGGGACCGAGAAAATCGAATCGCTGCTGGCCAGCCTGCGGGAAAAATACACGGTCGTGATCGTCACCCACAATATGGCTCAAGCCCGTCGAGCCAGTGACGAATGTATTTTCATGCTGCTGGGTGAAATCATCGAACACAACAAGACCACGGATATCTTCTTCAACCCCCGCAAGTCGCAGACCGAGGACTACATTCAAGGACGGTACGGATAAGGACCGCGTCCAACACTTCCCCCCATCCCTCCCGGGTACAGATCGAGGTGGCCAGGATGAAAAGATTTGATGAAGAACTCCATGCCTTGCACCAGCAACTCGATCAGATGGCCGCGCTGGCCAAATCGATGGTCCAGTTGATCACCAGCATGGTCAAAGATCGCCAGCAAAAGGTTCAACAAGAACTACGGCAAAAAGAGACGGAACTGGACCGGATGCAGATGGAGATCGATCGCGAAGCGGTCCGCATGTTAACCGTCTTTGGACCCGTGGCTACCGCGCTGCGTGACCTTTTGGTCATCACGCATGTGACCTCGCAGTTGGAACGGATGGGGGACCAGTGCCTGAATGTCTGCGAGGCGCTGGAAATGATGCCTGCGGACCCGCAGGCGCAACCCATTCGTCCCAAGTTGAAGCAGATGGCGGACCTGGTCTACCGCATCGTGGATGACGCCCTGGATGCCTACTTCCGCAAGGATCCCGCCAAGGCCAAAGCCACCCGAACTCAGGACGACCTGGTCGACGCCTTGAACGATCAGGTCATGAAGGAGCTGTTTACCGACGACGTGCTCCGTGAGGTCCTCGCCGGAGCTCAAGATATCTCCGCGGCCGTGGCCCAGGTGTTGATCGGCCGGCATCTCGAGCGGATCGGGGACCAGGCCACGAATATCTGCAAAGAGGTCGTGTTCCTGGTGGAAGGCGAAGATGTACGGCACCGGAAGGCCGTTTCCTGACACCCCGCCGTCCGGGGCCGCCAGCCCCTCCTGAGGCCCGGGAAAAACGGCTGCTTACCATGACCGCCCCGGGTCGGTACACTGGAAGGTAGGTCCTTCAGGAGCGGTGCCCACCTGGTCTCTGCCGGGTGCCGTCCCAGTTGTTCGGTGGCCCGCCACGCTCGTCAACCGGTGGTGCCGCCTGAGACGCCTGGCAGTCGCAACGCTTATCCGGGTCTCCATTTGCGCAGAAAGCATCCCCACCGTGGCAGCAAAGTGGCTTGACACCCATCCCGAAATGCTGGTGACCCAGGTGGCCGGCCGCGCGCTGGCTCGACGGTTCGACGAAGTCCAACGCTTTCTGGCCCTGGCGGGGCAGAAGTCGCCCAACGATGTGGAACATGTGCATCAATTGCGCGTGGCCACCCGTCGCGCGGTCGCCGCCATGGACATCTTTGCTCCCGTCCTGCCTGCCTCCCGCGCCGGCCGGATGCGGAAAGAACTACGGCGTTTGCGGCGAGCGGTGGGTCAAGCCCGCGATCTGGACGTGCTGGCAGAACGGCTGGAGCGACTCTCGGGCTCAGAGAACAAGAATGGCACACAGAAAGTCCTGCGCAGGATCGCCAAGCTGCGGAAAGAGGCCCAGCGACCCGCGCGCAAGGCATACCGCCGTGCCTTACGCCAACATTTGAAGCGCCGGATGCGGCGGCTGATCAAACGCATCCGTCCCCCAGCCGACTTCCCCCAGACATTCGGCAGTTTCGCGCGGCAGCGCTTGCCAGTGGATGTCGCCAAATTTTTCCAGGCTGCGACCAGCGACTTGAGCCAGATTGAGGCTTTGCACGAGATGCGGATTGTGGGCAAACGGCTCCGTTACGCCTTGGAAATCTACGCCGGCGCGTTCCCCGACGCGTTACGCCACGACCTGTACCCCGTGTTTGCCATCGTGCAGGAAAAGCTGGGCGAAATCAATGACCACGCCACCGCCCTCCGCCTATTCGACACCTGGCGGCAAGCAATCCGTGGCAAAAAGGCCGGGCAACGCATGCAGCTGCTGGTGGCCGACGAGCAGCGGCGACTGGACGCAGCCTGCGAGGCCTTTCGTCAATGGTGGACGCCCCCCCGCGCAGAGTCTTTGAAGACGGGCTTCCAGCAGTTGCTGGCGGACACGGCGGTCGAGGACGAGCGGGACGAACTGCAGGGGGGGCGGAACGTGCCGGTGGGCGTGACCAGCAGCCAGTCCGCCCTGGCCTCGTCCCTCTCCACCTGAGTCCTGGCCGCCTCCCCGCCAGGAAACCGCCGCATCTTGCGCGGATCGTTCTGCCACCGCCGGGCAGCCACGCGAACTGGCATCAGGCAGCCCTGCCCCATCGGTGACGGCCCCCGCCGGGGCGTGTGGGGAATCGGCTGCCCAGCCGGCGGGCCACGCGACCACCGCGGTCCGGTGGGCCAGACCAAGCGGTTCTCGCCACCGCCGGGTCGCCGTCGTTCATGGACTTGCTGAGCGAATCTCATTACAATGCGACCTTTGGACGGCCAAACGAGCCACGGCCAGGTTCTGCGGCAGCGGGCACCAGGGCGGGAAGGCACAGCGAGAATTGGAGATGGCCGAAACGCCACCAACGGGTCCCGACTTCAGCAAGGGCGATGGTCTCTTGCCCGCCATAGCCCAGGACATGACGACGGGCGAGGTGTTGATGCTGGCGTACATGAACCAGGAGAGCTACCAGGAAACCCTGCAGACCAAGCGGGCTGTGTATTACAGCCGCAGCCGCCAGCGATTGTGGCGCAAGGGGGAGGAAAGCGGGCATGTGCAGGAGGTGGCTGCGGTGTTTTACGATTGCGACTGCGACGCAATCCTCTTGAAGGTCAACCAGGTGGGCCAGGCCGCCTGCCATACCGGCCGCCGCAGCTGTTTCTTTCACGAGGTTACCCCGGATGGCACCCGGGTCGTCGGCCCGCAAATCTTCGACCCGCGAGAAGTCTATGGCAGCCATTGACCCGCTGCCCCACCTCCCCTGGCTCTGCCATCGTTGATCAGCGAACCCCGAGCACCGATTCCAGGTCCCCCATGTCTAACCTGCTGAAACTAGGCATCCCCGCCGGCAGTCTCCAGGAAGCGACGGCCGAACTGTTCCGCCGGGCCGGCTACAAGATCACGTTTTCCAGTCGCAGCTATTTTCCGGCGATTGACGACGACGAAATCGAGTGCATGTTGATCCGCGCCCAGGAAATGGCTCGCTATGTCCAAGACGGCGTGCTGGACGCCGGTTTGACGGGATACGACTGGATTGTCGAGACCGGCGCGGATGTCTACGAAGTCGAGGAACTGGTGTTTTCCAAGGCCAGCCGACGCCCCGTACGGTGGGTATTATGCGTCCCGGTCGACTCGCCGGTGCAGTCGGTCCAGGACCTTCAGGGCGCGCGGATCGCCACCGAGGCGGTCGGGCTGACGCGAAACTTCCTGGCTCGGCATGGCGTGGAAGCCAAAGTCGAATTCAGCTGGGGGGCCACCGAGGTCAAGCCGCCGAAGCTGGCCGATGCCATCGTGGAGGTCACGGAAACCGGCAGTTCTCTGCGAGCGAACAATCTGCGGATCGTGGAGGAGATCTTGCAGAGCACGACGCGGCTGATCGCCAATCACGCGGCGCGGCAGGATGCGTGGAAAAAACAGAAGATCGACGATATCGCCTTGATGTTACGAGGCGCCATCGCCGCCGAAGGCAAGGTGGGCTTGATGGTGAACGTGCCCCGGAACCGCTTGCCGGAGGTGCTGGCGATCTTGCCCTCGCTGCAAAATCCCACGATCTCCAACCTGGCGGATGACGATTGGGTCGACGTGATCACCGTCATCGACGAAGCGGTCGTCCGCACGATCATTCCCCAGTTGAAAGTGGCCGGAGCCCGCGGGATTGTCGAGTATCCGCTGAACAAAGTCATCGACTAATCGGCGCAGGGAATCGGGATCCCCACAAACCTCCCGCCGCTCAAGTACAGCCGACCCCGCACGAGATTCGTCCACCGCATCTCGACCAGCAACGAGATAGGCTCGGCATCCAACAGCTCAAAGGTCACCAGGGCATAATCCCCCTCAAAGGGTTCTTCGTGGGTGAAACCGACACCCCGCAAGGAGACATCCTTGGTGATCGCCAGGGCTTCGCCCCCCTCGATCTCCCACACCACGGCATCCCGCCCGTCGTAGTCCGCAACCGTCACGTAAATTGGCAGTTCTAACGGTGCCCGCTGGGCAACCCGTCTTTCCACGTGATCCAGCAACCGCGCTTCCGTCCGCCGCCCAAACAGGCAGTGGCTGGCCAGATGCTCGCTCTGCCGGATCTGTCTCAGCACTTTCTTGATCGTCCGCAGATCGCGACGAATACGAAATCGCACCTGCTGCTTGGCGGGGGAAATCGACGATCTCATCGCCCTTCCTCTCTGCAGCCACCAGCTCGCTGCTCAACCCATCACCACAACCTTTGCCCTCGCCCCCCCACCGAGCTCGGCCCACCCCTTCCTCCACCCCCTTCCGCCCTCTGGGAACCACGCGCGCAGAGGTACCTGGTGCGAGCACCCACAGGGGTCGAACGGTCAGCAGAGGGGCCGCAGGCGGGAACCCGCCCGGCAGACAACACCATCGCAAACTTAGGTCACAAGGCGGGTCATGTCAAAAAATTTCTGCCGCCCACCAGCCCGCTTCCCCCAGACCCTCTGACCGCCGGCTGCCAGGGGCCGGCCGACCATCCCCTGGGCCCAGGGCAGCATCGGCTGCGGACGGCGGATTCCCCCCGAGGGCGGAGGGGCGGCGAGGGTCGTCTGCGGAGCGCCTGCGACGGCGGCCCGGTCGAGCGGGCCGGTCGAGCGGCCTGGTCGAGCGGCCTGGTCGAGCGGCCTGGCGGGTGCCGCCGGAGGCCCCATCGCCGCTCCTCCCCCCCCGGGCTCGCATCCCGTTGCCCGCCACGACTTAGGAAAAATCTGTCAAATTACCCCGGGGACTGCCAAGATCGGGCCGGCCGGGGCGAAATACGAGTAGCAACACCTGGACGGGCCGGTCCGCGGCCTGTCTCTTCGCCGCACCCCCACGTGGAGGAAACTGTCATGGTCCGGAAAATGCTTATCGTCACCGCCAGCCTCGCCCTCCTGTCCCTCTTCTTTTGTGGCCGGGATGCCGCCAGCTATGTCGGGACCAGCGTGGGCTGGATGAAGGATTCGGTCAAAGAGAAGGTGCCCGTGGAATTCGAGATCGATCGGGCACGGAAGATGGTCCAGAACCTGCTACCTGATATCCGCAAGGCGATGCATGTGATTGCCACGGAAGAGGTCGAAGTGGAACGGCTGCAGCGGCAGATTGCCCAGGCGGAAGAGAACCTGGCGCAGGAGAAAACAGATATCGTCCGCCTGCGGGACGATCTGACTTCGCCCCGCGACGGCTATACCTATGCTGGGCGTTATTACACCGTCAGCCAGGTGCGGAGGGATTTGGCTAATCGTTTTGAGCGGTACAAGACGGACGATGCCACGCTGGCCAGTTTGCGCGAAATCTACGACGCGCGGACACGCAGCCTGGAGGCAGCTCGGCAAAAGCTGGAGCACATGCTGGCCGCCAAGCGGCAATTGGAAGTCGACGTGGAAAACCTGGAAGCACGGTTGAAAATGGTCGAAGTCGCCCAGACGTCCAGCGAAATCAACGTGGACGATAGCCGTCTGGGACGGTGCAAAGAGCTGATTACCAAGCTGCGCACGCGGCTGGATGTTGCCGAACGGATCGTGAACGCCGAAGGCCAATATCGGGGCGAGATCATCCTGGAAGAGCCCGCGGCGGCCGACCTCGAGCAGCAGATCACCGAGTACTTTGACCAGCCGCTGGACGGGGAGGAGCTGGTCGCCGGTCGGACACGATAGTCCAGCCTTGCAGGGGCAGGGCGGACAGCCGGGACCAGCCACGGGGGCTGCCCGGAGAGGATCCAGCAAATATCCACCCCAGGACACGACGAACATGGTCGCCGGAATCCCCCCCTCCAGATCGCACTCGTTCGGCCACCCCGTCCTGGGGGGCCAAGGGATGGCGTTTCCGGCCGGTTATCGGCTGTTGTTGTGGGTCGATGCCGTGGGCGGGTTCCTCGTCTGTGGAGGGGATCGGATCATCCTGGGCCAGGCCTTGCCCACACCTGGTGTCGACGTGCCCCTCCAAGCCGACATCTCGCGGCGGCACCTGACGATCCGCCGCGATCCCGAGGGGTACGTCGCCGTCCCGCTGGCGGAAACGCGGATTGACCACCACAAGTTACCGTCAGCGGCGAACCTCCGGGACGGTGCGCTGATTCAGCTCAGCTCCCACGTCCAGCTAAACTTTCGCCAACCCCATCCGCTCAGCGCGACCGCTCGGCTGGACCTGGTCAGCCACCACCGCACGCAGCCGGCCGTGGACGGTGTGATCCTGATGGCCGACACGCTGATCCTGGGACCCAGCCCCACTTGCCACATTGTCGCCCCCCACCTGGCTGGGGAGGTCGTGCTGTTTCGCGATAACCAACAGTGGACATGCCACACCGCGGGGGAAATCGAAATTCATGGTCACCGCGGCCCCGCCGGAGGGGGTCAGGGACCCGGGATCACGGTCCGCGGGAGGGATTTTTCCTTGGCGATGGAAAGTGTCTAAAATGAAAACACTTTACCGGATGGCAGCAGAAGGAAAGATGGCGCTGTTTCCCCTGCTTGCCAGACACGCCTCCGGTACCCTCTCCCCCGTCCCCCGGCGTGCCGGGGGATGGGGGAGAGGGGACTTTGGTGGGCTGAACGGGAACGGTCATGGGCGACTTTCATCCATCTCAACTCGCGGTAACACACGGCCGCTGCACGCGACTAAAGTGTTCCCTAAAATGAAAAGGTCTGGCAACGTCACGGGTCCCTCCCGTTTCGCTGCACGCCGATCACGCACAGGTCGTGGGCCATGAAAGTTCGTACCGAACAAGCCGATCTGACCGTCGCTCAGCCCCCAGACGGCTCGGCGTCTGACCCCTCGGCCCGAGACCAGCGGCGATTCATCTACCGCAGCGGTTCCCGGCCCCTGGACGGGTTTACCATCAAGCGGGGGATTGGTCACGGCGGTTTCGGTGAGGTCTATTTCGCCGTCAGCGACGGTGGCAAGGAAGTCGCCCTAAAACTGATCCGCCGCAACTTCGATGTGGAACTCCGCGGCGTGGTGCAGTGCCTGAACCTGAAACATCCCAACCTGGTGGCGCTCTACGATATCCGCTGTGACCCCAGTGACGATCACTGGGTGGTCATGGAGCATGTGGCGGGTCAGCGGCTGGAAGAGGTGATCCGCCTACACCCCGAGGGCCTGCCCCCCGAGGAAGCGAACGCCTGGATCCGGGGCATCGCCGCCGGCGTGGCCTACCTGCACGAATCGGGGATCGTG
Organism: uncultured Planctomycetaceae bacterium; assembly: GCA_964347545.1. Classification (GTDB taxonomy): domain Bacteria; phylum Planctomycetota; class Planctomycetia; order Pirellulales; family UBA7805; genus CS4-C045. Next base: position 9,174 of record CAYFZZ010000192.1, on the reverse strand, counting down.
CATCGCGATTTGAAGCCGGGCAACATCTTTTCCGAAAACGGCCTGGTCAAGATTGGCGATTACGGGCTCTCCAAATTCATTTCCTGCAGTCGGCGCAGCGGACAGACCGAGAGCGTTGGTACGGTCCATTACATGGCGCCCGAAATCGCCAACGGGCGTTACGGCAAGGAAATCGATCTCTATGCGCTGGGCGTGATCTGCTACGAGATGTTAACGGGCCGAGTCCCGTTCGAGGGGGAAAGCGTCGGCGAGATCTTGATGAAGCATTTGACGGCCGAACCGGATCTGACGAGGCTGGCCGAACCGTACCGGACGATTGTGGGTCGGGCCCTGGCCAAGGACCCCCGCGTCCGTTACGCTTCCGCGGCCGAGCTGCTGGCCGACCTCCCGCCGCTTTCCGCCCCCGCGCCGACCCCCCTGGCGCCCCAGACGTCGCCCCTGCTCCCCGCGAGCGAGGCGCATCCGGCCAGGGACCCGGCGGTGATGGCCCAGCTGGCCGACGATGCGACCGACCACGCCCCCCTGGCAGGTCCACCGCCCTCGGCCCTTCCTCCCCCCGAGGAGACCGAAGAACCGATCCTGCGGTGGGTCAAGCAACAGTGTGCTCAGTTCGGCAGCGCCTGGAACAACCAGTTCAACACGCTGGTGAAGGTCGTCTTTATCGCCGGGGCCATCTGGTTGATCCTCCAGACGTCCGTGGTTTTGTTTCCGGCCCTGGTCTGCCTGGTGCTGACCTACCTGGTCTATCGCGCCTGCTGGTCTCTCGGCCATCGGACATCGGCTGGCTCGGCCCAGCCGCTGGCGGGGCCTGCGGCGGCATCGCCGCCGCCTCCCGTCGCAGCGGCGGCCAGTGGTCCCCCCGTGGCCGAGGGCAATCCCCACCCCGCCCACGCTCGACGACGACGCTGGCCTACCCCCAGTTCGCCCCCCCTGCCCGTCAAGACGGCGCGGGAGAAGATGACGGAGTTGAGCGGGTCGATGGTGCTGAGCGGCGTGGTTTGCCTGGTGATGAGCCTGGTGATGCTGCTGCTGCGCGGCGTGGAAGCGAGTAGCGAACAGTACGCCTGGCTGGCCTTGACCAGCACGCTGGGCACGTGGGGCGTGTTGATCCCGGGAAAAATTTGGGAAGGTGGCGATACCGAGCCGGCGGTGCGGCGGTTCTGGATGCTGGTCGTGGGCCTCCTGGTGGGCGGGGCGGCCTACGGGGTCCAGCAACATCTGTGGGTCAGCCTGCCGCACGAGTTTTCCGCTCAGCCCGTGTGGGCCGGGGCTGAGCCAAAATCCGGTCCGTCCCCTTCTGCTGTCGCAGATCAATTCGCGCCCCACGCTTTGATGACCTACTTGTCTTACTTCGGCTTTCTCTTTCTGCTAGTCCGCTGGTGGCGGCTGAGCCATCCCAATCGCTCGGCACGGCTCAGCCTCTGGTCGACCGCGGTCGCCGTCACGTGGGCCGGAGCGTTGTACCTCCTGTGGCCCTTCCCCGCCAACTGGGCTGCGTTTCCCCAGCCGTGGGGATTCATGTTTGCCGCGACGGTGGCCGTCGCCGTGCAACTGTCCAGCCCCTGGTCGGCCAAACCTCGACGCCCCGTAACGCCAACCGCTTGAGGCCGGATCATGTCCGTTCCTACCGTTTTCCTCTCCGCCGCGCTGGCCGTCGCCGCAGGATTGCTCCTCCTGGCCCTGGTGGTCGGTGGGCTCGTGCTGCTGGTCAAGGCCCTCCGGCTGGGTGCCCTACCCTGGCTGACGTTAGGCGCCGTCGCCGGACTGTGCGGGATGGCCCTACTTTTCCTGCAGGGTCGTCCCCAAGGTCCCAGCCAACTTCGGTTGTCCACCAGCCCCCGCGCGGGGGAAGTCGCCCTGCCTGACCCGCAGCTGGCCGGCATGCCGGTCGTCGAACAGGCGGCGGCCGACTCCGACGTGCCCCCGCGATTGGCGCTGCCCGACCGGCCCGCGCCGGATTGGGTAACCGACCCGCCGGACCGGCGGGAGGGCAGCACGCCCACCGTCATCCGTTCCGGACCGCACGCCCGGATCCTGGATTGCGAGCGGGTGCTGAACGAGGAATTGCACAAGGTCGTGCGGGCATACGTGGATGAAAATATCGCCCACGCCAAAGGGCTCGCCCTTTCCCTCCCCCCCGCCGGGTTACGCGATCTGGTCGTCGTGGACGAACATGTGGAAACCCGCAGGCATTCGTTTGGCGACATGCACGAGGTTTACCAGCGGTTGAGCATCGGGCGCGAAGCGCACGACCAGTTGTGGCTGTGGGCTCGGCAAGCCGTGGTCCAGCAACGTTTGCGCCAGGCCGGTGTCGGCCTGGCGGCAGTGCTGCTGGCCCTGTTGACGATTTGCAGTTGCCTCCGGGTCGATGATGCTACCCAAGGTCGTTATCGACGCCGCTTGGGATGGTCTGCCGCCACGCTGTGTGGCCTGCTGGCCAGTGGGGCCACCCTGTTGCTGACCCATTGGTAGTTCCGCTCGCCGCCCTTTTGCCAAACTTCCTGTGGCCGGTGGTCACGCTCGACTCATCCTGAAAAACACCGATGTCACTCGCCTCAGAATCCGATACCTTGCTGGTCCAACGCATCCGACGCGGCGAGCCCCAGGCTTGGGACGAGCTGATCGCTCGGTTCGAAGGCCGCTTGCTGGCCTTCGTGCAAACGCGGATCGGTCGTCGCGAGGCCAGTGAAGATGTCGTCCAGGAGACCTTCGTTGGTTTTCTGACCAGCCTGCCTCATTTTGACGAGTCCCGGTCGCTGGAAAGCTACCTGTTCTCGATTGCAGCCCACAAGTTGACCGACTATCTCCGCCGCGAAGGGCGGCGACCGGTCATCCCTCTCGCGCCGCCGACCAGCCAGGGAGCCCCCGAATTGCCCGACGGGCGCCGTGCGGTCAGCAGCCTGGCGCGCAGCGGCGAGCGCAAGTCGCTGGAAGCCGATGCGCTGGCCCGAGCTCTGCGTGAACAGCTGGACTACTGGCGCGAGCGGAACGAGTGGACCAAACTGAAATGTATGGAATTGCTGCAAGTCCGCGGGCTGCCGAACAAGCAGGTGGCAGCGGCCTTGGGATTGACCGAACAGCAGGTGGCGAATTTCAAATTCGATTTCCTGGCACGCCTGCGGAAAACCCTGCGGAAACTGGGGCTGAACCAGGATGTGTTTCCCGAGTTGTCGGATACGGCCAACTGAGATTACCCATGCGCTCTTATTCGACGGCACATCTGGAAGCGTACCTGGACGAAGCCCTGCCGGTCCCAGAGATGGCGGACGTGGAAATGTCCCTCCGCGAAAATCCCCAGCTGACCCAGCAGCTGGCCGATGTCCACGCCCGCCGCGACGCCGGGGTTCACTCGCTGGGCGAAATCTGGCGGCGTCACCGCTTGACCTGCCCGACCCGACAGCAGCTGGGCAGTTATCTGCTGGGGGTCTTACCCCCCTCCCTGGCAGATTACATCGCCTTTCATCTGCAACAGGTCCATTGCCGGCATTGCCTGGCGAACCTCACGGATCTGGAGAACCGCCAGCGAGAATCGGCCACCGAAGTCGCCACACGGCGGGGAAAATTCTTTCGCTCCAGCGCGGGTTACTTGAGCGGCGGTTGAGCGGGCGTTTTGGGGTGAGGGGGCATAACCTGCTGCCGGGCCCCAAGTTGTGCCCGCCCCAAGGGGTACCTGCCCAAGCGAGGCAGGCGGGATCATTGACGGGGCCGGGCCCGGGCCACTAAACTCGACCGATTCGACGCCCGCATTTCGGCCCTAAGTGACTAGCATTACAGTGGTTGGAAGCGGGACGCCTGTTGCGGCGGCCCGGGGGCCGGCGGCCGGTTCGCCACCGCTTGTGCAAACCGTCTGGCGGCCACCGGTGGCGGGCCCCGGATCCGGGTGGAAGACCACCCGCGGGCGGGCAAAGCCATGCGTGTTCCAGACTCAAAATCCCAGACTCAAAATCATGGAGGGGGGGAAGTCAAACGTGATGTCGTCGACTGTAGATCAGAGCACCCGCCAAATATCTCAACTGGCCATCGATACGATCCGCACCTTAGCCATGGACGGGGTGCAGGCGGCCAATAGCGGCCATCCCGGCACGCCCATGGCGCTGGCCCCGGTGGCCTACACCCTGTGGAACGAGTTTCTGAGGTATGATCCGGCGGCACCGACCTGGCCGGCCCGCGATCGCTTTGTGCTCAGCTGCGGACATGCCTCGATGCTGCTCTACTCCCTCCTGCACCTGGCAGCGGTCCAGGAGGTGGACGGCACCGGCCGAGGGCTCGGACACCCAGCCATTTCCCTCGACGACATCCGCAATTTCCGGCAGTTGCACAGCCCCTGCGCGGGCCACCCCGAATACGGGGAGGCATGCGGCATCGAGACGACCACCGGACCCCTGGGACAGGGCATCGCCACCAGTGTGGGGCTGGCCATCGCGGCCCGCTGGATGGCCGCCCATTTCAACCGGCCCGGCCATGAATTGTTTGACTTCAACGCTTACGCTTTGTGCAGCGATGGAGACTTGATGGAAGGGGTTGGCAGCGAGGCCGCCTCGCTGGCAGGTCACCTGAAGCTGGCCAATTTGTGCTGGATCTATGACGACAACCATATCACCATCGAAGGTGATACGGCGCTGGCCTTCAGCGAGGACGTCGCCACGCGGTTCGAAGGCTTGGGCTGGCGAGTCGAATTGGTCGCGGACGCCAACGATCTGCCGTCGCTGCGACGCGCCTTCCAAGCGTTTCAACAGAATCAGGAATCCCCCACGCTGATCATTGTCCGCAGCATCATTGCCTACGGTTCTCCGAACAAGGCCAATACCCACGGGGCCCACGGGGCACCCCTGGGACCCGAGGAAGTACGCTTGACGAAAGAAGCGTACGGTTGGCCGGCGGACGAAACTTTTCTGGTCCCCGAGGAGGTCAAAGCCCACTTTGCCGACGGCTTGGGCGCTCGAGGCGGACAACTGCGGCGGGAGTGGGACCAGCGTTTCCAACAGTATGCCGCGGAATTTCCGGACCTGGCCCAGCAGTGGCAGATGATCCAACGTCGCGAGCTGCCCGCCAGCTGGGACAGCGAACTGCCCACCTTCCCGGCGGATGCCAAAGGAGCGGCAACGCGGGTCATCTCGGGGAAAGTCCTCAACGCCATCGCGGCCCAAGTCCCGTGGCTGCTGGGCGGATCCGCCGATCTGGCACCGTCCACCATGACCCTCATCGAGGGCGAAAGCGATTTTGGTCCCCAACAGTATGCGGGCCGCAACCTGCATTTTGGTATTCGCGAGCATGGGATGGCTGCGGCCTGCAACGGGATGGCCCTGACCGGATTGCGGCCATACGCCGCCACGTTTTTCGTGTTTACCGACTATATGCGAGCGGCGATGCGGTTGAGCGCCATGATGCGGCAACCGGTCATCTACGTGCTGACCCATGACTCCATCGGGCTGGGCGAAGATGGACCCACCCACCAGCCGGTGGAACACCTGGCCGCCCTGCGGGCGATGCCCGGGATGGTCGTCGTCCGCCCGGGGGACGCGAACGAGGTCACGGAGGCCTATCGCAGCCTGCTGCCCAAGACAGACCGCGCGGTGGCCATGGTGTTGACCCGACAAGCCATCCCGACGCTGGACCGCACCCAGTATGCCCCCGCCACAGGCGTCCGGCGCGGCGGTTACGTGCTGGCGGATCCCCCCCAGGGCCCGCCCGAGGTGATCTTGATGGGTACCGGCAGTGAGCTGGCGATCGCCGTCGAGGCTTACCAGCAGCTGACGGCGGGAGGGACGCGGGCCCGCCTGGTGAGCCTCCCCTCGTGGGAGATTTTCGACCAGCAGGAGGAGGCCTATCGCCATGAGGTGCTCCCCCCCGAGGTGACCGCGCGGGTGGCCGTCGAGGCGGGTGTGGGCCAGGGTTGGGAAAAGTACCTGGGGCCCTGCGGCAAATTTATCGGTATGGACAGTTTTGGGGCCTCGGCACCTTATGGGACGTTGTACGAACACTTTGGCATGACCCCCGCCGCTGTGGTCGCGGCGGCCAAAGAGGTCCTGGGCCAGCAGCCCAGGTGAACCCGCCGGGTCAGCCGGCGATCCCGCGGGCCGTCGCTCGCCAAGCGAAAATACGGTGAGCGGCCCGACGGACGATGAGGGGCACCGGCCGGCAAGGAAAAAAGAACGATCTTTCCGCTGCGTCCATGAAACACGCCGTTTGCCTCGTCGTCGATCGCTTGTCTGCCGGGTTTCTGGGTGCCTACGGCAACACGTGGATCCACACCCCTCACTTCGACCAGTTTGCCAGCCAGTCCCTGCTGTTCGACCAAGCCCTGATCGACAGCCCCCGGTTGCCCCTGTTGTACGAATCGTGGTGGCGGGGCAGCCATGCCCTGACACCGCGGCTGGCTCCTCCCTTACCGGACCACATGAAATCGCTGGGCACGGCAACCTGTCTGCTGACGGACGACACCGAGGTGGCGGGGCTGGCGGGAGCAGACCAGTTTGACGCGCGATCCCTGGTCGACTTGCGGGACCAACAGCAGCCGGCCGAAGAGGTCGAAGCCACGCATTGCGGCCAGTTTTTTGCCGCCGCCATCGCTCAACTCCATACCCTCGATCAGCCAACCCTCTTGTGGCTGCACACCCGGGCCCTGGCCACCAGCTGGGACGCGCCACTCAGGTTCCGAGAGGCCTATGCGGACCAAGACGATCCCCCACCACCGGACACAGCCACGGTGCCCTGTCTTAGCCTGGCAGAAGACTACGATCCCGATGTGCTGCTGGGCTACACCCAGGCTTACGCAGGACAGGTGACGTTGTGGGATGAGTGTCTGGGAGCCTTTTTTCACGCGCTGGACGAACGAGGCTTGTCCGATCAGACCCTGGTGATGATCGTCGCGGCCCGCGGGTTTCCCTTGGGAGAACACCGCCAGGTGGGTCCGGTACGGCGCAAAGGGGAGGGTGAACCGCTGTACGGGGAACTGATCCAGGTGCCCCTGGTGGTCCGGGCCCCCGGGGCGGGCGCCGCGATCCGCTGCCCACAGCTGGTCCAGCCCGCCGACGTCTACGCGACCCTGGGAGACTGGTTTTCCGGCTCGACCCGCAGCCCAGGCCCTCCCCCGGCGGTGAATCTGCTGGACGGGGCCAGGCCGGACGCCTCGCGGCGGACACGGGCCGTGGTAATGGGCCAGGAGGGGGCCTGGGCGGTACGGACACCAGCCTGGTTCCTGCGACACGCCGCAGACCAAAGGCTGGAACTGTACGCCAAACCGGACGACCGCTGGGAGGTGAACGACGTGGCCGCCCGCTGCCCCGCGGTGGTCCGCGGACTGGTCGATGCTTATCAAGCCACCTGCCGCGGTGACTGGACGACCCCGCTGGAACTGGAATCAGACCCGGTCGAGGCGTAAAATTTCCCCCAGAGAGGGTACCCCATGAACCACAGCATCCGGTCGCTGGCTGTCACCTCGGTTTTCGGCGCAACCATCGTCGCCCTGGCGGGCTGTCGGCCGCAGGCCGAACTGGCCGCTGGCCGCGGGGGGGCCTCAGGATCAGCAACCGGGGGTGGTACGGCAGGAGCGGTCCAGCAAGAAAAGGGACACAGGATGCACAAACAGGCAAAGGTTGTGAAAACGGATGCAGAATGGCGAGCTCAGTTGACGCCGCTGCAGTATGAGATCACCCGCCGCAAGGGCACGGAACGAGCTGGGACGGGCGCGTATGCCGATCATAAGGAGGAGGGAGTGTACGGGTGCGTCTGCTGCGAGCAGCCGTTGTTCGCCTCGGAACACAAGTATGACTCGGGCACGGGCTGGCCCAGTTTCGACCGGCCGCTGGAGGCAGAACACGTCGCGAAAGAGGAAGACCGCAGCTTGTTTCAGGTGCGAACCGAGGTGCTGTGCAGCCGCTGTGACGCTCATCTGGGCCACGTCTTTGACGACGGCCCTCCCCAGACAACGGGCAAGCGGTACTGCATCAATTCGGCGGCCCTCACGTTCGCCGCTCAGGGCCCGGGGGAAGGGGCCGGTTCGGCGGAAGAGACGGGGGAGGAGGACCGGCCCCAGTAGGCCTGGCACGGCCGGGCCCCGGCGGGCGGTGGCGGGATGACCGGTCGCGTCCCGGTTGGTCTTTGCCTGCCGGTGGCCTTGCCCAGCAGGGTGACAGCAGCCACGGCGGGTTCCGGCAAGCACCGCGGTGCTGAGCCCCTGGCGGGCTGGGCTTGTGCCAGCGGTGACGCGTCCCGAGGGGCTGTGCATCGGGTAAAACGGGGTGACTGCCCCGGTTGGGCTTGCACGGCCAGGCGAATTAATCATCATAGAAGCTGACGGGTCGTGCTTACGCGGCACGACGGACTAACGGCCCGCGAAGGCGGGGGTGCTGGTAAGCCTCTGGTTGCGGGGAACTCTGTTAGAGAAAGGAGGTGGTCCGTTGTTATATGACTGTACAAACCAGCGAGGTGGCTGCGGCTAAGGTAGCCGGCGGGCTGCCGGGTAGCGGCAGTCACCATCTCGTGAGGATCTTTAACCGGATCCGATAATCGAGTCACGGGCTCGGCCTCTCTGGAGGTCGAGCCTTCTTTTTTCGAGCTGACTTTGGTACGCCAGTCACATCCGACGGCGAGCCGGAGACGTTCGCTTGCTGATTTGAATCCTGTGTAAGGTCACCTGTCGGAGTATCGTTTTCAGTCGTCTTGTGCCCGCCGCTCGCCGGTTCCTTGGGTGGCACTAAAATTCGTTGAGTGACCTGGAAACTACCGACAGGGATTCAGCGGGCGAAGCGGCCAGGGCCAGGGCCGAAAGATCGCGTTGCAGAGTCCTGTACAGTGAAAACGCCAGACCGAAACCGGCGACGCCGACAGCGCTCAACACTGAGAGCGCTAAAGTCCCGTGCGACTCGGTCAACAGGCCGGCCAACACCAGCATCGCGATCGAAATGGCCGGAATACTACCGGAAAGGAACAGATAGGCATTCATGCGTCGGCTCACGCGGCCCAATGCGACGACATCACTGCCATCCTGATGTCCTCGATCGATAAGCGTTGGATAAAATACGCGAACCGACAGGAATGTGATCAGAAAGAAAGGGTACACAGCGGCAATGAGCCCACACAATATGTGCGAGACCCCGAAATTCACGTAGATCGATAGATTCGACTGTTGGGTGAGCGACTGTAGAGAGATTGGGTACAACAATCCAGCCAACG
>CAYFZZ010000191.1:0-6626 GCA_964347545.1 uncultured Planctomycetaceae bacterium | reverse complement strand
AGCTGGCTCACAGGTCGGCGGGAGAACGTAATGGCGCGACGCACGTCGCCAAGAAAACCGGGCTCCCTGGCGGCGGTTTGGATCTTCTGGTGATGAGCGATATTCTCCTCTTTCAGGGCCAGTTCCGCCGCGACCTCCGCCTCCCACTCTTGCTTCTGCTGGGAGGTGAACTCGACCGCCGCGCGCGCCTCGCCAGCCTCCTTTGCTGCTCGAATCTGTTCTTGTTGTTGCGGGGTCAATTGCATCACTCTTCTCCCTCTTGATATCCCGTTACCGGTTCAATCACATCGTCACCTAGCCGCTTAAAAACGCAGCAAAAATTACGGCCGTTGCTGGTCATACCGAACGCCACCGGATTTCCCGTCGAACGGCTGACGTCTTCATGATCCGGGTCACTGACCACTTTCTCAAACTCCTCGGAGGCGACCCCGTGCTCAGCCAAATGATCAATAATCTCTGGTGTCCACACAAAAAAGTAATAAGGCATCGTCGGCTCGACACGACATCTTCATTATACCGGACATCCCAAAACGACGATTGCGATGCGGGTCCATCATCCTGCACGACCCCGCCAGCTTATTTTGCATGGCTTTGCACGCCCTGGTCAGCCCAGCTAGCCGGTCACCGAACATGCTGAGGGGGCTTCGCTGGGGATCGCGGTAGGGACCGTTGGGGGGTCGTCGCCGGGGGATCGCGGTAGGAACCGCCGTTACCGACGGCCCTCCGTGGCACCGGCTGCTCAGCACTAGAAGCCGGGACCGGAACCGGCATGGCCGGCAATTTGACAGCCGTAGGGGCGGCCGTTACCCTCATGCCAGTCGTCCCTGCGCGTGATCATAGGCGAAGGCTGACAAAAGGCCTATTCGCCACGATACCTGAAAACAAATGGGCCCATTTTCAGGCACACTGCGGATTCGATCGGCTCGGCTGGTCCAACGGACATGAATTTACTGACGGCGGGGCGGTCAATAGACCTGACTTCAACTGCATGATTTGGCTTCGCGTTGCAGGTCTGGGCCATCTGCCGCGCCAGGCTCACGAGGATGCACGACATGCACCCAGATGCTGTGCGGGGGCGGATCGGCCTTGGTGGCTCAAATCGGGCTGCCATCACCACACATTCAAAACTAACTGATGCAAGAGTCTCCATGACCATCAACCACTCCATAAACGGTCGCCGAGTCGTTCTGCTAATCGGTGTTTTTTGCCTGACCACCGGTCTGACCACGGTCACCGCTGAGGAACACAATTATTCCAGCGACTCCATCGACCAACTCAACGCCCTGTTCCGCAAGGAATATGCCCAGGCCCGTGACAGCCGTGTGGCGGAAACCACCCCGGTGATCATCGTCCACGGCGACAATCTGGTGTTACTGCAAAAAAACGAGCGGACCGTCGGATCCACCGTCGATCCGAACTATCACGATCTGAAAGCCGTCTCGCATATTCCACTCTCTTTGTTCTGTATCCTGCACGCCTCGGTCGATCAGCGGCTACCGGCCAGCAGCGCCACGAAACTGTCGGTGCTGGGACAGGCTTTGTCCGCCGTCCGCCGCGACCTGCCGTCGGCCTTTGACAACTCGCAGCAGCGGGCCCGCCAGGAGAAGCTTGTCACCGCCTGCTCGGAATTTATCGCCGACGTTCTGCGGCAGGACAAGTGCTCGGCAAAACAGCTGGACGATCTCTTGGATCAGCTCCGCCCGCTGATCCTCGCCAATACCGCCGAGGCCGCCCGGCTGCGAATCGACAACTATCACCGCCAAATGAAGCAGTGGCGAAGGGAGTTGAACGATGACCAGTGGCAGCGCATCCAAGTCATCATTCCCGGCGCCACGATGCCGCGGAACAACAGCCTGGCTGTCGGCTACTTCGCCAAGCTGTTCGCACAAGCGGGAGAAGGCAATCGCTTGATCTACGCGGAATCACGCTTTGACGAAGCGCAAGCGTTGGCGCTGCTCGGTACCCACCTTCTCGACAGCCAGATCGGCGCCGCTTTCTTCGACGACGCGTCGCGAATGAGCCGCGATGTGCTGGGGCCCTCCGCCGACGCCCATCTCGACACCCTGGACTTTGAACCGTTGCGGCGGCGTTAAGGATCAGCTCATCCGAAATCTAAAGCAAAGGCCTACAAGGTCGACATGAAGTGAGTGCAGACTCCAATCGTATCGACGGTGCACCAGCCACAGTCATTCAGCCTGGCGACACCATCGGCGAGGACCGGCTCCAAGAGGCAGTTGTCCCCGCTTTGCTCCCTCCCGCTGTCCTTCCTGTAGGCGGGCTCTGTGAGCCCGCATTCTCCGGCCTCAAAGAGGCCGGCTACAGAAGACAGGACCTTCGGGGACAACGGAATTTGCAGGGTCGACTTTGCAGGGGCCTGCTGTCAGCACCCCGGCTGCTGAGTGCCATCTTGGCGCGAGAGGATGGCGTTTCCACCTGGGCTTGGGCTTGAGCAGCCGGGGGGCTTCTGGACACCGGCGGACCAAGAGGCGACCAAGAGGCAGTTGTCCCCGCTTTCCTCCCCAGCAAACCTCAACGCGCGCCGTTGCTCGCTTACGGGACTTCAAATTCCGGCGCGCTGGGACTGGCCCAATGCCAACTGCCGCAGTTATGTTCAAGTGGTGCCTGCGGCCACAGCGAGTTGCCGACGGGTCTATCGCGCCCCCACCGGCGTGCTATTTCGCACCGACCCGCGGCTTGCTTTTTTTCGCAGCGCGCTGCCTGCGGATCGTTCCCTGGTTTCGTCTACAACGGTTTCGTCTGCCGCGGTGAATCGATGCGAGGCACAAGGCATCTTGCCAACGTGAACGTCATCGTTGACACTAGCGAACATCCACCAGGACGTCCCGCCTATGCTGCCTCTGAACAAAGCGCCGCTCGAGATGCTCGCCAAGATTCGCGGCGTGTTGGCCGACATCGACGACACCATCTCGACCGACGGCAAGCTCCGTCCCGAAGCGTTCGACGCCCTCTGGCAACTGCACGAAGCCGGTCTGATCGTGATCCCCGTGACCGGTCGCCCCGCGGGTTGGTGTGATCATATCGCCCGCTTCTGGCCCGTCGACGCCGTGGTGGGCGAGAACGGCGGCTTCTACTTCTATCACGACGGCAGGAAGCTCTGCCGGCAGTTCTTCTACGACGAGCAGAAAAGGCGGGCAGATCGTCAACGGCTCGAGAAGATTCGCGATACGATCCTCCGCGAAGTGCCGGGGTGCCAGGTCGCCTCCGACCAGCCCTATCGCGAATACGACCTGGCCATCGACTTCTGCGAAGACGTCGAACCGCTCCCACGCGCAGCCGTTTTGCGGATCCAGCGCATTTTCGAGGAGGCGGGCGCCCGAGCCAAGATTTCATCGATCCACGTCAACGGCTGGTTCGGCGACTTCGACAAGCTTGCGATGGTCCGCCGGTGTCTGGCTGAGCTATTCGGCATGGACGCCGATGCGCACAGCGACGTCTTCGCCTTCTGTGGCGATTCGCCGAACGACGAGCCCCTGTTTCGCTTTTTCCGGAACAGTTTCGGGATGGCCAACATCTTGGATTTTGCAGACCTGCTCGAGTACCCGCCCGCCTACATCACGACCCTGCCCGGCGGTGGCGGATTCCACGAGGTCGCCCAGCGCATCCTCCAGGCCCGCCAGGCGTGACGGTTATCGTTCGTTTTCCCGACAGTTCTGTGGCCACCGCTGCGGCCGGCTGCTGGTCATCGCCCGGCAGCCGCTTTCCAGAACGCGTTCCGCCGCCGCTCGGCTGCGCACAAGTCCGCCGGCGATTCTTGGAATCGCCAAGGACTGCAACTGGTCAGGATGTTTCACGTGTGGACCGTGGACGATGTCCGCCCGGCGGGCTATGATCAGCAGCAAGCCGTGTACGGCATCACGACCAATCGGCCCGGCGACCCTCCAGCCGGGCTGGGGCGGGCCGCCGGCGCGGCCGGGAATGGAATCTGGCCGCACTTCTGGCGATCGGCGCCTCTCCAGAGGGATCGGCACGATCTATCTGAAACTGGGATTCACGCATGCTTCGTTCGCTGCGCAGGTATTTCCCACCTGCACCTGCCATTGATCGATTGCCCGACCAGGAGGTTCGCCGTCTCTATCCGCGCTACCGGTGGCGGATCATGGAGTCGACGTTTGTGGGCTATGCGATGTTCTACCTGGTGCGGAACAATCTGGCGCCGGTAGCGAAAGAGATGGAAGAGGCGCTGCACTACAGCCTCTCGACCATCGGCGACATCCTGGCCGTGACGGCGCTCAGCTACGGCCTGTCGAAGTTCCTGATGGGGTCAGTTTCGGATCGCTGCGACGCGCGGAAGTTCATGGCTTGCGGGCTGCTGTTGACCGCGTGCTGTAATTTCGCCTTCGGCAGCGTTGCCAACTACTACGTGCACTTGGCCCTGTGGTCGTTGAACGGCTTTGCCCAAGGGATGGGATGGCCGCCATGCGGGCGATCGATGGGGCATTGGTTCAGCGAGAATGAACGAGGCTTGACCTTCAGTATTTGGAACACGTCTCACAACATCGGCGGGGGCATCGCGGGTTACCTGGCGGCCTGGTCCGTGGGCACGCTGGGCGGGTGGCAGTATGCCTTTTATGTTCCCGGGGCGGTGGCGGCCGCCGGATCGGTCTACCTGTTTTTTCGGCTCCGCGATACACCCCAGTCGGTGGGACTTCCACCCGTGGAGGAGTATCGCAACGATTTTCCAGGCAGCCACAGCGACCAGGATTCGCTGGAACGCACGCTCTCTGCCCGCGAGCTTTTCTTTGACAAGGTCCTGACGAACAAATTCGTCTGGCTGTTGGCGGTTGCCAATTTCTTCGCGTATATCACGCGCTACAGCATGCTCGACTGGGGGCCCACTTATCTGCGGGAAGTCAAGGGCGCAACGCTTCAGCAGGGAGGCCTGGCCGTCCTGGTCAACGAATTTGGCGGGATTCCCTCCACGATCTTTCTGGGCTGGGTATCGGACGTCATCGGCGGCCGCCGCGGCATGGTCGCGGCACTGTGCATGATCCCGATTTTCGCATCCTTCCTGGTGATCATGTTCACGCCCCCCGGTTACCTCTGGCTGGACATGACGATGTTGGCCCTGATCGGACTGTTTGTCTATCCGGTGATCAACTTGATCGTCATTGCCGCACTCGATGTCGTCTCCAAGAAGGCGATCGGAACGGCCGCTGGATTCATCGGGCTGTTTGGCTATATCGGCCGCACGGTGCAGGCCAAGGGGTTCGGCTGGACGGCCGATCACTATACGACCCTGTATGGGCAGGAGGCCGCCTGGAACATTGTCTTGTCCGCGATTCTGGCCAGCGCCGCCATCGCCGGGGTGCTGCTTGCCCTGACCTGGCACGCCCGGCCCAAGGCCTGACCCAAGTATTGGTCTTGAAGCTGTGACGTGTGACCGAGCGTACCCGCAACTCGCAGAGGTGACGTACACCGCCAGCACGAACAGCGATTCCTTCCAGCAGGCGGTTGCCTCGACCGCGACCAACAGCGGCTGCGCGGGGTCGGGCCCGTTTTTCGGTTTTCGATTCCTGGCGAAGGCGGGAACCTCCCCAGATGCGACGCCCGGTGGGTTTCCCCTGGCGGGCTCTTCTGTGGCCAAAGCCCCCCCGCTTGGCGGTCGGCGGTTTCCTATTGCCACACGTTTTCTGTTGCCGGCGGCGATACTCCACCCTTGGTTGGCGACTTCCACACGATCCATGCATCCTGGCACGGGCCCGCGATCTGGATTATCCTGGACACGAACTGTCCGGATAGAGGTGTAAAGCGTCCATCATGTCGAATCAGCAGCAATCCGTTTGCCAAGTCAAAGGTTGTCAACGCAGCCACTATATCAACGGCTTTTGCAAGGATCATCACGATTGGATGGAGCGATATCGTACGATTCAAGAAGAGCCAGACTCCGTGCACATCTGCAAGATCGAAGGCTGTGATCGCGAGCGTTGCGCCAAAGGCCTCTGCCGCATGCACTACAAGCGGTGGCGGAGAACGGGCACGTCGATGCTTTTGCCCAAAAAGCGTCCCGAGCAGTGCTTGGTCCCGGGCTGCGGCAAGGCGGTCAATTCCCTGGGGCTCTGTACGGCACACAATTACCAAATGCGGAAATATGGCTACACATGGCTCAAGCACCGACCGAGCAGCTGTACGGTTGAGGGCTGCAATCGCCCCCACCACGCGAAGGGGATGTGCAAGACGCACCACGAGCGATTTCGCCGTAGTGGCCAAATCCACCAAACCAGACCGCGTCGCTCCCAGATTTGCACCGTGGAAGGCTGCGGCCAGCCGCACGTGGCAAAGGGATTGTGCAAACAGCACTACGCCGCAGCATGGCGCAAAGAGCGAAGGATGCAGCCATAACGTATCGTAGGAGCGCAGGGTCGGGCCCGTGTTGTCGGTTGGCGAATCCTGGCCAAGGCGGTTACCTCCCCAGATGCGACGCCCGGTGGGTTTCCCCTGGCGGGGTCCGCTGTGGTCAAAGCCCCCCCCTTGGCGGTCGGCGGTTGTGGTCAGCACCCCGGCTGCTGGTTGCCATCCTTGCGCGAAGGGACGGCGTTTCCGCCCGGGGTCGGCCTTGAGCAGCCGGGGTGCTGGGCAGCTGACCTAAAACAGGACAGGCATTTTTC
>CAYFZZ010000190.1:0-3527 GCA_964347545.1 uncultured Planctomycetaceae bacterium | reverse complement strand
GTCTGCGTCCTGGGGCTGGCGCCCCAGGCTGGTGCATGCCGCCGCGTTGCGGCTCGGGTTTGGGGTTACCGTCTGCGTCCTGGGGCTGGCGCCCCAGGCTAGCGCATGTCGCCGCGTTGCGGCTCGTTTTTTTACCGGATCGCGGTTCCTGGGGCTGGCGCCCCAGGCTGGTGCATGCCGCCGCGTTGCGGCTCGCGTTTTGGGTTACGGTCTGCGTCCTGGGGCTGGCGCCCCAGGCTATTGCATGGCGCCGCTTCGCGGCTCGGGTTTGGGGTTACGGTCTGCGTCCTGGGGCTGGCGCCCCAGGCTAGGGCATGTCGCCGCTTCGCGGCTGACGACGGCAGCCGCCCACCTATCCCTCACAGAGGGCCTGCGAGCTGTGGGCTCGGGGGCTTGCGCCTCAGGCTCGCGCATGTCGCCGCTTCGGGGCTGCCGGCGGGGCGATTAGGGTTGGAGGAAACGGTGGACGGCGGCGGCGAATTGGTCGGGTTGTTCGTAGGGCAGCATGTGGCCGCAGTTGTCGAAGACCTGCAATACCGCGCCGGGGATGTGGGAGGCGTAATATTGGCCGTGGGCCAGGGGGATCAGGCGGTCCTCGCGGCCCCAGAGGACCAGCGTGGGACACGGCACTCGGCCCAGCTGCTCGGCCAGGGCCGGGTCATGCAAATACGGATCCCCGCCAATCTTTTGCGTGGCCTTGCGGGCCTGGATCCACTGCGGGATCCGCGGATCGTCCAGCGAAGTGGGCATCGCTTGAGCGACCACCGGACTGTCTGGATCGAAGAAGATCAGCTGGCGCAACGCCGCCAGGTCGGTCACAAACAGTTCCCCCAGGGGCGCTCCGGCCACGTGCAGCCCCGCGGCGTTGACCAACACCAACCGCTGGACCCGCTGGGGAGACGCGATGGCCAGTTCGACGCCCAGCCAGCCCCCCAGGGAAAATCCGACCATCGGCACGCTGGTCAGCCCCAGGACCTCCAGCAGGTCCTCGTAATGCCGTCTGACGTCGTGGATGTCGTCGATCTGGGCCAGTCCCTCGGAGTTGGCAAAGCCGGGATGGGCGGGCAGATAGAGGGTGAAATGCTGGGCCAGCAGTTCGTGGAAACCGGTCCAGTCGGTTTCGCCCGCGGCACTGTGCAAGTAGAGCAGCGGCGGACCGCTGCCCCCCACGGTCAACTGCGTCTGCCTGCCGGCGACGTCAACCAAGCGGGATTCGACTTTGCTGACCATAGGAGCGAGGGGGGAATTCGGGACGTGCTGCGGGGGCAACCGGCAGCTGAGCTGTTGTAGGGGAGGATTCCCACATCATAGCAGCTGAGCCGATGGCAGCGACGGGGAGGCCGGCTGCACGTTCCTGTAGCCGGGCTCTGTGAGCCCGGTGCCGGCTTCACAGAAGCCGGCTACAGTTACGGAGGGCGGGTAGCCGGATTTTGGGATGCCCGCTTACTCCGCCGGTCCGGCCATGATCGCTTCGGCCAGTTCGCCGTGGGTGTCGATGTCTTTGGCCAGCGACAAGACGGGGCTGATCGCCACCACCACCGGTCGACCGCCGGCCGCGTGGTGGTACTGCCGGTGCAGCAGCAGCCGAGCGAGGTTGGTTTCGCACTGGGCCAGGGTCAATTTCCCGCGACGAAAACGGTAGTATCCCCACAGCCCGCGGCAGGGCAAGGAGACGGTCAGCACCGGCAGTTGCAGGCGGAACAAATTGCGCAAGTCTTCGGCTAGCAGTCGCGACAGGCTGCGGAGGGCCAGCGGGATATAGCGGCGGCGGATGTCGCGGTTGCGGTAGCGGTAGGCCAGTTCCAAGAGGCTGCTGGCCAGGCCCACGCGGAGCGACTGGGGCCGGAGGATGACGAGGTGGCCGGGGTAGAGGGTCAGCGGTTCGCTGTCGGGGGTAGGCCGGATGGGATAGGCGGGCTTCCAGTGGCTGGCCGCCAGCTGCTGCCGGGTGGCCGGCACCAGCTGCCACCAGAACATGCACTGGCGGTGGGGCTGATAGTCGTCGTCCAGGACGGCCTGCAGTTCCTCGACGGTGGGCAGGACATCGCAAGCCATGATGGCCACCGGCTGGGCGGGGTCGAACCGCTGCGTGATGGCTCGCATGGCGGTGCGGATGGTGACCACCAGGCTGCCTTCGGCGTCGACGACGTCGGCATCGACCTGGCCCTGGTAGACCCGCTGGGGCCCGATGAGGATGGGGCGGGCGAACCGTTGGGTGAGCCCGATGCGGTGGATCAGTTCGCCGGCCAAGGTGCGGCCCCAGGGGAGGGGGGCGGCGCCTTTGAACCCGCTGAGCATCTCGGCCGAGGAGAGTTGCTGGGGGACGGTCGACGCTTGGCGGTCGCTGCCTCCCAGGATCACAATCGGCAATCGTTCGGACACGGTGAGCTAACCTGTCTGCGGCAAGGCGGCAAAACGACGAAATTCTGCTTCGGCCAGGTACACGCCGTCGCGGGCACATTCGAAGACGACCTGGGTGGCTGGCCAGTCGAGGCAGTTCAGCAAGCGGTCGAAGGCGGGTGGCGGGCAGCGGCCCCACAGCTGGAGATTCAGCAGCCGACCGTCCCGATCGAAGAGGTTCCCTTCCAGCCGCCAGGCCGCGGGGTGATCGCCCGAGTAGATGCAGGACCCGTCGGGTTCGACCAGCATCCGGTCCAGCCGGGCCATGGCGGCGGCGGCCTGTTCGAAGGTGACGGGGAAGGGGTCGAGATAGGGGGCGACGTGGGGGGCGAGGGTGGCGAAGTGGTCACCGCGGAGGGGGACGAGCGGCCCTTGGGGGGGGCGGGGACGAGCGGCCCACAGCGTCGCGTGAAACGCATACATGGTCTGGAGGGGGTGCCCGGATCGGACCCGCATTCTTGGCCCCCGCCGGGCATCGACCTGAGCACTTACTGGCTTATCTGCTGGATCGCCTCGGCGGCCGCCTCCCGCACGTCGGGATCGGGATCGTCGGCCAGTTTCGCTCGCTCCGGCAGGGCCTCCTGGGCTTCGGGGCCGATCAGCCCCAACGTGGCAGCGGCCTCGATGCGGACAAAGGCTTGATCCCGTTGGAGGGCCTTGATCAACAAGGGAATGGCCCGCTGGCAGTTGGCGTGGTTTTCGGGTTCGATGTGGACCAGGGCCCAGGCGGAGGCCGTGGTCAAGCGGTCGTTACCGCTTTCGAAGAGCTGCAGGATGGGGTCCACCGCGGCGGCGGCGGCCGGTCCGATTTTGCCCAGGGCGAACAGGGCGCTGGACTGCACTTCTTCTTGGCTATCTCCGAGGGCCTTGATGGCGGCCTCGGTAGCCGCCCCCGCGGCGGGGCCGATCCGTCCCAGGGTGATGAATACATCGGCCCGGGTATCGGGATCTTCGTCGGTGGCGTATTTCAAAAGGTCGGGGACGGCGGCTGCGGCATCGGGTCCGATCTTGCCCAGGATTTCGATCAGTTGTCGGCGGACCTGGGGATTGTCCAGCCCGCGGACCAGCCGCGGCACGGCTTGGGCCCCCAGCGAGGCGGCCGCGTCGAGCATATCGGCCCGCGCCTC
>CAYFZZ010000189.1:0-18200 GCA_964347545.1 uncultured Planctomycetaceae bacterium | reverse complement strand
TCCTCCTCGATCGCTCGACGGACCCCGACCTTGTCCAGACACCAGGCGGGGGCCACGAAGTAGTCGGGGGGCGCGTCGCCGCTGACCCGTTCCACCACGCAGCGGGCCGGCAGCAATTCCAGGAAATCGACCAGGGTGCGGACGTAGTCCTCGCGTTCCATCAGCGTGACCTGGCCCGCGGCGACCTGGTCGGCCAGCGGGGTCTGTTTGACCGCGTACAGGTTGTGCAGCTTGACCGCGTCGATGTCCAGTCGCGCCAGTTCCCCAGCGGTGGCCAGCATGTCGTCCGGGGATTCGCCGGGCAGACCCAGGATGACGTGAGCACAGATTTCGAAACCCCGCTGCCGGCTGCGCTCGACCGCGTCCACGAATGCGGCGTGGTCGTGACCCCGGTTCATCCACTCCAAAGAACGGTTGTGCATCGTTTGCATTCCGTATTCGACCGACAGGTAAGTCCGCTCAGCAATCTCGCTCAACAACCCCAGCACCTCCTCCTCGACGCAATCGGGGCGCGTGCCGATGGCCAGCCCGATCACGTCGGGGTGAGCCAGGGCTTGCTGGTAGAGAGCTCGCAGTCGAGCGACTTCTGCGTAGGTATTGGTGGCGGGTTGAAAGTAGGCCAGGTAGCCGATGACGTTCTGGTAACGCCGCTCGAGCCGGTGGATCCCGGCCTCGATCTGCTGGCCAATCGATATCCGCGGCAGCCTGCGGCTGGGGCTGAAGCTGCGGTTGTCGCAAAACACACAGCCCCCGACGGCGACGGTCCCATCCACGTTGGGACAAGTGAAGCCGCCATCGACGCTGACTTTTTGCACCCGCCCGCCAAAGCGTTGGCGGAGGTAAAAGTTGTAGGCATGGTACCGCAAACCCGCGGCTTGCCACGTGCCAGCATCGGCCTGAGCGGCATTCATTGACATGCGATCCAACTCGTAATACAACAAACAGTTACGCTAACCCACTATCGCCAATCTCCAGCCGCCGAACAAGTCCGCGGCTGCAGGCCCCTTGAGAGTGCGGCCGTGACAACTGATGAAGTGACGACCCAAGAAGCGACCGCCGAGACATCCTACGGGCAGCTCATCCCCCAGGGGGGAGGGGATCCGATTCCCCTGTTCAAAAAAAAGCTGCTGGTTGGCCGGCGCGAAAAGTGTGACATTGTGTTGCGGTTCAAAAACGTTTCGGCTCATCATTGCCAGCTGATGGTGCGGGGCGGGTTCTGGTACATCCGGGATTTGGACAGCCTCAACGGCACCAAGGTCAATGACGTACCGGTGACCGAGCGGCGGGTGAATCCGAATGACAAGATTACGATCGCCAAGCACGTGTATCGGATCCAGTACGCGCCCAGCGACCTGGGGGCGGTCGGTCCCCCACCCCCAGACGAACCGCTGGGCGACATCATGAACCAGTCGTTGCTGCAGCGGGCGGGGCTGGAGCGGCGGCACCAGGCCCTGCGGCAGAATCGGTCCCGGCGGTACGACATTCACGATGAATCCGCCGGGCAGCTGAACAGGCAGGAGGACGACTGATCCTGGCGCGACCCCCGGCCCACCGGGGCTCGTCGACCGCGGCCGAACGCGGAGGGCCGCACGGGCTGAAAGCGCGCCACGCGCGCCGCTGAGCAGCCCCTTTTCCCCTGGTGATCGTTGAGCGGAGTGGATGTCCCACCATAAAAAGAAAAAGAAGATTCGCACGGCCTTTCGCAAAAACCGCCAGGTCCGCACCCGCGAGCGTGGACTGACGCAGAAATTCGCTCAGGAAGCGTTTCGCGAAGACGAGGAATCTCGCCAGGAGCGGATCACCGGCAAAGGCGAACTGGTGCGGAAGCGGACCGTGGTGGGGGAAGCAGTCGAGGAAGCGGAAACGGGTTTCGCCATCGTCCCCGATGTGGATCTGACCGTCTGCCGACCGGGCCGGGTGTTGCAGGTTAAGGGCTTGATCAGCAGCGTGGAGGGGGAAGACGGCAAGGTCTACCGCTGTGCCGTCCGGCGGTTGCTCAAGACGCTCAGCACCGAACAGAGACATGTGGTGACCGCGGGGGACCGGGTCTTCTTCCGCCCGGCGGGTGAAGAGGGAATCATCGAGCGGGTGGAACCGCGGCGGGGGGTGTTGAGCCGCACTAGCCGGGGGCGGCGGCATATCCTGGTGGCCAATGTCGATCAAATGCTGATCGTGGCCAGCGTGGCCGAACCCGATTTGAAGCCGCATCTGATCGATCGCTTCCTCGTTACCGCAGAAAAATCGCAGATCCGGCCCGTGATCTGCCTCAATAAGCTCGACCTGGTCGACCCGGCCGCCCTCCAGCCGCTGGTGGGGGTCTACGCCCAAATGGGTTACCAGGTCTTGCAGGTCTCCGCCAAAACCGGGCTCAACGTCGCTCAGCTGCAGGAATTGCTCAGCGACCGCGAGACGGTGATTGCGGGGCAGAGCGGCGTGGGAAAATCCTCTCTTCTGAACGCCGTCCAGCCCGGCCTGAACCTCCGCACGGCGGCAGTCAGCGCGGACACCGAGAAAGGTCGCCATACGACGACCACCGCAGTGCTCTTGCCCCTGGCCTGCGGCGGGTACGTCGTGGACACGCCGGGAATCCGGCAGTTTCAACTGTGGGATGTGATCCCCGAGGAGGTCGCCGGCTTTTTCCGCGACCTGCGGCCTTACGTCAGCTTCTGCCGTTTCCCCGACTGTTCGCACACCCACGAAGCGGAGTGTGCGGTCAAAGACGCCGTGGCAGACGGCCGCTTGGACTTGCGGCGTTACGAAAGTTACTGCCACATGTACGGGGCATAACGGGCGGGCTGGCCCGGACGGGACCGATCCCGGCGTGACGTTGGGAGTGCGGTGGGTTATACTGGAAAGCGTCGCAGCGGAGGGCCGATCTGCCGGGGCGCAGGTCAACGGCCACCTGCCCGGCTGTCTAACCAGACAGCGCCAACTCGACAGAGCCAATTCCCAAGGGCCGACTCCAACGGAGAGGAAATCTAGCCACGTGAAGGAAATGACACGCTTGGAGGGGGTTCGCAGCGAAGCGGCCATCCTCGTGGGGGTAATCCTGCCCGATCAGAGATCGGATCGGGAGCCGCTGGCCGAAATCGAGGGTCTGGCGGCCACCGCCGGGGCCCGGGTCGTCGGCCAGCTGACCCAAAAGCGCGACCAGCCGGACCGCACGACTTATCTGGGGAAGGGGAAGCTGGCCGAGCTGGATCTGGTGGCCCAGGCCACGGACGCGGACGTCATCATCTTTGACAACGATCTGACCCCCGGGCAGACGCGGAACCTGGAAAAGGCGACCGGGCTGAAGGTCTTGGACCGCACTGAACTGATCCTGGATATCTTCGCCAGTCGCGCCAAGACCCACGAAGCCCGCTTGGCCGTCGAACTGGCTCAACTGGAATACTCCCTCCCGCGGCTCAAGCGGATGTGGACCCACCTTTCCCGGATCGAAGGGGGTATCGGGATGCGGGGACCGGGTGAAAAGCAGCTGGAGGTCGACCGCCGCCTGGTGGAAAAACGGATCCGCGACCTCAAACGGGATTTGACGGTGATTCAGCGGCGCAAGGAGCGGGCGGTCGCGGCCCGCCGCGGCCACATGACCGTCTCCCTGGTCGGCTATACCAATGCCGGCAAGAGCACGCTGATGAATACGCTCACCGGGGCGGACGTGCTGGTCCAAGACCAACTCTTCGCCACGCTGGACACGCGGACCCGCCGCTGGCAGCTCCCCGGTTGGGGACCGGTGTTGTTGAGCGACACGGTGGGATTCATCCGCGACCTGCCCCACAGCCTGATCGCCAGCTTTAAGGCCACCCTGGAGGAAGCCCGCCAGGCCAACCTCCTGCTGCACGTCGCCGACGCGGCCAATCCCGCTGTGCTGGAACAAATCACCGCCGTCTACCGGGTCCTGGAGGAGATCAGCATCGAGGAAAAGGATACCCTGCTGGTCCTCAACAAAATCGACCAGGTTGGCCACCGCAGTCGCGTCGATGCCATCCAGGATCGTTACCCCAACGCGATCCCGATCAGCGCCGTCAGCGGCGAGGGTATTTCCCGTCTGGCGCATGCGGTGAGCAACGCGCTGAGCCGTTCTTTTCTGGACCTGGACGTGGAGACGAACGTCGGGAATGGACGTCTGCTGTCCTATCTGGCGCGGCATGGCGAGGTGCTGTCGCAGACCTATCACCAACACGACCGCGTGACGGTCCATTGCCGCATCCCCCACGAATTTGTCAACCAGATCAACGGGGAAGGGACCCTGGTCCGCCAGCACCATGTCAACGGGGACGGGGCGAACGTGTCAGACAAGGTGAGCAGCGTGGTTGCCCAGCCGGCGGCGGAACGTCCCGCCGGGAGCTAGCCCCCCAGGCGGTGGGAGCAGCTGGGTTGGCGTCCCCCGGGAAGTTCACCGGGGGGGACCCGGGACGCCCCGCGACAGGGAGCCCGATTTTCCAACCCGGGCGCTCGGCCAGGACCACACCCCAACCCCAGGAGGTCTCACGGTGGCCAGACGACAGATCCCGGGTATGCGGGCCATCGTCACCGGCGCGTCCAGCGGGATCGGCCGGGCGTTGGCGGTGGAATGGGTCCGCCAAGGCGGCCGCTGCGTCGTGGTCGCTCGTAACCGGGAAAAATTGCAACTCCTGGCTGACGAAATCGGGGTCCCCGCCGATCCGAAAGGGTCGCTGGAAATTGTGGAGGGGGATGTCACGTTGGCCGAAACGCGGCAGCAGGCGGTCCAACGGGCAGTCGACCGTTGGGGCGGCTTGGATGCGGTGGTCAACAATGCCGGCATCGCCGCGTTTGGCCGCTTTGCCGACGGGCCGCCCCAGCGGCTGCGGCAAATCATGGAGGTCAATTTCTTCGCCACCGCGGAAATGATTCGCCAGGCCCTCCCGGCGCTGCGGGAGGGCCAATACCCCATCGTGGTCAACGTGGTATCCATCCTGGGACACCGGGGTATTCCCCGGATGTCGGAGTATTGCGCCAGCAAGTTCGCCCTGCAGGGGCTGAGCCAGAGCTTGCGGGTCGAACTGGCTCGAGAAGGAATCGACCTGCTGGTGGTCAGCCCCGGCACGACGCAGACGGAGTTTTACGAGCATGTGGTGGACGGCCGCGGGGAGGCTCCGTGGAGCAGCGGGTACAGCGTCACGCCGGCAGAGGTGGCTCGAGCAACCATCAAGGCGATGCGGCGTGGTCGACGCGAGATTTTCCCCAACGTGATGGGCCATCTCCTGGTCTGGGCCCATCGGCTGGCGCCCCGGCTGGTCGATCGATTCCTGCGGCGGTATGCCTGAGCTGTCAGGCCTCACGCCCCACCCCCGATTCCCAGGGGGCAGGCCTCCAGCCCGGTGGTGAGTGGTGGAGTGGTGAGTGGTGGAGTGGTGGCGGGGCGGGATGGGTGGGTGGATCCCGCATCGCGCATGGCGAAACCCGCACCCGCTTTCACGCTAGGGGGGTTCAGGCCATCGGGGCGGCGATGGTTTACAATTGAGCCATGTCCCAGCTTGATGCCAGCCACATCCTGTATGAAGCGGGTCCTTGCCTGGTGGTCTGCAAGCCGGCCGGCGTGCTGACGCAGGCGCCGCCGGGGATCGACAGCATGGAAGTCCGCGTCAAAGACTTTCTCCAGGCCCGCGAACAGAAAACGGGTAACATCTACCTGGGAGTACCCCATCGCCTGGACCGTCCCGTGTCGGGGGCCCTCGTCTTCGCTCGACACACCCGCGCCTGCCGGCGGCTGGCCGAACAGTTCGCCGGCCGGACGGTGCAGAAGGTGTATTGGGCGTGTGTTGGCGGCCGAGTGGAACCGCCGCAGGGCAGCTGGCACGATTGGGTGCGGAAAGTGCCGGGCGAGGCGCGGGCCGAGCTGGTGGGGGAGGCGGATCCGGAGGGTCGAGTTGCCAAGCTGCATTACCGCACGCGGGGCGAGACGCCCTACGGGTCGTGGCTGGAAATCGAACTGGAAACGGGCCGCACCCATCAAATCCGGATCCAGACGGCCTCGCGAGGCCATCCGGTCCTGGGCGATACCCAGTACGGGTCCCGGATCCCGTTCGGACCCCAGCCGGACGATCTCCGCTTACGCGCCATCGCCCTGCACGCTCGACAGCTCACTTTCCAGCATCCCATGACCTGGGAAGAAGTCCGCGTCGTGGCCCCACTGCCGACCACCTGGGACAGCCTGGTGGACGCGGGACGGCTTTCGCCTGGTCAGCAGGCCCGCCGTTGAGCCGTGCCTGTCCGCCTGCGGTACGGGCCTCCCGCGTGCGGGGGCACGGCTAGGGCCCGCTGATTTTCCGATTTTGGAACAGGCGGTAGACAAACAGCCCGATCAAAGCTCCCGCGGCCGCGATGGCCACGTTTCCGATGGTCGAGCGGTCTTGGATGCCGGCCCGTTGTCCCAGGAAACCCCCCGCGGAGGCGCCGGTCAGACCGATCAGCATCGTCACCAGGACACTTCCGGGCTCCTTGCCCGGCACGATCCATTTGGCCAGCCCGCCGGCCAGCAGGCCGATCAGGGCCCAGGAGAGGTATGTCATCTGAGCGGTTCCTCGAGGCTGGCTAGCCGCGACAAAGTTGCCGACCAGGCTGGCCCCGCTCAGCATCCGTCAGGCGGATCTGGCTGTCCGTCCTAGCGGTCGCGTCCATTGGCCAAGTGCTTGATCAAGGTAACCTCGTTCCCTTGTTCGTTGAACATGACTTCGTCCATGAGGTTTTTCATCAGCAACAGGCCTCGGTCCGTCTCTCGTTCTGGGCCGGCGAGCTCGGTCAGTTGGTGAAAACGACTGACGTCAAAACCTGGCCCTTCGTCGCGGACGACCAGCTTGGCTGTGTGGGGGGTCAGCGAAACCTGGACCTGGATTTTGCGATCGGCGTACGGCGCCTCCCGGCGACGTTCCGCGACCGGGTCGACGTCGATGCCCAGCAACTGTCTTTCGCGAGCCGCCTCCAGCTGGTCCGGGGTAATTTCCAGATTGCCGCGGTAGATGGCGTTCAGCAACGCCTGTTCCAGGGCCACGCCCATCTGGATCGTGTCGGTTTTCCCCTGCAGACGCATCCCCCCCAGGTTATTTAAGACCAGCTGCACCAGCGGCTCAATCAGCTCAGGATCGCTCGCGATTTCAAATTCGAAATAGGTTTCCCGCAGACAGCTCATCAAATCGCTCGAATTGCGGTTGGCCTCCACGATGGTCAGCACCTGCTGGACCGTTTCGAACAGGGACTCTTCGATGTTCGTCTTGGCCAGGTAGCTGGCCGCTCCTGCATGCAGGGCCTCCACCGCCATCGCTTCGCTGCCCAGGCTGGTGATCACGATTACCGGGAGGTCTGCGTGATGGACGCGTATTTGTTTCAGCAGTTCCAGGCCGTCGATCTGCGGCATCTCCATGTCGCTGATCACCAGATCGGGCCGGGAGTCGCGGATGTGCTGCAACGCTTCCGAGCCGCTGCCAACCGCCTCCACCTGAAGACCCTCATTGCTGCTCAACAGCCCCACAATCATCTGCCGTTCGACTGGCGAATCGTCTACGACCAGAATCTTGGACATCGGCAGGATATCGAGATAGAGATCGGGGGTTTCGGGGCTGTGGATCCGCAGCGGGGATCGGTCGGGCCGAGCCCTGGGGGGAAAGGATGGCAGCCTGGGGGCTGCCGGGGAACGGCTTCCGCGACGATCCCCGCGATCCCCGCCGGCACGACCTTGATTCTATCCTTCCCGCCGAATGTCGCAACCAGTTTGCGGAAGAGTAAAGGCACTCGGGCACCGCAATTTTCGCGCGCCCGCCGGGGGTGACGGCTGAGCCTAATGACGGCGTTGGGGGGGGATTTGCCCCTTCACGCCGCGGGCACGCCCTAGCCCCGCGTCGCTGTCGGCCCATCGTGCCCGTCACGCGGGGGGCCAGCCCGGGGGGACCGCGGCAGGCCCGGCCGGGAGCCGTCGACGTCCCGGCTGGCTCGTCATGCTATCGGCCCGGTGGGCCCCCTGGGGCCGTCCGGCAACGGACGATCCGACTTGACTGCCTGACAGCATCCTGCCAGACTCCCGCACCCTGCGCTGGAAAAGGAGATTCCGTATGTCATGCCGCGTGCTGATCTGTCCCCTGGTGGTTGCTCTTACCGCTCTGCTGCCGGCCGGTTGCCAACAGTCCCACCCATCCCCTGCGGAGGGGAAGGCAGATGGGGTCCAGGTCCCGTCGCCGTCCGATCCGCCAGCGGTGGTCACCCGGTATTTGGAAGCGGTGCGGACCGGTGATGTGGCCACCGTCAACCAGCTGCTGACCTCCCGCGCACGGCAAAAAACCGGCGAGCTGCAGGTCGCCGTGGCTCCGCCGGGTAGCCCCACGGCCCGCTACGAAGTGGGGCAGATCCGTTACCTGACCGAGGCCCAGGACGCGGCCCATGTGGCCAGCCGCTGGACGGACCTCAACGACCACGGCCAGCCGGAGACCTTCGAAGTGACCTGGCTCATGCGGCGGGAAGATGCCGGCTGGCGGGTGGCCGGGATGATGGGGCGGTTTATCGAGGGCGAGCCCCTGATGGTGTTCAATTTCGAGAATCCGGTGGAAGTCCTCCGCCGACAGGGCTACCTGCAGGAGGAGGTGGCCCAGCGGGGGGCGGCCGAGCGGCAAGTGCAGGCGAGCAATAGGGATACGTCGCAGCAATAATATCAACAAAAATAGATGTGAGTTGTGGAGATCCCCGGAGCGATCCGGGGATTTTTTTATGCCTTTTTCGCGGGGGGCCTAGACTTTCGGGGCTGAGCCCTGAAAATCTACGGATTCCTACCCCAAAGGGCCTAACAACCGAGCTCGCCTAAAGGTCCATATTTTTCCCTGCTTGACCGGTTGACATAAACTAGGTCCGTGCTATTTTACCGACCTAAGCAACGCAGTCGCATTTGTTTCTGTAATCGGAACATTTTACCTAAGTATTCAAGAGTAATGCTGCCACGCGACCTGGGAGCCGTCGTCGGCGGGGCAGATCGAGAAGTGGGACGGCACCCAATCACAGGTTTGGTACCTGCAAGGGAGGATCTGAGGATGAGTCGTACGGTAATGTTTGGGATCGCAATCTTGTTTGCGGTCGTGAGCCTGACCCTCACGGGCGGCCAGAAGGAAGCGGAAGCAGGCTGGGGCTGCCACGGTGGCAAGCGTTGCCGAGGGGTGGCTCGCTGCTGCGGCGAGGAAGTCCACGACGACGCGTGCTGTGGCCGCCGAGCTCGACGCTGCGATAACGATTGTGGCTGTCGTGGTCGTCGTCGCCGTCGTTGTTGTGGCGAGCCGGTCGATTGCTGTGGTACGGGCGATTCGTCCGCCGCCCCGGCCGGGAGTGACCCCGTACCGGCAGCACCGGCGAAAGAAGCTTCGAAAAGAATGCCGCTACGTGTGGTGATGTTCCGTTAAGCGGAGGAGACATGAAGTCTGGCGGACAATTCAGGAAGATGCTGTCGAAGGCCGGATCTCCAGGAGGTCCGGCCTTTTTTTGGAGTTCTTCCGGAAATTTCGTGGCTGGCTCGTCGCTCTGCAGGGGCCATCCCCTGCCAAGAGCGGCGGCGGACCGTCGCGCCAGAGTGAACCGCAGAATGTCGAATTGCCAACCGCAGAATGTCGAAGGGGTGTTTTTCTGGGACGATCGCGACAGGGACAGCGGTTCGCCTCCCCGGGACCGTGACCCGCCGAAACGACTTGGGCGTTCGACATTCGGCATTCGATATTGTGCGGTTCCACTTGTGGCGATCGGCAAACGCCGGGACGGCTATGGCGTGACGGGCAGATACCCACCGAATTCCCGGAAGAGCCTTTATCAGTCAGGGTCTACCCGAGCAAAGAGGGTGGGTGTAGGAGAGGCGCAGCGACCGTAATGTCCGGATCCCCCCAGTCATCCCCCCACGATTCGGCTGAAGCTGGCCAACTTCAGCTCCCCTCCGCCGAGCTGCGCAATGGGCTGACGTTGCTGCTGATCCTGCACCTGTTCGCGCTCTTCGTGGCGGTGGTCAGCAATTTTGGTGCGCGGAGCGGTCTGCGGCTGCAGTTGCGCGAGGTGCCGGGTGTCCGCACGTATCTGCAATTGTTGAACATGGACACCGCCTACAACTATCATTTCGTGTTTGGTACGCGCGAGGACCGCGATTATCAGTGCGAGGTGATGGTGCGGCCCCCACCACGTTCCGCGACATCCCAGGCAGGGGGCCCGCTGCAGGAGGAGTCGCTGCGGCTGATCCCAGCCGACCTGTGGCCCGGCAGCCGCCGCCGCCGCTACCTGATGCTCAGCCACCACATGGCAGCGAATGTCGGTGACGACCAGCTGGAAAGCCTGCTCCCGGCCACCCTGGCCAGTGGCCTGCTGCGGCAGCGGGGGGTGACCGAAGGGACGCACCTCTTGCGATTGATCGGGCTGGCACCCGCCAGCCGCGACAACGCGGACACCCGCAGGCCGGAGGAGTGGGGACCGGTCGTCGTTTACGAAGCGGACTTGCTGCCCGGCACCGGCGGCTGGGAACCGGTGAAACGGAGCGATGTGACGGAAAGGACCCAGTCCAGCTCGCCTGACAGCTCACCCTAAACGTCTTCCTGGTGCGGCCGTGCGCGCGTATTTTACCGAGCTCTGTGAAACCACCGGCACGGCCTGGAATCGTTTCTGGTTTACCCCCGCCGACGCCTTGCCGTTGTGCCTGATCCGGATGGCCACCGGCCTGGTGGCGCTCTACCTCCACGCTACCTTCAGCTGGGATATCGCCAATTTCCTGCAGACGGGAGGCTTGCTGCCCGTCGAGCTCAACGAGCAGCTCTTCGAACAAGGTTTGCTGGATCCGACCCAGCTCTCTTACCTCTCGTACCTCTACACTCCTGCCGAACTCTACGTGGCTCACGCCCTGGGGGCCGTGGTCTTGCTGCTGTTCACGGTGGGATGGTTCAGTCGCCTCATGGCGCCCCTGGCCCTGATGGTCACGCTCTCCTACGTACATCGCGCTCCGCTGGCCACCTCGGAAGTGGAACCGATCCTGACGATGCTGCAGTTTTACCTCTGCCTGGGTCCCTGCGGCAAGCATTGGTCGCTCGACAGCTGGCTGGCCGCTCGGCGGCGTCCCTCCGGTTCGCCGACCGTCGCGACCGCCCCGCCCCGCTACCTGTCGGCCAACATCGCTCTGCGTTTGCTGCAGGTCCACGCCGCTCTCGCGTGCGGGATGATGGGCTTGGCCAAGCTGGCGGGTCCGGGCGGCCTGGAGGACGTGGTCGCCTGGCGCGATGTGTGGGGTACGGGGGACGCCGTCTGGATCATGTGCGCTCGTCCCCTCTCCCCCTGGGCCGACCTGACCTGGTTGCGGGACGCCCCGTATCTGCTGCAAGCCTGGACGCACGAGATCGTGTTGTTCGAGATCTTGTTCGCTCTGCTGGTCTGGAACCGTCCCCTCCGCCCGCTGATGTTGGGCTGGGGGGTCGTGCATTGGGGGCTGTTGGCCCTCATCAGCGGGATGGCTGTGCTTTCCGCCTTGATGGTGATTGCCAGCCTGGCTTTTGTCGACGCGGATGGTCTGCGTTGGCTGAGGCAGAGGGGGGAGGCGGCCCAGGGGTCGGGCCCGGGGCCGTGGTCCGCCGGTGGGGCGGTGTGACGGGGCGGGGCGCCCGTGGCGAAGGACCCCTGGCGGGGCCCGCCGACCCTCACCCGCCTGCTCGTTTCCCACCGCTTGCCGGGACAGGGCCGGCCGCCTGCGAGGTCCGTTTAGCAGGCCGACAGCGGGGAGCCGCTGGCCGCGAACGATTCGCTGGACGACACCAGCCGCGGGGCTGCGTAGCGGGCCTCTTCCAGGCCCAGCTTTTTCATCTTCTTGTACAGCGTCGTGCGGTTGATCCCCAGGGCATCCGCTGTCTCGTTGCGGTTCCAGTTCTTGCTCTGCAGCACCTCCAGAATGATCTGCCGTTCGGGTCCTTCCAGGGCCTCCTTCAGCGACCGGTTGCCCACTGGTTCGGCGACCGGATAGCCGGGCAGCGAGTGCAGGGCCGGTGGCAGATCTTCGGGACAAATCATGTCGCTCTTCCCCAGCAACACCGCTCGTTCCATGATGTTCTGAAGCTCACGAACGTTACCCGGATAGTGGTAGTGCTGCAGCAGCTCCAGGGCTTCGTCGCTGAACCCCCGCACCTGCCTACCCGACTCCTGGCAGACCTGCTGCAGGAAGTGGCTGGCCAGCAGGGGGATATCCGACATCCGCTCGCGCAAGGAGGGCAGTTCCAGATTGATCACGTTAATCCGGTAGAAGAGGTCCTGGCGGAACGTGCCCTCGGCTACGCGGTGGGCCAAATCTTCGTTGGTGGCCAGGATCACGCGGGTATCGACGTGGAAAGTTTCGGATCCCCCAATCTGCTCGAATTCAAAGTCTTGCAGCACCCGCAGCAGCTTGACCTGGAAGCTAGGACTGGCGGTGCCGATTTCGTCCAGGAAGATCGTGCCGCCGTCGGCTTGGTGGAATTTTCCCAGTTTGTCGCCGGTGGCACCGGTGAACGCTCCTGCCACGTGACCGAACAGCTCGCTTTCCAGCAGCGTTTCCGGCAGGGCGCCACAAGCGACCTCGACAAACGGCTGGTCGCGGCGCTGGCTGCTGCGATGGATCGCGCGGGCGACGAGGGATTTGCCCGTGCCGCTTTCGCCGGAGATGAGCACCGTGGCTTTGGTGCTGGCAACACTGTTGACCACGTCGAACACCCGCCGCATGCGATGGTCCTGTCCGATGATGTTTTCCATGCCGAAACGCAGGTCCAGCTGAGCTTTCAGGTTGTCGTTTTCTTGCAGCACCTGGCGCTGGGACAAGGCCCGCTCGATGGCCATCTCCAGCTCTTCATCGATCAACGGCTTGGTGAGGAAATCGAAAGCCCCGGCCCGGATGGCTTCCATGGCGGTGTCCACGGTGCCGTAGCCGGTCATGAGAATCACGCTGGTGGCAGGATGATGTTGCCGGCAGTGCGCCAAGAGATCGAAACCGTCCCCGTCGCTCAGGCGGATATCCGCAATCACCAGATCATAAGCATGCTTGTCCACGGCCGCGGTCGCCTTGGCCAGCGTGTCGGCCTCCTGGACGGTGTACCCCTGATCGCGCAGCCAGCACGACATGGAGGCCAGAATGTGTCGGTCGTCGTCTACCAGCAGTAATGAGCCTTTGCTCATATTCGTTTCTCCCCTGCCAGCCCTGTGGCTGGACGAATCGAACCTCCGGATGCCAGGAGTCAGGCGGGGTCGGAGGTGGGCCGTCGGCTTGGTTGTCAAACAGGCTTTACACCGGCGGGCATAGCATGGGGAGAAATCGCCATGACCGTCGTAGCTTATCTACGTTACGGGAGGCGTCACGTCAACGCGCTGTTTCGCGAGGATGCGGCCCGTGCGGCCAAACGACAACCGTCTCGCGGTTGACGAGGATGAGCAATCGGTATAACCGTTACCCGCCCAACGGGCGAGGCGTATCTGGAGCTGGTCGGAGGCCTGGCGGTGGCCGTCGCTAGCCCCGCTGGTGCAGTTTGCCTCCCTGGGGATGAGTCAGTAGATTGAATTTGAGCAGCGGGCTGGTCGAGGGGAAAATTGCCCATTCCTGTGCGGCAGGGCTGAGCGGGTAGCCGCAGGGGAGCCTACGGATGCGTGTGCGGGTTATCATTGCCGACGCCCACGAGGTCGTGCGGGCCGGACTGCGCGACGCGTTTGCCAACAGCGAGATTGAGGTGGTGGGCGAAGCGGCCACGATTGCCGTGGCCGAGCAGTTGGTGGAGGCGCAACAACCGGATGTTGTTTTGCTGGACGTGCGTTTCGATGGCGAGGCCAGCTGGGAGGGGCTGCAGCGGATGCTGACCACGTCGCCCGACACACGCGTGGTGATTTTGACAGCCCACGAAGATCCGACGTATGTCGCCCGAGCAGCGGTGCTGGGCGCAGCGGACTACCTCCTGAAAAACCTCGGCCGACGCCGGTTGATCAACGCCGTGTTGGCGGCCGCTGCCGGAAGGACACCCACCGCGCAAGGCATCCTCCGCCCGATCGCTCAAAGACTGGCGGCGACCGACAAGTCGCCCCCGCAGCCGATGGCTTTGACGCAACGCGAAATGCAGGTGCTGTGCCACGTGGGGCTGGGATTGAGCAACAAGGAAATCGCCAGCTCGCTGAAGATCAGCGTCCAGACCGTCAAAGAGCACATGCGGCATATCCTGGCCAAGATCAAGGCCGCGGACCGCACCGCCGCTGCCGTGTGGGCGATCCGCAAACAGCTGGTGTGAAGGATGGCCGGGGGGTAAGCGGCGGCGGATCCGCCCGCGGGCCCTCCGCAGCCTGTCCCGGCGACCCGATCCCTTACGGACCTTCCCCCGCGGTGGTCGGCGGTCGAGGTTCTTAGCGAGCGCGGGGGTGAGCCCTTTCGTAGACGGCCCGCAGGCCAGCGGTGCTCACGTGCGTATAGATCTGGGTGGTCACCAGGCTCTTGTGGCCCAACAGTTCCTGCACGCTGCGGATATCGGCCCCGCGATCCAAGAGGTGGGTGGCAAAGCTGTGCCGCAAGGTGTGGGGGCTGGTCCGCTGGTCCAGCCCGGCGATTTTCAAGTACTTCTCCAGCATGCGGCCCACGCTGCGGGTGGTCAGCCGACGGCCAAAACGGTTGACGAACAGGGGCGCTCGGTTCCCCTGCGGCTCGCCCTGGGCCAGGTGACGGACCTGCAGCGACGACTTGAGGGCCCGCGCGGCGAACGAGCCGATGGGCGCCAACCGTTCGCGACGTCCCTTGCCGCGGACCCGTACCAGACCCGCGGCGAGGTCCAGGTCGGCGTCGACCAGGCCCACCACTTCGCTGACCCGCAGCCCGGCCGAGTACATGGTTTCCAGGATGGCCCGATCCCGTTTGCCCAGGACCGTTTTTCCCGGGGGAGCGGCCAGCAAGCGGCCGATTTCCTCGGTGGAGAGGAAATGGGGCAGCGGCCGGGGCCGGCGCGGATTGCGCAAGGGCTTGGCCGGGTTTTCCTCCACCCAGCCCTCCCGCTGGCCAAACTTAAAAAAGCTGCGGATGCAGGCCAGGCGACGAGCGATCGTCGACTTGGCATAGCCGGCTTCCTGCAAGCTGGCAATGTAACCGCGGAGGTCCAGGGTGCGGATCGCGTCCGGGTCCGGACAGGTCTCGCCCTCGGGGGCGAGCCAAGCGGCGAGGGCGTGCAGATCTTCCCGGTAACTTTTGATCGTCAGCGGGGAAACATTCCGCTCAACTTCCAGATACCGCAAAAAACGCTTGACAGCAGCCAGCATGAGCCTTGGAACATCCGCCCCCCACCACGCCGCTCAAGCTCGTTCGTCACCGTCAGCGGGCAGCGGTAAATCAAAGCGGCTGGGACGGGTCGTTTGTTGAGCTTCCTGCCGAATCTTCTGGCTCAACACCGCCGCATCGTACCAGCTGAAACTGAGATCGGGATTGGAGGCGTAGCGCCCCAGGACCCGCAACGTAGCCGCTCGGCTGTCGTCGTCAAACAGAAACACGTACCGTTCTTCGCCCTTGACCAGCGCCAGGACATTGATGTCTTGCGTCACAGTTGGGATGTCCTCCATGATCAAGGGCGAGCCTGGCGAAGGGCGGCCCACGGCCGTCTGGCGCCGGCGGGTTCGGCGCCTCACTAGGAACCTTATCGGCCGATCGAACACCCAAACGCCACCTGCGATGTGCACCTAAAGTGCTAGGACAGCACCACTTCGCTCTGCGAGCGACGCATAACCGACATTGCCGCTTCGATCGGAACAACTAGATCAGCGAGCCAAAGCTGGAGATGCCCACCGGCTCGCGACAGGCAAACGGCTCCCCGTACCGAGTGCCGATCGTCTGGCCCCAATAGGCGGCTTCGTCACGAAGCTGGTCCAGGAAGGTGGGGGGTTGGGTCGAGCGACCCGTGACGAACTGGCTTTGATAGCACCGCAGAGCGGCCAGTTTCTGTTCCCACTGCTGGCTGATATCCAACACAAAAGCCGGCTGGACCGCCAATCTCAGGTGGACCCCGAAGTAGTAGAAAATCCGCTGGGGATGATGAGCCGCCCCGGACAGCTCGCTGCGGGTCAACTTCGCCCAAAACCGGGCCGCTTCGGCCAGCTGCGTGGCCGCGATGTGGTCGGGATGAGCGTCGATCCAGTAGGGTGCAAACAGCCAGCGGGGCTGCAAGCGGCGGATCACATTCGCCAGCGCCCCCCGCGCTTCCAGCGTCGCTTCCAAACGCCGGTTGGGCAGTCCCAGGTTCTCGCGCCAATCCAGCTCCAGCACCTCGGTCGCCGCCGCAGTTTCCGCCGAACGCAGTTCACGCGATCCGTGCGGCGTCGGCTCGCCATCGGTCAGGTCCACCACGCCGACCTTCAGGCCCGCGGATTTCAACCGCAAGATGGCACCGGCCATCCCCAGTTCGGCGTCGTCCGGATGTGGTGCGATCGCCAGCACGTCCAGCTGCATGGGTCTTCCCCCTTCCCCCAGATCCGTGCCCTCAGTTTCCAGGGCTGGATGTCCCGCAGTCAAGTCAGGGGGACTCGGCAAACGCAAGCCTCACAATCCCCCCCTCCCCAGCCAATCCCGCTCCCCTTGGCGGCCCCTCCCTCCCATCGGCTCAGCGGCCGACCCAGCGGCCTACTCAGCGGCCGGCGGATGGTCTAAGTTGAGCGACTTTGGCTGGCTGTCCTCTGCTGGCGGTGCACCCATGAGCGATTCCCCCCAGAAGGCCTACGAACAACTGTGCCGGCACCAGCGGGAGACGGCCCTCCTCTCGTCCGTGCAACACCTGCTGGGCTGGGACGAGCGGACGTTGATGCCGACGGCGTCCGCCCCGCATCGTGCCGACCAGGTCACGCTGTTGGCCGGCATGATCCACCGCCGCCAGACCGACCCCCAGGTGGGCCGCTGGCTGGAGCAGCTGGTCGAGAGCCCTCTGGCGGCCGATCCGCACAGCGACAGCGGCACCGTCATCCGCAGGCTGCAGCGGCAATATCAGAAACAGACCCGCCTGCCGCAGGCCTTGGTGGAACAACTGGCTCGGACGGCGATCGAGGGCCAGCAGGTGTGGCAGGAGGCGCGGGAAAAGGATGATTTCGCCTCCTTCGCGCCCCTCCTCCAGAAAACGATCGAGCTGAAGCGGGCCGAGGCCGATGCGCTGGGATTCGACCAGTGTCGTTACGATGCCCTCCTGGACGAGTTTGAACCCGAGGAGTCGACAGCCAACGTCCGCCGCGTGCTGACGGCCCTCCGCGACGAACTGGTCGCGCTCATTCGCCAGCTGGGGGCGAGCGACCGCCAGCCACCGGTCGACCTGCTGAGACGACACTACCCCACCGATGCTCAGGCACAGTTCGGACGGGCCGCGGCCGAGCGGATTGGGTTTTCCTTCCAGCGGGGCCGGCTGGATGCCACCGTGCACCCGTTCTGCAGCGGCTTGGGACCCCACGACACGCGGATCACCACCCGCTATGACGAACGTTTTTTTCCGACCGCCTTTTTTGGGATCCTGCACGAGGCAGGACATGGTATCTACGATCAGGGGTTGCGGCCCCAGTGGTACGGCCTGCCGCCCGGTCAGGATGTCTCCCTGGGAATTCACGAATCCCAGTCGCGGATGTGGGAAAACCAGGTGGGCCGCAGCCACGCTTTCTGGCGTTTTCATTACCCGCTGGCCCAGCAAGCGTTCCCCGACGCCCTGGCGGACGCCACCCTGGACGAGTTCTATTTCGCGATCAATCAGGTGCGGCCGTCCCTGATTCGCGTCGAGGCAGACGAAGCCACCTACAATTTGCACATCCTGATTCGTTTCGAATTGGAACAAGCCCTCCTGGAGGACGACCTGGCCGTGGACCAGCTGCCGGGGGCGTGGAACGAGAAGTACCAGCAGTATCTGGGGCTGGCGCCAACCTGCGACCGGGAGGGAGTCCTGCAGGACATCCACTGGAGCAGCGGGGCGATCGGATATTTTCCCACCTACACCCTGGGCAACCTGTATGCCGCTCAGTTCTTTGCCCAGGCCTCAGCCGACCTGCCAGATCTGGATGGCCAGTTCGCCCGGGGGGAGTTCCAGCCGCTGACCCAGTGGCTCCAACAACAGATCCACCACCGCGGACAGTGCTATCCGGCAGCCCAGCTGGTGGAACAGGTCACGGGGCGGCCCCTGGACCATCAGGACTTGATGGCGCATCTGCGAGCCAAACTGGGACCCCTCTACGGGATCGGCTAG
>CAYFZZ010000188.1:0-3720 GCA_964347545.1 uncultured Planctomycetaceae bacterium | reverse complement strand
GTCCTGACCCTCTTCACGCTCTGCGCGATCCTGGGTGTGCTGGTCATACTGGTCTTCGCGCCCGCGCTCGTGAAGGTCGTCGTGCCGGGGTTCTGGCGGACGTTCGGCCCCGACCAAGTGGCTGAGTGTGCCGGCTACGTCCGAATCCTCGCGCCGATGGTGATCTTCACCGTCCTCAGCGCCTTCTTCACGGGAATGCTTCAGGCGCACCGGCACTTCACCGCCCCCGCCCTCGCCTGGATCGTCTACAACGTTGGAATCATCGGGGGCGCGTTCGCCGGTGGCCTGCTGATGGCGCGGCGTTCACTCGACCCGGCTGCAGCGCTGACGGTCCTGGCCAGCGGCGTCATCGTCGGGGCGTTCTTGCTCGTGGCAGTGCAGCTCCCCAGCATGTTGGCCCGCGGGTTCCGGTACCGGCCTGCACTCGAGCTCCACCACCCGGGCGTGCGTGAGGTCATCCGGCTCTTTCTTCCTTACATGGCAGGGCTGGCGTTCACGCAGATCTGTCTGCTGCTGCTGCCGATCTTCTTCGGCTCCTGGTTTCCCGGGGGAGTCACGAGCCTGCGCTACGCAAATCGCCTGGTCGTCCTTCCGCTGGGGCTCTTCGGGGTCGCCATCTCGACCGCCGTCTTCCCGACACTGGCCGCGCGCAGCGACGCCGGGGAGCTCGCCGAGTTCCGGCGGACCTTCTCGACGACAGTGCGAGCGGTCTTCTTTCTCTCCGTACCGTCGGCCGCTGCGCTGTTCGTGCTGGCCGGTCCAGTGCTTCGGCTCCTGTGGAGAAGCGGCAGCTTCGATGAGGGCGCCATTGCGGCCGCCGAGTACAGCCTCCTGTTCTACATCGCCTCCCTGATCGGGCTGTCCGGGTTGCAGATCGTCAATCGTGCGCTCTACTCGCTGAAGGACACTCGCAGTCCGCCGCTGGTCGGCATCGGCTACACCCTCCTCATCGTCGTGCTCGCAATCGCCCTCATGCGGACGCGCCTGCAGTACGCGGCCATCGCAGCGGCGAGCTCCGTCGGCGTCACCGTCGGCCTTCTCGCGCTCGCCGAGTGCCTCCGGCGCCGTCTCGGGGGCATCGACGGCCGCGCCATCGCCCTGTCCTTCCTCCGGATTGCGGCCGCCTCTGTCGCCCTCGCCGCAGTGGCCTTCCTCGTCTCTCGCTGGCTCGGCGGCTGGCTCGACCTGCCCGTGACGCGATTCGCCGCAGCGGCCCCCCGGGTGGGAGCTGCTTCCCAGGCGCCCGCCTCCCTGCGCTCCTTCGGACCGCTGGCGATCCAGGTACTGGTCAGCTTGGCCGCAGGTGGGGTATCATATCTGTTGGTGCTGCGCGTGCTGAGAGCGCCGGAGCTGAGCAGCTTCCGCGAGATCATCCGTCGCCGTGCAGGGGTCGGGAACGCTCCCCCCGCCTCATGATGCTCGCGGCCGATCTTGGGCGCGGACATCGCGGGGGGTGGACGCGACCGGGCTCACAGAGCCAATCGACGCTTCCGACCTTCAAGGAACGTCGCGAGGATGTCTATGGATGGTCGCGCAGAGACGTGATGTGCGATTCCGGGTGGCGTCCGTCTGAGCGCCTTTCTGAGCTTCGCCACGTCACTTCGTTGCGCGAAGCTCAGTAGGTTGAACACATGTCTTCGTGGGACCAACAACGCATACGCAACTTCTGCATCATCGCGCACATCGACCACGGCAAGTCCACGCTCGCCGACAGAATCCTCGAGCGGACGCATGCCCTCACGGATCGGCAGATGCGCGAGCAGGTCCTCGACCAGATGGACCTCGAGCGCGAGCGCGGCATCACGATCAAGGCCAGCGCCATCCGCCTGACCTATCGTGCGCGCGATGGCGAGGAGTACCTCCTCAACCTCATCGACACCCCGGGCCACGTGGACTTCACCTACGAGGTCTCGCGCAGCCTCGCCGCGGCCGAGGGTGCGCTGCTGGTGATCGACGCCGCCCAGGGAGTCGAGGCGCAGACCGTGGCCAACGTCCACCTGGCGGTGGATCAGGGTCTGGAGATCATCCCCGTCATCAACAAGGTCGATCTTCCCAATGCCTCGCCGGAGCGCGCCCGCATGGAGCTCGAGGACATCATCGGCCTCGATGGCGAGGAGGCGGTCCTGGCGAGCGCCAAGCTCGGCACCGGGGTGGAAGAGGTGCTGGAGGCTGTCGTCCATCGCATCCCTCCGCCGGGCGGCGATCCGGAGGCGCCTCTTCAGGCGCTGATCTTCGACTCCCACTTCGACCCACACCGAGGCATCGTCGCCTACGTGCGCGTGAGGAATGGCACAATCGTCCCGGGCATGAGGATCCATATGATGTCCGCAGGGCGGCGCTTCGAGGTCCAGGAGGTCGGCACGTTCTCCCTCGGCCTTCAGCCGGCGCCCGGACTGCCCGCCGGCAGCGTTGGCTATGTGATAGCAGGCATCAAGGCGATTGGAGAGGCGCCGGTGGGGGAGACGATCACCGACGCCGCCAACCCGGCGCGCGAGCCGCTGCCGGGCTATCGCCGAGCGAAGCCGATGGTCTTCTGCGGGATCTATCCGACCGAGAACAAGGACTTCCCCCTGCTCCGCGGCGCGCTGGAGAAGCTCGCGCTCAACGACGCCGCGCTGACGTACGAGCCGGAGAGCTCGGCGGCGCTGGGTACGGGCTTCCGGTGCGGATTCCTGGGCTTGCTCCACATGGAGATCGTCCAGGAGCGGCTCGAGCGCGAGTACGAGATGGAGCTCGTCCTGACGGCGCCCAGTGTGGTCTATCGCGCGCATACCTCCGACCGCCAGGTGACGGACGTGGACAACCCGGCGAAGCTGCCGTCTCCGGACCGCCTCGACCATATCGAGGAGCCGTTCGTGCGCGCCACCATCATGACACCCTCCGCCTACGTCGGGGCCTGCATGGAGATCTGCCAGGACCGCCGGGGCGAGTATGTTTCGATGGAGCAGTCGCACACCGATCGAGTTGTCATCACGTACAACCTGCCCCTCGCGGAGATCATCCTGGACTTCTTCGATCAGCTCAAGTCCCGCACGCGCGGCTACGCCTCTCTCGACTACGAGCTGATCGGCTACCGGGAATCGGACCTCGCCAAGCTCGACATCCTCATCAACAGCGACCCTGTTGATGCGCTCTCCTTCATCACCCATCGCTCTCGCGCCCAGCAGCGCGGCCGGGTGATGGTGAAGCGGCTGCGCGAAGCGCTCTCCCGGCAGATGTTCGAGATCCGGATCCAGGCGGCGCTCGGCTCCCGCATCATTGCCGCCGAGCGCATCGCCCCCCTCCGGAAGAATGTCACGGCGAAGTGCTATGGGGGCGACGTGACCCGCAAGCGGAAGCTGCTCGAAAAGCAGAAGGCCGGCAAGAAGCGCATGCGGCAGATCGGAAGTGTGGATGTCCCGCAGGAAGCCTTCCTCACGGTGCTCAAGATCGCGGAGTGACTCACCCGCGGACATCGCGGTCTATCTCCACATCCCCTTCTGCCTGCGCAAGTGCGGCTACTGTGACTTCGCCTCGGTCCCCGTGGACGAGGCCGGCGGCCCCGCCGCCGCGCGCCGCTACCTCGATGCCGCCGCGATCGAGATGGATCTCCGGGCGGCGAGCGCGGAGTTCCACGGCGCGCCGGTGGCGACGCTCTACATCGGGGGTGGGACGCCGACCATCCTTCCGCCCGAGTGGCTGGTGGCGATGATCGCCCGGCTGAAGGACCGCTTCGCTCTT
>CAYFZZ010000187.1:0-2776 GCA_964347545.1 uncultured Planctomycetaceae bacterium | reverse complement strand
GCCGCTGAAGAGGGCCACGGCGACGGGGACATAGAGCAGGGGGGTCAGGAGGACACCGATGGGCGTGCAGAGATGGAAGTGATGCATGACCAGGGGCAGAGCGACAGCCCACACGGCGAG
Source organism: uncultured Planctomycetaceae bacterium (assembly GCA_964347545.1). Taxonomy (GTDB): domain Bacteria; phylum Planctomycetota; class Planctomycetia; order Pirellulales; family UBA7805; genus CS4-C045. Next base: position 2,656 of record CAYFZZ010000187.1, on the reverse strand, counting down.
GCCGGCGAGGGTCAGCCGCCAGGCCCAGCGGCCCACCGAGCGGGCCGCGCGGACGGGGGCCGGACGGGTAGAGCGGATAAGCCACCAGAGGGCGTCCTCCTGCTGCCAGCGGTGCCAGACCGGCGTGAAACAGATCAGCGTGCCGACGGCCAGGAACGAGAGCTGGGCGCCGATGCGGAACAGCTGAGCGGGGTTCCAGAGCAGGACCACCAGGGCGGCTGCCGCCAGGGTGTTGAACCCCAACTGCCGCCGGCCGTCGTAGAGGGCCAGGCACATGATCACGATCAACAAGGCCGCCCGCATCACCGGCGGCCGCGCGTCGGTCAGGAGGGCGTAGAACAACGTGAGGGCCGGGATCAGGATCAGCCCCGCGTTGCGGGACACCCAGCCGCCGCGGAGGCCCAGGGTCAGCACCGACACGAGGATACCGACGTGCAGGCCGGAGATGGCCAGCAGGTGGATCGTGCCGGTTTCCACAAAGGCCTCCGTCCGATCGTGCTCCAACCGTTCCCGCTCGCCCAACAACACCGCCGCCGCCAATCCCGCTCGATCATGCGCCAGATAGTTCCACAACGTCCGGCTGCCGGCCGCCCGGATCCGCGCCATCCAGGTCCGCACGTCCCATCGGCTAGCCCGCCCCAAGGTCACTACGCAGTCGGGCGAGCTGGCTCGCAGGAGGCACAGTTCTCGTTGCGTCCGGCGATAGACCGCAAAGTCGAACTCGCCGGGATTGTGGGCCGGCGGGGGACGGGTTAGCCGGCCGTAAACTTCCAGGCGATCGCCGGGTCGGATGCCCAGCAGGTGGCCTTCGACCAGCAGCGTGGCTCGCCCGGCCGCCGGCTGCCACCTGGTCCCGTCGCGGATGGCTTTGACCTGGATCACCACGCGGCTCCGCTGGCTGGCCGGGATCGTCCGCAAGGGGTCTTCCTGCGGAGCGGGGACGAACTTGGCGACTTGCGTGCTGCGGCCGCGGACGCACACCGGCCGGGGCACGGCTGCCGCGTACCGCCCGATCTCGTGCTGGGAAAACAGGTACCACGACAGGTGATGCCAGCCGCCGCCCAGGGCCCCGCACGCGACGCTCAACGCCACACCCGCCGCCAGGTTCTGCCGGCGGTTGTAGAGCGGCCACCAGAGGGCCAGGGCGGTCATGGCCGCCAGGCACCAGAGCGGTAGCGGGAGGGGCCAGAGGCGGTCGACGAGGATGCCCGCGGCGGCGGCCAGGAGGATGGTGACCAGCGGTTGGTGATGCGTCAGCTGCCGGGACACCGGCGGTGGGGCCGAAGAGCAACGGTCGATGGCCGCGGAGGTCTGCATCGGGCAGATGGGCTCAGGATGAAGGGGTCAGGGATTCAAGGGACAGCGATTTTCAAGCGTTGGTCCACGAGCGGTGCCAGCCAGCTGGCCAGGCAGGCCGCGGTGATCGCGGCGACGACGGCGGCAAAGACGTCCATCGTCCAGTGGGCGTGCAACACCAGGACCGTCGCGGTCTCGAAAAGCACAATCCCGCCGGCCAGGGGGATCCAGCGGCGACCGAGGCGGGCGACTTCCAGCGCGCCGTAGGTGGCCAGGGCCGTATGCCCGGAAAAAAAGAAATCGTTGGCCACGTCATAGGTCACTAATAGGGACGGCACCGCATACCCGCCCAGTTGGGGCGGCAAGTGCGGCTGGTGCCAGATCATCTCGGGCGGGGCCGGCAAGGCACAGAACACCTGGCAGATTTGCCGCAACGAAAACAAGATCACCAGCCCCAGGAAGGGGCGGAGGCTGGGCCCGCAGATGGCCCAGCCCAGCAAGAAGAGGCCCAGCGCGTCGATGACCAGCGAGCTGACGATCAGCAGGGCGTCGGCGGCCAGCGGATGGTGCTGAAAATAGCCATTAACGGGCGCCAGCCACTCCAGGGGCAGATCGCGGATGCGGTGGTCCAGCAGCGGCCGCTGGGCGATCCAGGATTGCGTCTGGTACCAGAGGGCGATGCCGGCCAGGACCAGTAGCAGCCGCAAGCCCCATCGCGCCTGGTGGGGAGGGGGCGCGGGCGGGGAACCGGCTGGAGACGCCATGATGGGCTCGCGGGGAGATGGCCGAGGTGGTGGAGGCAGGCACCCGCCGAGCCGCGGGGAGGCGGCGGGGGGCCGTTGCCCGCGGGCAGCTTAATCGGCGGGGGGCGGCCGCGCCAATCGGCCTGTTTTCCCGCAAAATCCGCCCCGGGGCACCAGGCGGGCCGACTTCGAATGAAGTCCGGGCCGGGCCGCTTCCGAAGCAAAACGATATGGCTCCGGCAGGTCGCAGGAAAACGCGCAGCAAAGCCGCCTCGGCGCGGTCCAGTGCCCAGCGGTACGTCCAGCCGTGGCTGGAGTATCTGCGGACCGAGTGCCAGGTTGCGGACAACACGGTGGCCGCCTACCGCCGCGACATGGCCCGCTTTTTCAGCTGGCTGGGCCAGCGGGATCTGCGAAAGCTGACGATCCGGCAGCTGTCCGACTACGCCGCCTGGCTGCACCAGCAGAAGCTGGCGCCCAGCAGCATCTCGCGACACATCGTGTCGCTGAAGATCTTCTTTCGCTTTTTGCAGCTGGAGGGAATCCTGCGCGAGAACTCGGCGGAACTCTTGGGCAGCCAAAAATTGTGGCAGCGTGTGCCGGAGGTGTTGTCCCCC
>CAYFZZ010000186.1:0-2966 GCA_964347545.1 uncultured Planctomycetaceae bacterium | reverse complement strand
AACACGCCGGCCACGAAGAGGGCCCCTTGAGCGGGGGACCAGGTGCCGGTGGGCTGCCCGCCCCCGGCCGACGGCGGGGCTGGTTCCAGGAGGGCCATCTGGCGGATGGTGGGCACCTCCAGCTGGGCACCGCACTTGCATTCCAGCTGCTGCCCGGCTTGTGTTTTGGCGATGATGTGTGTTTCACCGCAGGGGCAAGGAAGCAGGAATTGGGTCGCCATGCCGATCACCGCTCAGATTGCGCAATTAACGCTCTGGTCAAAAGATACGACCCATGCTACTTGCGCAGGAAGGGGTAGGCAATGGTCGCGGGGGCCGCTGGCCGGCGGGCTCCGCGCCATGTTTGGAACGCAAGTTGCTCCCCACCCCAGCCGCTCAACGGTGCGCTTTTTGCTGGGCGCTCGAAAACGCCGGCCCCCGCGACCCGAAAGGCTCAGGACTGGACCGGCGGGCGGGGGATGTTTACAATCTGGCGGAAGAGTGGTCGTGTGGAATTATTTGGGGACCACGCCACCCGATGGCTTCGTAAGGGTCAGGTGTAACGGGGTGATACAGCACGAAGCCACCCGCCTTCCCGAGGGAACGTTCCGTCGTTCCACCTTCCCTGAGCATACCCAAATCACTGAATCGAAATTTTTTACCAAATTTCAGGAGTGACCAGACAGTCCTTAGATCAGTGGTACACTTTCCTGGTGGCCGCTGCAGTGGGTGAAGAAAGCGCCAGGAATTTCGACGGTTCGACCGTCACAACGCTTCGCGGGGGACGATTCATCACGGCAAGTCGCCGCGAGTAGGCGTTTGTAATTGCGATTTTTCTACAGCGGTTTTTTCTGGAAGGCGAACTTGTTGCCTGTGCACCGGCCACGCATCGCCGCCAGGAGGCCCAGCCATTTGCGAAGGCCAGACATCGATCCCGAGCCGACGTACATAGCCGAGGAGAACTGATTTGTATCAGACCATTCTAGAAGACATGCAGACGCCTGCCGAAACGGAGGGCGAAACGCTGACCATTTCCCGCGACGTTGTCGACACGGAGGAAGTCGGGCTGGCCGAGAGCGACGACGACGTCGAGGTGTTGCAAAGCGATTTGGACGAGGAGGAGAGCAACGAGCTGGGTACGGAAGAGGCGGCGCTGTTGGCCGAAGCGGAGATGGAGTCCTGGTCGGACGACCCGGTTCGCATGTACCTGACGCAAATGGGCGAAATTCCGCTGCTGACGCGGAAAGAAGAAATCACGCTGGCCAAAGAAATTGAAATGACGCGGGCCGACTTTCGCCGCGGCCTGCTGGAATGCGATTATGTGATTCGCATGGCCTACCAGGTCCTGCGGCGGGTGCACACCGGCGAGCTGCCCTTTGACCGCACGGTGCAGGTTTCCGTCACCGACCGCTTGGAAAAAGACCAGATCCTGGGCCGGTTTCCCCACAACCTGGCCTGCCTGGACGTCCTGCTGCGGCAAAACCGACAGGACTATCGGATTGCCTCCAGCCGCGGCCAGCGGGCCGCGGCCCGCCGCGAGGCCTGGCAACGGCTGGGCCGCCGCCGCCGCCGGGCCGTGCGGCTGATCGAAGAACTGGGCCTGCGGACCCAGCGGATCGAACCGATGATCACCACTCTGGATGAATTCAGCCAGCGGGTCGATCACCTGCGGGGGGCGTTGAAGAGCCACAAGCGATCGCGGCGGGTGGATACCGACGAGGTCCGGAAGATGCGGTCGGAATACCGCCAGATCCTGTGGGCCGTCCAGGAGACCCCCGCCAGCCTGCGGAACCGCATGCACCGCTTGAAACAGGTCTATGCCCGCTACCAGAAGGCCAAACGGGGGCTGTCCGAAGGCAACCTGCGGCTGGTCGTGTCGATCGCCAAGAAATACCGCAACCGGGGGCTCAGCTTCCTGGACCTGATCCAGGAAGGAAACGCCGGCCTGATGCGGGCGGTCGACAAATTCGAATACCGCCGCGGCTTCAAGTTCTGTACCTACGCCACCTGGTGGATTCGCCAGGCGATCACGCGGGCCGTGGCGGACCAAAGCCGCACGATTCGCATCCCCGTGCACATGGTCGAAACCATGTCCCGCGTCCGCAATGTGGCTCGGACCCTGCAACAGAAGATGGGCCGCGAGCCGACGATCGAAGAGACCGCTCGCACGGCGCAAACCACCATCGACGAGACGCGGCGGGTGTTGGCGATGAGCCGCTATCCGATTAGCCTCGATCGGCCGGTAGGCAACAGCGAAGACAGCCAATTTGGCGACCTCCTGCCCGACCACGCCGCCGATAACCCCGCTATCGGGGCCTCGCAAGAGATGCTGCGCAGCCGGATCGCCAAAGTCCTCAAAACGCTCAGCTATCGCGAACGCGAAATCATCAAGCTGAGGTACGGGCTGGGCGACGGCTACAGCTATACCCTCGAAGAAGTGGGACACATCTTTAAGGTGACCCGCGAACGGATCCGGCAGATCGAAGCCAAGGCGGTCCGCAAGCTGCAACAGCCCAGTCGCAGCCAGGAACTGAAGGGCTTTATCGAATAGCCGCCCCAGCGGCCGGATCGCGGACGATGGTCCAGCCATGGTCTCCATGGCTCCTGGTGGACGAGTGTAGAGCAATTGTCTGAATTGCTCCTGCGGACGAGTGTAGAGCAATTGTCTCAATTGCTCCTGCGGAGGTGGAGAGGCCGGCGGGCGGCGGGCCTGGTTTTGGGGGACCACCGTTTTGTGGCGCGAGGGTGGTTTTTCGCTTGGCCGAGCAATTGGGGACAATTGCTCTACAATCTTCAATCTTGGCTCTTCAAAAAGGGTCTTCAGAGGGATCTGTGGGTAAGAAGCGACTGACATAGAAAAGGGAATGGTCAGCGATAAGGTTTGGCCCGTGGAGAGCGATGAAGCAGCTCGGTTAAGCGTAGCGGTTAAGAGTAGCGGTTAAGAGTAGCGGTTAAGAGTAGCGGTTAAGAGTAGCGGTTAAGAGTAG
>CAYFZZ010000185.1:0-4101 GCA_964347545.1 uncultured Planctomycetaceae bacterium | reverse complement strand
CCACCACCTTGGTTTCCGCCGCCTTGGTTGCCCCCACCTTGGTTGCCACCGCCTTGGTTTCCACCGCCCTGGTTGCCGCCACCCTGGTTGCCGCCACCCTGGTTGCCGCCACCCTGGTTGCCGCCCCCTTGGTTGCCGCCCCCTTGGTTGCCACCCCCTTGGTTGCCACCGCCTTGGTTGCCCCCACCCTGGTTGCCGCCGCCTTGGTTGCCACCACCCTGGTTGCCGCCCCCTTGGTTGCCGCCACCCTGGTTGCCGCTCCCTTGGTTGCCACCGCCCTGGTTTCCACCACCTTGGTTACCGCCCCCTTGGTTGCTATCACCTTGGTTTGCGTTGCCATTGGTTGTGTCGTTGCCTTGGTTGCCGGGTCCGGTATTGCCGAAACCGTTGCCTTGGTTGCCGGTGCCGACATTGCCACCGTGGGCATTATCATTGTTGCTGTCGTCGGTGTGGCTGCTGGTGGATGTGGTAGAATCGTCCGCCGCGGCCAGCTGGGTGGTCGAATTCTCGAGCGTTTGGTTGTCGGCTGCGTGTTCGATGATTTGTCCGCTGTTGACAATCTCGCCACCGCCGGCGACCAGGTAGACCTCTCCATCGCGCTGGACCGACCCGGTCGCTCGGATGGTCCCCTGGTTATTGATGGCCAGGGCGTAGATATTGCCGTGGGCGGCCAGTTCGACCTGGACGGCTTCAATCAGCCCGGTGTTGGTGATTCCGGTGCGGGTGGTCCCGACCGAATCCTGGGAAGGCTTGACCTTCAAAGAGGGGTGTCCGCCTTCGATCAGCGTTACGCTTTGTCCCGCGGCCAGGCCGACCGTGCCTTGCGGGGCGTGCAGCGTCCCGTGATTTTCGACATGATTGGCGATCATGTAGATATCGCCATCAATCGCTTGAATGTTCCCGTGGTTGACGATTCCGTTTTGCGAGCTGCCGGAAAAGTCGAGTGGTCCGCCCTTCATGAACTGGTTGTTGCTGACGTCCAGGGTTGAGGCGACCAGGCCACCGACGTTGACTTGAGCGTTGCTGCCGACCAGGATCCCATTGGGATTGATCAGGTAGACGTTGCCGTTGGAGTTGAGCGTGCCGAGCAGGCTGGAGGGATTTCCACTGGTGACACGGTTCAACACGGCCGAAGAGTTGCTGGGCAGGTTAAATTGCGTGATCTCGCCCGCATCGATCGAAAACCCTTGCCAGTTAATGACGGCCCGATCCGTGGCTTGATTGACGGTCAGCGTATTGCCGCTGGACTGAATCGAAGCGGCGCCGTTGACGACGACGCCACCCACCGGGTTGGCCATGACGGGCGCGGTGCCGACGACCAGCGAAAGGCTGGTGACCAGCGAAAGCGTCCAGCGATAGATAAAAGCAAACGTTTTCTTCAGGCGACGCGTGTAGATACTCATCAGTTGCAAGCCTTGACGCGAGAAAAGTGAAGAGAAAACAGCTCTTGAGTTCCACGGTAATTGGGGCCGGCAGGGTTTCAATGGTCTGCCGGCTGCGCGCCAAGAGCTGGCGCGTCAAAAAGCCAGATGTTGCCCGCGGGCAACAGGCAAGCTCGACCTTCGCATGCGCTTTAGCGGGGTCGACTGGTTTGTGCCGGGTGGGGTTGGATGATTCACACGGGATGTACGTCACGCGGGACCGGTTGTGACGGTCAGCCGAGATGTGCACCGGCCGCAGAAATTTTTTTTCGCAAGCAAAGACCAGGGGCTGGGCGGACCAGGGCTCGGGCAGGGCCACCGTCAGCGGCTCGACGGCAAAAGAGGCAGGCCGCGCGGTCGGCCGCGGGCGGAAAGGGGGGATCCGCCACAACGACCGATGGCGGACCGGCAAGATGGGGCGGGTAGGGTCACAGGCCCTGTCGGACAGGGGGGGTCAGCCTGTCCGGCCTGCCAACTGCCAGGTGGGGCCCGGGGCGTGGGGCGCCAGGCGCGGCCGCGGGGGGCAGAAGCCCCCCCTAGAAGCTCAACACGGCCCCAATGTGTAACCGCCCGTCGGGGTCGACCCCGAAGACGTCGCGGTCCAGCGGATAGCCGTAGTCGGCGCGGAGCAGCACGCGGCGGCCGGCGGTGTACCGCAAGCCCACCCCAACGCTCGAAAGTTGCACGCTGCGACCTTCGCCAGGCAGGGGAGAGTGCAGCGTGGCTTCGCCCAAGTCGAAGAAACCCAGAAACTGCAGTTCTTCATCGACACAACGGATCCAATCGGTCGCCATGGGGCAGTTCAGCAGTTCCACGTTCACAATGTACCCGTTGTCGCCATTGACCAGCCGCATGTCGTAGCCACGAATCGTATAGTAGCCCCCAAGGCCCAGCTGTTCGCTGGGAATCAGGTTGCCGTCGGCCAGCTGGCCCAGGGCGCGGACGTTCAACAACAGATTGTGCCGCAAGTACTGCTCGCGCTCCACGAACAACCGACCGTAAAAATAATCGGCAGTCGCACCGGCGCGATACAGCTGATACGTGGACGTGCTGTTGCCTTCCGAGAGACCACCGGGGCTGAAGAACATTTCGCCACCGAAAGAGGTCGTGCCGTGGCAGTCGAATTTTTCCTGAGCGTACTTGGCCATCAGCTGGTACACGTCGGCCGTTTCGGGAAAGACTTGCATACCACCGAATTCCAGGTCGGTATTGGTCCGCTTGGCATCGAGGCCCAGCACCCAATAGTGTTCGGCGCTGCAGAACGCGGGCAAATCGCGGCGATAGCGCAGCGAGGCCTGCAGGCCAAAGCCTTCCATGGGAAGGTCGTCGATCACGGTATCGACCTCGCCATAGGTGCCAAAGAAGGTGAGGAGATCGCGGTTGGCGAGCGGAATTTCGTAGACCAGGGAATGTGCCGTCAGTTTTTGGAAATCGCTGGACGCCGTAAACTGGTAGGCCAGCTGATGGTCCCGGTGGAACGCATTGCCCCAATGCACCCCGTAAATCGTCCGCTCTAACCCCGTATCGCGGGTGCCCGTGTCCTCATAGCCGACGTAGGCCCGCCAGGGGCGCTGGTCGTTGACCTGAAATACCAGGTCCGTCTCGCCAAAGTGGTCGCCCGGCGTCAGCGTCAAATCCACAGACCGAAACGGGTTGCGATTCAGCCACCACAGCTCTTCGTTCAAAATCGATTCATAGATCGTCTCGCCCGAATTCAACCAAACCTGGTTGGCCAGCATGCAGTGGTCGAAATACCTGGCCCCCTCGACGCAGACGTTACCGATGCGGCCCTCCAGGACGACGACCTGGACCACGCCGGAGGTGATGTTCTGTTCCGGCACGCTGACATCGACGACCGGTTGGTCGTTGTCGCGATAATAAAGGATGATCTGGCGAACCATTTCATTCAGGCGACGCATGCTGACCGGCTGGCCCAAATAAGGTTCGACCAGCGCGCGAAATTCGGGTTGGTGCAAAAGGTCCAGCCCGGTGTCGCTGTGGACTTCCACGCCGGCGACGTCCAGCGGGCCGTCGGCAACGCGGTCGGGATGGTCGACAAACACCAGACCCTCCAACGACTCGACCAGAATCGCCGTGTCCCCGGTGGCTTCCTGGGGAACCTCGGGCAGCTGAGCTTCACCCTGCTCGTTCGGCAAAGGCTTGGGACGATAGCGGGGCCAATCCTGAGCATCCGCATGCAAGCAGAGCAAGCTTGCCAGGCAGGTGCTGGCCAACAGGCAAGCAATGCTGGCAGGCGAGCGTGGCGTCCGTGTCCGAAAATTTCCGTTATCCATCGCGACAGTGCATTTTGGGGCAAGATAAGGGGCGAACGGTGCCAGCGGGGGACCAACGTCCCGCTGTTTTCTATCGTCGTCAACATGGGACATCTATAAATAATTTGGAATATGGGTTTAATGCGGATAATGTAGATCATCGGGAATGTGGGGGTAATAAGCAAAGGATTTGGCGCTTGATCCCGTCGTACCGCATCTGCCGGATGATCTGATTTGGACGGGCTTTCCGGCCAGAGAAAGATTCCCGCCACAGATCAAGGTCTGGGGACCGCCTGCACAGCCGGGGCGGGCGGGGGGGGGGGGGGGGGACAAGCCGCCGGGGGGGGGGGGCTGCCCAGCGGGGGTTGTCGAACGTGTGGGCCGAGGGGGCGATCGATTCGGGAGGG
>CAYFZZ010000184.1:0-9339 GCA_964347545.1 uncultured Planctomycetaceae bacterium | reverse complement strand
TGAAAGTTTGGCTGAGGTTCCTTGATTCAAAGGAATCTTGAACAGTTACCGGGTGTAACTGCCGTTAATTGGGATGCAGGTACTGCCACAGCGACTTGCTCAGTCGATCCGTCGACGTTTAAGACGGAAACTGCCATCGCCAAGTTGAAAGAGGCTGGCGGTTGGGTAGCCGTTGTCCAGTAACCTGCTGGAATCAGCAATTTGTTCTTCTGCACCGGCGCTGGGTTCTGCCAGCGCCGGTTTTTTTATGCGCTCGGCTGCCGACACCTTTTTTTCCGAACACCTTGGACACCTTGGGCAAGGTAACAAGCAAGGTAACAGGACACGCAATGCAGGCAAGGTAACAGGACACGCAATGCAGGGCCGGGGGGTCGCTGAGCCGTAGAGGAGAGTGGCTAAACCCCTGTAACCGATGGCCTTACAAAAAGCTGGAAGCTGGCCCGTGCATTGCCGTCAAGGTAACAGGACACGCAAGGTAACAGGACACGCAATGCAGAGCCGGGGGGGGCGCTGCGCAGCGGAGAGTGGCTAAACCCCTGCAGCAGTGGGCCTTACAAAAAGCTGGACCGCTGGCCCGTGCATTGCCTGTCCCAGGATTTGCCAGGATTTGTCCCAGGATTTGTCCCGTGCATTGCCTGTCCCGGGATTTGTCCTGTCCCGAGATTTGTCCTGTCCCGGGATTTGTCCCGGGATTTGCCGATGGCTCTGGCGGGGCAAGCCCGCCGGTGGCCACCGTGGGGTAAACCGGCCGGACCGCTCAGCAACCCTATGCGGCTGGCGGTTGAAAGAGGCGGGCATCCCGGATCCCAAAACCGAAACCCGCACCCAAAAACCAGGAGAAGCAAGGCGGGGTGGGTGGGGTCCCAGAGCAGAGAAGAATTACTAACCCCCTGTATCGTCACGCCTTACAAAACCTGGACCCTGGCCCGTGCATTGCCTGTCCCGTAGGCCCCGCGCCGTAGGCCCGCGGGCCGGTGGCCGCCGGGGCTGCCGGGAGGGCGGGTGGTTGACATCCGGCCCCCAGCTGTTACCCTGGGGGGACGTGTGATGAGGGTTACACACACCACCGCCAACTCCAGGCACCGCACGCTCTGCGGCTGGCCCCCGAAGTCGCGGCCACAACAAATGGGTGAGGGAAACGCTCATGGTAGTACGCTCTTCTTGTTCCCCTTGGTTACCCGCGTCGGCCATCCTGCCGATGCTGCTCTTTCTCCTCTCCCCCCAACCCGTCGTCGGCCAAGGATCTTTATCCGACACGGATCAGCTAGCCGTCAGCTTTGCCGGGGAGGATCCGTACTGGTCAAGCACCAACGATTTCGGCGGCGCGTTTGCCAATTCGATTGAACGAGAAGCCGGTTATCGTCGCTTGATGACTTCCCGTTCGCCATCCGCGACGTCGTCTGGTTCCCGGCCCCAGGAGCAGAGCCGGACGTCAACCATCCTGTCCGCGGTGGGGGTGTTGCTGGTTGTCGGTCTGGCTTCTGGCGGCGGAGCGATCTGGTGGCGCCGCCATAGCCGCCGCAAACGTCGCCTCAAACAAAAGGGCCCCCACATCAACCTGTTGGGCCGCGCCGCTCGTTAAGCGGCATCTGCCGGCTGCCCAGGCGCCCCCTTTCCGGACCGCGGGCGTGAGGGCAAAGCCGAGAATCTTTCCGCTTGGGCCCACGGCATCCCGCGATGATAGCTGGTGCCTGATGGGATCCAGCGCCTGACGGCCGAGCGGATCAGGCGGGTCGGTCCGCGTCTTGAAAGGCTGTCCGGGCAAAGGGCGTCAGTGTGGCCGTCAGGTTGGCGTCGCAGAGGATGGGCTGAGCCCCCGCCGAGATGGCCTCGGCCTGCACCGCCAGTTGCAAGGCCCGCTGGACATGACCGACCTCCAGCGGCAGATGCGTGGTGTCGCTCAGTTCCAACGCCAAACGCTGGAGCACCGCTCGGGGATCAGCCGGGTCAACGATCTGGCCCTGCTGGTCCAGCTGAATCGTGATTTGCTGCGTACCACCGGGATCACTTCCCATAGCGATTCCCTCGCCTGGGGTGGCTGTTACCCCCACCGATTGTAGCGGCAAGGTCGCATGACCAGCAACCACGCCGAGCGGCCGGCCACGGCGGCCGCCTGCCTGCGGTTCCTCCTCCTTGGGGGCGGGCAATTGGCCGGATCGGAATCCGGATCGGCGATCTACCGCCGCTGGGCCAACCGCGGCAGACGCCATTGACATGATTTCCGCAAAAGCGGACATTAACGGTTCGCGGCATGGAGGCGGCGTTTCCAAGCAGATGGGGCAGCGGAGCAGGATGTGGGCTGTCCACCACATGCAAACCCCGCTCGTGCATCTATCGCGTGAGCGGGGTTTGTGCTGTGAGGAGCATCATCGCGGTCCCCCCCTGGCCCTCGGACGCGTGCGGGCGGGTCGCCCAAGCCTGCCTCCAAGGTGGGGCCCCGCCGCGGCGCAAAGTCGTGGGAAAGGGGGGTGCAGGGCGTGGTCCCGCGGGGGGGTTTCTGGTCGCTGTTCAGGGCGGCCAGACCGCTGGCCTGTCGGTTCGGTGGCCGGCTTTGGGGCAAAATTTTTGGCTCGCCTTCGGCGGCGGTCGGGCCGCATGGGGCCACACCGCCGCCGGGACGCCGCCCCTGCCTGCTCGCACAGGGCCGCGCGGTTTGCCTACAATAAGGCGCAGGCCCCCGGCGCAGCGGGTGGAGCAGATTGGCCAGGGTCGGCGTCTGGCGGCCGGCTGGCGGCGGCCAGACGCCGACCGCCGCCGCGGAGGCGTGTTCCAGGAAACCGAGTCCCGGAGAGAAGAGGGGGAGCGTAGCCATGCGAATTCCAGGGTTAGTGCTGGCGGGCGGGCTGTTGATCCAGGGCGGGCTGCTGGCGGCGGCCGAGCCTTCGCAGGCCGAGCTTTACAGTCAGACGGTCGCCAAGGCGACGGAATATCTGCAGACGCGTGGCCAGGCGGCCGACGGTTCGTACTCGGCCGGCGCCGGCCCCGGCGTGACGGCCATCGTCGCGACGGGCCTCTTGCGGACCGGCCACAGCGTCGACGATCCCCTGGTGGCCAAGAGCCTCCGTTACTTGAAGGGCTTTGTGCGTCCGGACGGTGGCGTGTATGCCGAGGGGAGCGGCTATCGCAATTACGAAACCTGCCTGGCGATGATGTGCTTTGTCGAGGCGGACCGCCAACGGCCCGGCCAGCACACCGAGCTGATCGAGGCTGCCGAGCGGTTCATCAAGGGGATTCAGAACGACGACGAGGAGGGTCATGACCGTTCCAGCCCCGCGCATGGCGGGGCGGGTTACGGCAAGCACAAACGGCCCGACCTGTCCAACACGGGGATGTTTATCGAAGCCCTCCGCGAGGCAGGCGAGGGCCCGGACGACGAGGCCATCCGCAAGGCGCTGATTTTTGTCTCCCGCTGCCAGAACCTGGAGACGGAACACAACGACACGAAGTGGTCGACGAAGAACCCGGACGGCGGGTTTTACTACACCGGTGCCGCGGGTGGTTCCAGCCAGGCCAAGTGGCCCGAGGGGGAGGACGAGGAGGTCCGCGGGCTGCGGAGTTACGGGTCGATGACCTACGTGGGGTTGAAGAGCATGATCTATGCGGGTTTGGATGGCAACGACCCCCGCGTGGCCGCCGCCACCCAGTGGATTCGCGAAAATTATCGGCTGGACCAGAACCCCGGGCTGGGACAGCAGGGGCTGTATTACTACTACCACACGTTCGCCAAGGCCCTGGCGGCCCTGGGGGAGGACGAGTTTGCGGATGCGGCGGGGGTCAAGCACAACTGGCGGCAGGAACTGCTGGCTCACCTCGCCGCGGTCCAGCAGCCGGATGGTTCGTGGGTCAACACGCATCCCCGCTGGATGGAGGGGGACCCCAACCTGGTCACCGGTTACGCCTTGCTGGCGATCAGCTACTGTCGTCCGGAGGCGGACCAGCCCGCGGAGGCCAGACCGTAGTGCAAGATCGTGGACAGCAGTCAGATTTCGCGGGCGAGGTGGCGGTTGTCATGGCAGGCCGGAACCAGTTCCGGACCGCCGCGACTGGGTCCGGCCTCCGTTGGTCCGGCCATCCCTTACCACGAGCCGCTCACCCCTCCCCCGCTCGCCGCCCCACCGACGCTCGGCGGTGGGCCCTCGCCTGGATCAGTTCAGCCACCTTGCATCTGTCCGTGTTCGGTCTGCTGGTTGGCTTGGCGGTCTGGGCGTCTGTCGACCAGGTTCATTTGCCGGGTCAGCGGGCGGTGGTCAGTTTGCGGCTGAGCAACTGGGAGGCGAGTCCGGCGGTGGTCGAGCCGCGGTCGCAGGAGTTGCGCCAGGAGTGGACCGCCGCAGGGCCTGCGTATTCGATTGAGCTGTTACCGGCGATCACGCCGCGCCCGGTTCCTGTGGATCGCCATCTGCTGGCCGCAGATCATCCTCGGTTGGATCCGAGCGGCAAGTTACCTGCCGAGTTACCGGCGGTCGCGGCGCGGCGAGTCGAGCGTGAAGAAGGGGTACCGCGTTCCCAGCGGGCGGTGGACGCCGATCGGCGGCGGCCGGCCGTCGTGCCCGTGCCCCCTGTCCAGGTCGGAATTGAGACGACGCCGGCCCAGCCCCTGTACAATCCCCTCCCGGTTTATCCCCCCGAGGCGCTCAGCCAAGGCCTGGATGGGCGGGTGGTGTTGCGGCTGACCATCTCGCCTGAGGGGGACGTGACGGAACTGACGGTCGCCATCAGCAGTGGCCATGCGATTTTGGACGAGGCGGCCTTGGCGGCCGTCAGCCGCTGGCGGTTTATCGCCGCCACCTGGGCGGGCAGACCGGTCTCCTGGTCGGCCAGGTTACCGGTCCACTTTCGCCGGTCGTAACGGGCCCTGCCGCTGGCCGACTTTTGGCTAGCTGGTAAACTGTGCCGCTTGTACGGTCTGGACGACCGTGGTGACGAGTTTTCAAGTGGCAACGATTCTGCGGCCGATCCGGATTGTAGGTCTTACAACGGATCTGCCGGCGTCCCGACAGCCGGGTCCCGTGCGGCCCCGGGCCTGAGATCCGTGTCTGCCGTGCGGGGCCGTGTGGCCTGCCAGGAAGCGACTTTTCAACGCGGGCCCAGATTCGCTTGATATTCGAAATGCTCGTGGGAATGAAAACTTTTGTTGCCAGTCTGCTGCTGGTCGTTTCCGCGAGCGTGGTGACGGGGCAGGCGGTCGCCCAGGGGCCGGCTGACGAGCCGACGTTGCCCGAGATTGAGGTGCGACCACCTCAAGAGGCGCCGTCCGAGCCGCCTTCGTCCGAGCTATTTCTGCAGGACCAACGGCCAGCGTTCGCCCTGCCGCTGAGCTATCCAAGCCTCTCGCAGCAGGCGTTTGGCGATGGTTTCGGCGGCGACACCGGCATCTTCCGCAGCTCGACGTCGATCTTCGATACTCCCGCGGCCGCCTCGATTCGTTCGCTGGAGGAGATCCGCCAGCGGCAGGCACCGGACATGTTCCAGGCCCTGCAAAACGAGGTGGGGGTTTTGATCCAGAGCACGGCGGCCGGCCAGGCGTCTCCCTTTATCCGCGGCCTGACGGGACAACAGATCCTGATTCTGGTGGACGGCATCCGCCTGAACAACTCCATCTTCCGCCGCGGCCCCAACCAGTATTTCAACACCATCGACCCGGGCATGGTCGACCACATCGAAATCTTGCGCGGGCAGGGTTCGGTCCTGTGGGGATCGGACGCCATCGGGGGCGTGATTAATATCGTCACGCGTAGTCCAGATCGGGAATATGCAGACTGCTGCGGCGATTTCTTCGGCGAGGAATTCACTGAGTACTACAACACCTCCAACTCGTCCTCCTACTCGCGGCTCAACATCGAAGGCTGGATGGGCGGTGGCGGCATCTTTGCTGGTGGCAGCTTTTTCAATCCTCGCGACCTGGACACGGGCTTTGGCGACTACTCGCGGCAACCGGGGACCAACTATCAGCAATGGGCCGGGGACATCAAATTCAACTATCTGTTGGACAACCTGCAGATGCTGACCATTTCGCTGCAGCATTTCGAACAGGAAGACCTGCCCCGCAGCGACCGGTTCCCCGGCTTTCCGCTCGACCGCGGCAGCCTGAATACCGCAGGCAACGCCCGCTTTTTCGACCCGCAACAGCGGGACCTGGCTTACCTCCGTTATCAGGCACTGGAACCGCTGAACGGCCAGCTGGACGCCTTGACCTTCACCGCCTCCTATCACCGCCAACGGGAAATCCAGACCCGCGGCGTGCCCACCACCCGTTTCCAAGAGACCGACGTGGCGACGGTGGGTTTGAGCCTGGTGGCCAGCAAGGAGGTAGGATGCGGCAGCCGGCTGACGACGGGCATCGACTGGTATTACGACGACGTCGATTCGCCTTTTGGCGGAGCGGCCTCGGGGCCGATCGTCCCCGACGACGCCTGGTACCGGCAGTTCGGCTGGTTTCTGAACTGGGATGTCCCGCTGACCGACCGCCTGGACGCCGTGGCCGGCGTGCGGTACAGCGCCGTCGAAACCGCCGGCACACCGGTCGTTGATGGAACCGAGGTGTTTATCAATCCATCGTACGACGACTGGATTGGCCAGGTAGGCCTGGTCTACGAAATCCACCCCTGTGTCCACCTGGTCGGTTCGATCTCGGAAGGGTTTCGGGCCCCCAACCTGGACGACCTGATGGCCAACAATCCCAACGTTCTGCAACAGGGGCAGAGCCTGCCCAGCCTGGGGCTGACCCCCGAGCACTCGGTCAATTACGAGGTCGGCATCAAGACGGACTACGATCGACTGCGGACACAGACCTTTGTGTACTGGCTTGACCTGCAGGACAACATGGTCTCCATCACCGCCGCTGCGGACACTTTCGCCACGGCCAACCAGGATTCGTTCGTGCAAGGTGTCGAGTTCAACGGCGAGTATCTGTTGCCGTGCAGCTGGTCGATTTATGGAAACTTCTGGTACACCTACGGCAAGAACCGGGTGACCGGCGCTCCGCTGAGCCGCATCCCGCCGATGCAAGGCATCCTGGGCTTGCGGTGGCGCGATCCGGATCTGCACAGCTATTTTGCCCTCTACGCCTGGCTGTCAGACCGCCAGGATCGTTTGGACACGGTGCGGGACGTAACCGACGAGCGGATTCCGATCGGGGGGACGCCCGGTTTCGCCACGCTGAATGCCCGCTACGGGCGGGCCTTCGGCGACTGCGACCAGCACCGCATCAGTGTCAGCCTGGAGAACATCACGGACCAACCCTACCAGGTACACGGTTCGGGCGTGCTGGGCACCGGCTTTACCGCTCGGCTAGGCTACACCTGGGACTGGTAAGCGGTGCGGGGCCAGGCGGGGCAGGCAGTTCCGGCCGGCACCCAGGCTTTTTCCCGTCACCGCTCCGCGGTTGACGACCAGACCGTTCATCCAGGGAACGGTATGGGGGTGGGGGCGCAGGGGGTAGGCCGGCATGATCCATACTTGTCGCCCCCCAGGGGATCCACCCGCGGGCCTGGTGAGTGATGCTCGCGGCGCTCGTCGTCCCGTGGCTGAGGCGGACGGCCCGCGAGCGGTTCCTCGACGCTCAATCTTCAGCCCGCGAACCGCGGATTCGGCGTGGTTCGTCCTGACCACCCGTTACGTGTCGGCCTGGTCGGCCGGCGGTTGTGACGATCCGCCGCCCCATTCGCCCAGGGTGCGGAAGACGACGAAGAAGGAGGGGACGAACAGCAGGGAGAAGAAGGTGGCGGCGATCATGCCGCCGACGACGGCCAGGCCGACGGCGATGCGGCTGGCCGCCCCGGCGCCGCTGGCGACCAGCAGCGGCATGAAGCCCAGGATGGACGAGAAGGCCGTCATCAGG
Organism: uncultured Planctomycetaceae bacterium; assembly: GCA_964347545.1. GTDB lineage: Bacteria > Planctomycetota > Planctomycetia > Pirellulales > UBA7805 > CS4-C045. Next base: position 1,499 of record CAYFZZ010000184.1, on the reverse strand, counting down.
ATCGCTCGGAAACGCAGCTGAGCCGCTTGGGCGGCCGCTTCGCGGATCCCCAACCCGGCCTCCCGCTGCTCGCTGGCAAACTCCACAATCAAAATCGCGTTCTTGCTGGCCAGGGCGACCAGCAGCACCAGCCCGATCTGGCTGTAGACGTTGATATCCGCTCGGGCCACGGCGACGGCAATCACGACCCCCAGGGCGGCCAGGGGGACCACGGAGATCACGGCCGCCGGGCTGGTCCAGCTTTCGTACTGGGCGGCCAGGACCAGGAACACGAAGACCACCGAGAGGGTGAGGATGAAGGCTGAGTTTTGTGTTAGCTGTGTCGCGTCGCGCAATTGTTGCTCCTGATACGACATGCCCGTCCACTCGAAGGCCAGGTTCTTCGACCTGGCGATCTGTTCCATCAGGCCCATGGCCTGCCCCGAGCTGTATCCGGGGGCGGGTTCCCCGTTGACTTGAGCGCTGGGATAGAGGTTGTAACGCTGGATGGCCTGAGCGCCAAACGTCTCCTGGACGTCGACCAGGGTGCCCAGGGGCAGCATGGCGCCGGCGTCGTTGCGGACCTTCAGGTTCAAGATATCTTCGGGCTGGGAACGGAATTGTTGCCCTGCCTGGGCGCGGACCTGCCAGGTGCGGTCGAACTTGTTGAAGTCATTGACGTACGCCGATCCCAGGTAGGCTTGCAAGGTATTGAAGACGGTCTGCAGGGGAACGCCTTTTTCCATCACCTTAGTGCGGTCGATATCGACAAACAGCTGGGGCACACTGGCTCGGAAGGTGGTGTTGAGGGCGGCCAGTCCGGACTGACCGCTGGCATCGGCGATCAATTCTTCGGTGGCCCGCTGCATTTCCTCGAGTCCGATTTTGCGCCGGTCCTGCAGCTGCATTTGAAAGCCGCCGGCATTTCCCAGTCCGTCGATGGAGGGGGGGACGAAGGCGAAGCAGATGGCCTCTTCGACCTGAGTAAATTTGCTGCGGAGGTGAGCCAGAATGCCCTCCTGGCTCTCCTCGTCCGTGACGCGTTCTTCCCAGGGCTTGTACACGACCGCGACCAGCCCCAGGTTGGACCCGTTGTTGCCGCTGAGCAGCGAGAAGCCTGAGATGGAGACCCAATCCGCCACTCCGGGCGTGTCCCGGATGATCTCGTCCAGTTTGTCCATCACCACGTTGGTCCGCTGCAGCGACGCCGCATCGGGCAGCTGGACGTTGACAAAGCAGTAACCCTGGTCCTCGGTGGGGAGAAAGCCGGTGGGCAGGCGGGTGAAGCTCCAGCCGGTCAGGGCCACCAGTCCGCCGAAGACGACCAGCACGACCAGCACGCGGCGGACCATCCCTTGGATGACCAGGGTGTAGCCGCTGGTGGCAAAATCGAACACCCGATTGAACCCGCCGAAGAAGACGCCCAGGAGTCCGTTGAGGGGTGGGCTGAGCAGCCAGCCCACGACACCGCCGGCGAGGAACAGGGCCAGCCGCAGTCCCAGCAGGAGGAGGGGGCCGCT
>CAYFZZ010000183.1:0-6203 GCA_964347545.1 uncultured Planctomycetaceae bacterium | reverse complement strand
AGGCCGGTTTTCGGTCTATCTGCTGAAGCACTTGTTCAATCTGGGCCAGGGCGCCGCCTTGCGGACGGGCATGGATTTTGCCCTCCAGCACGGTGCCCAGGTCATCGTCACCTTCGACGCGGACGGCCAGCACGCGGTCAGCGACGTGGCGGCCGTGGCGGGGCCGGTCCAGCGCAATGAAGTGGACGTCGCCCTGGGCTCACGGTTTCTCGGTACCGCCGAAGGCCTGCCGCCCGGTCGGCGCATGATTCTCAAGGCGGGCGTCCTCTTCACGCGGCTCTTTTCCCGCCTGCGGGTCACCGACACCCACAACGGCCTGCGGGCTTTTTCTCGGCAGGCGGCCGAGGCGATTCCGATCAGGGAAAACGGCATGGCCCACGCCTCGGAAATTCTGGACGAAATCAACCGCCAACGGCTGCGGTATTGCGAGGTGCCGGTCCGCGTCCGCTATTCGCGCGATACCTTGAAGAAAGGTCAAACCAACTGGCAGGCCGTGAAGATCGCCAGTCAGTTCCTGCTAGGGAGAATCTTACGATGAATTCGTTGAATCTGTTTCAGTGGCTGGCGTTGACCGCCATCCTGGGTTTGCTGATTGTGGAATTGGTCAGCGCCGTGCGGGGCCGCGTGTTCCGCACCTTCTGGGTGGTGCGGGTCATAATCTGGATTTCCGCTGGCATCGCGATCTACCAGCCCGACCTGACCACCCGCCTGGCCCGGGCGATTGGGATCGAGCGGGGTGCGGACCTGGTCCTGTACCTGACGGTGCTGACGTTTTTTGGGACGTCGCTGTTTCTGTACGCGCGTTGTCTGCGGCTGCAGCAGCAGATTACGCGGATCGTCCGGCACCTGGCGTTGGACGAGGCCCGCCCGCCGCAATGACGGGGGGCAAAGAAAGCTGGGCAGGCAGCGCTACGGCTTAGTTGCTGAAGGCAACCCCCACGCTCAGCCCGGGAGGGCCCACCGGCAGGGGGGGGCCGGTGCGGCAGCTGTGGCGGCAGGGACGCTGCCAGGGACCAGCGGGGTGCGGTTCCAGCAGGACGGGCGGCGGCAGGGGGGGCGAGGGGGCCGGGGCCTGCAGGGCCTGAGCGACGGCGTCGGAGACGCCGGCCTGTGTGAGGGTGATCAGTTCGGCCGCCGAGGGGGGTGACGCGACCCCGTTGGTTTGGATGTGGGTGATGATCAGCTGGTCGCTGACCCCCGCCTGGCTCATCGCGATCACATCGGCCAGGGGGACGGCGCCGGCGGCGGGGGGTCGGCCCATGTGGGCCGCAATCAACGCTCGATTTCGCGCATCGATTTCGTCGAGGCTGCTGCCGACGGCGGCTCCGGTCAGAGCGCCGAGGGCACCGCCCAGGAGGGCGCCTTCGGCGGCGTTCCCGGAGTGACTGCCGATCACGGCACCCATTCCGCCCCCCAGCAAGCCGCCTGTTACCGCTCCGCGATCGGCATAGTAGGGCGAGGCACAGCCGCTGAGGCTGAGGGGGATCAAGAGGCACCAGGGCCACAAGCGGTGTCGGTAAGCCATGGAGGATCTGCGGCGGCTGCTAACTGTCGGCGTAAACCCGCGTGCTTTCTTCCTTGGTCACCGGCGAGTCCATCTCGTCGCTCTGCAACTGCACGCGAAATCGCTGATCCCCTGCCTCTTCGCCGCGGACCTTGATCCGGTAGGTGGTATCGGCCTTGGGTGCCAGCCGCGGCAGGGGTTCGAAGAAGACCCGCCCCGCTTCCAGCTGGTGCCGGGTCGGCCCATCGGCCGAGATGGCTCGCATTTCCCGCGGCACGAGGGCGGCCACACGAATGTTGGTGGCCGTCTTGGTGCCCTGGTTGACCACGCGAATTTCATATTCGGTTTCGCCGCCCAGTTCCACCGGATCTTCCACATCGGCCACCTCGAAAAAGATGGCCGGAATCCCTTCCACCAGAATCAGTTCTTCACTGCGATCTTCCAGATCACTTTCGGCGCGACCTTCCAAGCGAATCCTGTGCTCGCCCGGCTCGACCGGCAGCGTGACCAGCTTCACCCGGCCCACCTCCCCTTCGGGAAGTTCCGCCAGGCTCCAGTAGACCGCATGCGTCTGGTCGTCGTAACGTCCGCGGTTGTTGGCCGAAACGAACTCGATGCCCTGGGGCAGGTGCGAGACCAGCTGGACTTCGCGAGCAGGGGCAGTTCCGGGATTAGCGATGGACAGCGTGTAGGTCGCTTTCCGCTCGAGGAACCGTTTGCGGGGACCTTCCAGGGCCACTTCCAGGGCGGGAGCGACAATTTCGATGTCCATCCTGGCCTCTGCCGCGGCACGACCTTCCCCTTTGGCGGATATCTGGTTGATGACACGACCTGGCTGAGCGGCGGTCAGCTGCAGCTCGATCTCCCGCGTCTCGTTCGGCTGCAGTTCCCCCACGTCGAATTCGACTTCCGACCCGGCCGGATGGCGGAGTTCGGCCGGGAGCGGATCGTACAGGAGGACGTTGTTGGCCAGGCCGCTGCCGACGTTGGTGATCCGGATGATCAAATTGATGGTTTCGCCGATCCGCACTTGCCGCGGCCCGCTCAGCTCTAACTGCAGTTCCGGTTTGGTTACCGTGCTGCGGGCAGAGGCGTCCGCGCGGAAGGTCAGCGAAGCGATGCTGCCCATTTCCCCTTCACGTTCAGGAACGATCTCCATCTCCATCACGCGTTCGTCGTTCGGTTCCAGGGTTCCCAGGTTCCACAGAATGGCACCGTCGCCGCCGACCTGAGCTTCCGGTCGGGTCCGCATCAGCCGAGCTCCGCTGGGGATGGCGTCGTGGACTCGGACCTGGTGAGCGGTGACGGGTCCGGAATTGCGGACCACGATTTCCAGTTTGGTGGGGGCGCCGACCTGGATTTCCGCCGGGGCCGTTTTTTCTAAATGCAGCTGGGGGGTTTGCGGTCCTTCCAAGTGGCGGCCGCCGGGACGGCCCTGGCCGGTCGCGCCGGGCGAGCCGGTTTCGGCAAAACTCCCGGCCAGCGGTCCGCTGCCCTCCAGGGCGGCTGGGGCTGACCGGTCGGCCGGGCGGGCGAAGAGCGATTCCTCGGGGGAACGGGGCGGTTCGCCGGGAAAACGGTCGGAATTACCAGCGGACAAGGGACGGGATATGGGTCCGGCCAGCGGCTCAGCTTCGCGAGAAGCCGGGTCGTCGGCCTGGGAGAAGGCGGCGCCGAGCGGCTGGGAGGGGGGTGCCCCGTCGTTGAACCTCGACAGGTCCTCCTGCTTCAAGCTGCCCAGCGGGGCGGGTTGCGATTCGTCGGCCGACGAGCCGCTCTGCGGCTCAGCAGGCGCTTCTTCCCCCGCCGGCTCGGTGGCAGTCGCGTAACGGTCGGCGGTGGCGGCGTACAGGTCACGGTAACGGTTTGCGCGGGGCGAGCCGGCAAGTTCGGTGTGGGATGCCTCGCCGCGTGGCGAGGCGGCGGCCAGGCCAAACGGGTCCGGCCGCGCGGCCGGCGGATCGGTACCGTCCGCCCCGGGGCGGACGAGGTGCGGTTGTTCGTCGGTGGGAGATAAATTGCCGGGCGGAACTTCCCCGGCGGCGGGGGTCGAGAATGGGGGTGGGGTGGCCGGAGCAAACTCGGGCGGTGTCGCATCTTCCGCAGGGACGTTCACCGGCGCAGGCTCTCCGCCGCTGGCCCCCTCCGCGGCCGCCGTCGTTTCCTCGACGGACGTGTCACCGTAACGTTGAGCTTGAGCGATCGCGATGAAGCCCAGGACGCCGGCGATGCTGAGCATTCCCAGGCGAACCAGGAATCGTTTCAAGTGGCTTTTTCGACGAAAAAACATGTGCGCACCGTTGTGTAAGAAAACGAGCTCGAACGGTCCGAAGACAAGGTGACCGTTGGCCAAACTGGAATTCCAGTCGGGCTAAGTACCAAAACGGGGGAGGAGCGGAAAGGCCAGTTGGGCGGGGAGAGCGCCAGCATGCTAGCGGGCCGCATCGGTCCCGTCCCCGCTGCGTGGTGCGGGGCGGTCTTTGAGCGCGGACGGCCGGTGGTGCCGAAAGAACCGCCGCTGGGCAGTCCGCTTTTCCGCGGAAGGCCCGGCGGTCAGGCAGCCTGGTTCCATTTCTTGCGCTGGCCGCTGGGAAAGGAGTCAATGACCGGTGCGGTGTCTGCCGGGAGGGGCAGCTGGGGGGAATAACTCAGCTGGTCCCGCGTGGGGCCGGCCTGGCACAGGAACGCCTCCCGGTCGGCCGGTTGGAGGCCGCTCAGTTGATTGGCGTTTGGATGTGCTCTTGAAAATACGTCACCTCCCAGCCCGCGATCTGACAAAAAACCAGCCGCGAAGCGGCGGCATGCGCTAGCCTGGGGCGCCAGCCCCAGGAGGCAGACGGTAACCCAGACCCGAGCCGCGAAGCGGCGGCATGCGCCAGCCTGGGGCGCCAGCCCCAGGATGGCGCGTCAGACCAGCGGGGGATCAGGCCGCGGCGCGGAACTGGGTGTGATACAACCGCTGGTACAGCTGCCACCGCTGGCTGGGCTGATCGTGCGTCCCCGCGTCGACGACCTGCCCTGCGTCCATGACCAGAATGCGATCGGCCAGTTCCAGGGTGGAGGCGCGGTGGGTAATGATGATCACGGTCCGGTCGCGGGTGAATTGGGCCAGGACGCGATTGATCAGCCGCTCGCTGGCCAGATCCACCTGGCTGATGGCCTCGTCCAGGATCAAGATCCACGGATCGCAGAGGATAGCGCGGGCCACGGCGTGCCAGCTGACCTGCGGAGACTTGCCAGCCTCACAAGCTATGTCGGCCAGCCGTCGGGCCGGGCCGCACGAAAACCGTCACCGCCCGCAGAGGGGCCCACCGGCCGAGAGCGGGTGGGGGTGGGGCGATTACGAGACGGTGGCCTGCTTGCTGGCCAGACAGCGGCCGATCTGGCGGACCGCCTGGCGGAGACGATTTTCGTTTTCGACCAGTGACAGTCGCAGAAAGCCTTCCCCTGCCGGCCCAAACCCTGCCCCGGGGCTGACCGCCACATTCGCCTCTTGCAGCAGCATGGTGGCGAAGCGGATGGAATCCATCTGCCCGAACCACGGTTGGGGCATTTGGGTCCACACAAACATCCCCGCTCGGGGCGGATCGACCTGCCACCCCAGCCGCTGCAGGCCGCCGCACAACGTGTCACGGCGACGCTGGTAGGTGGACGACTGACTTTCCACCGCGGCCTCGGTGTGGCGCAAAGCGACAATCGCGGCGATCTGGATCGGGGTGAACAGCCCGTAATCGTAATAGGCCTTGATCGTCCCCAGAGCCCGGATCATGTCGGGGTTGCCGGCACAAAACCCGACCCGCCAGCCGGCCATGTTGTACCCCTTGCTCATCGTCGTAAATTCCACCCCCACCTCCCGCGCACCATCAGCAGCCAGAAAACTGGGCGGCCGATAACCGTCGAAGGCGACATCGGCGTAGGCGAAATCGCTGATTACGTTAAACCCGTATCGCCGAGCCAGCCGCACCACCTCCACGTAAAACTCCGGTTCGACGGTCACCGTCGTCGGATTGTGGGGGTAGTTCAAAATCAACAACTTCGGCCGGGGATAAAGGTGTTCGCAAGTGTAAGCGATGTTGGAGAGGAACTTCTCGCTGTCGGCGACATCCAACGAGATGGCATTGGCCGAGGCCAGCATCACGGCGTAGGTGTGCACGGGAAAATAAGGCGCCGGCACGATGGCGGTGTCGCCGGGCCCCATCAAGGCCAGGCACATGTGGCTGAACCCCTCTTTGCTTCCGATGCAGACGATGATTTCCTGGTCGGGATCCAGCCGCACACCGTGCGTCTTGAGGTACTTGCTGGCCACCTCGCGCCGCAAGTTGTCGATGCCCTGCGCCTGGCTGTACCCATGATTGCGCGGATCCCGCGCGGCTTCGGCCAGCTTTTCAATCACCAAATCTTCCGGCGGATCGCTGGGGTTGCCCATCCCCAGGTCGATCACGTCATCCCCCGCGCGCCGCTTTTCGCGCAGCAGAGCGTTGATTTTGCCGAACAGATACGGCGGTAGCCGCCGGACCCGGGTGGCCACGTCCACCCCGAAGGGCTGAGAGTAATCGACCGGGTCTTCCGAAAGGTGCTGGTCAGGGTTCATCGCAGTCCTGGCAGAGCGGGGAGGGGATCTGTCCAGGATACCCGGCGGCGAGAGCGGTTTGAAGCAGGCGGACGGCCCGGGGAGGGGTGAGGGGGTGAGGGGGTGAGG
>CAYFZZ010000182.1:0-2761 GCA_964347545.1 uncultured Planctomycetaceae bacterium | reverse complement strand
GGGGGCCAGCCGCCAAGGCGTGTCGGGCCAGAAGTGGCCACCGGGGAAGCTTTCCCTCGGCAGCCAGCCAGAAAAAAATCCCGTGGGAAAAAAGGATTCCGCGGGAAGAGGGGTCAGCTGGGCTCTGTAGAAAACCCCTCTTAGAGAATATCGTCTGCCTGTCACTCGTGCTCAGCGAAGCGGTGCTCGAGCTCGTAATCGTAATCGAGCGGACGATCAGGCACGAACAGGGTGGCGATTACGAGTACGAGCACCGTCCTGCGGACTGAGCACGAGCACGACCCGGGGAAGCCGCTTTGCGGGCTTTCTACAGAGCCGGTCAGCCGGCCTAGCTCTGACCTGACGCGGCCGCGGTGCCCTCCGTGCTCTCCCCTTCCCCCTCTTCCTCTTTCTTCTTTTTCTTCTTCTTCATCACCATCTTTTGCACGCGAACCTTGGGCAGGCCCAAAGGCGTGTCCCCCTCACTCCAGCGATCCGTTTCCGCCAGCTTGGCAATTCGCTCGGCACGGGTCAACACATTTCTCGTTCGAATCAAACCGCGGCGAATTTTTAAGCTCTTGTCGATCGTCATCAGAAAACTCTCCTCGCCGCCCAAGCATGAGGGTGGCCGCGCAGGGCAACGGTGGGGGAAGGTGGCGTCATCGGTCATTAAATCCCATTCCCTGGCCGACCGCAAGGGCGAACCCCCCCCAGATGCCCCTCTCCGGCCGACCCCCACGACCCCCCGGAAAAATCCCCGCGGGCTTGCCTGACACAGACCCGCTGGCAGGCGCCTCCCTCGGTCAGGCGAACGGGCTGGCGCCGCAGCTGCCGGAAAGTCCCCTCTCTCTTGCCAAGGGCTCCCCCCCGGGGGTCACCCGCGGGACCACCGGGCGGCTGCCGGTCCGGCGGGGGATTTAGCGAAAGAGCATGCTCAAGTAGCCCACCACCCGGCTGGTATCGCCAGAAACGTCCGCGCTGGTCCCGTAGGCCACTTCTTCGCAGGCATGTAGCGCCCTTAGCCGTCTGAGCGTTTCCAGGACGATCACCGCCGGCAAGACACCGCACATGCTGATCCGCTCGCGACGAACGGTCTCGTAAAGCGTGCCGGCGTCCAGCGTCTGCAGGGCATCGCGGGCCAGCCGGTCGAGCCGACGGTTTTCCTGGTCGGTCGCAAAGTGATTCATGTCGCTGGAGATCAGCAGCAGGGGCTGGGTGTCGAGCGAACTGAGGACGGCCGCCAGATCGGTGGCGAAGGCCCGACATTGTTCCAGGTCGGCCGGGCCGATGGTCACGCCAACGACGCGGGTCTGGGGTGCCAGGCGTGCCAAGAGGGGCAACTGAACCTCAATCGCATGCTCGTCCCGGTGCGCCGCCGCATCCAGCTGCCAGCCGGCCACCTGGTCGGCCAGCATGCGCGCCAGCTGGATATCGGCGGCCAGCGTGGCCCCGGGGATCGACCAGGTCGGGTGCGGCGCGATGGCGTAGGGCACACCGGGACGCGTATGTTTGGGGCAGAGGATGATCGCGGTGTCCGGAAAGCGGATCCGTCGCAGGGCGCCAGCAGCGATGCGGCCCGAATAGATCAACCCGGCATGCGGAATCAACGCCGCTCGCCAGTCCTCCGGCGGGGGAGCACCGTTGGTCATCAGCTGGTCGACCATCGTCCGCAGCTGGTCCGCGTTGCCGGGATAGAACATCCCGGCCACCGCGGGCGGCCGCGGCCGATCCGCGAGCTCGGCGGGCGGTCCGTTGCAGACCAGAATCAGGTCTTCCGTGGACTGGCAGGCGGCACTGTAGATCGCCGCACCCCGGGTCGAGCTGGCCTGGGCGGCCTCGGCCGTTTGGCGCAACAAGTTCTGGGAGTCCAGCTGGGGAGCGAATTGCCACGCCAGGGTTTTGCCGGACTGCACGATGAGGGCCCGCCGATCCGGCGTCGCCCCGCGGAGGTCGGGGTTACCGACCGTACCGTGCATGGCCGGGTCGGAGAGGATCGTCAAACCGACGGAACGCTCCCGCGAGGGATCTGCTGCCGGGCCGTCGCCCAGCAACCGCGCTGCGGCTTGGGACAGGTTCAACACGGTCGCTTGCAGGGGGATGGCCGGACGGAGGGAGAGGCGAGCCACATGGACCGGCTGGCCGTCGTCGCGCGGGTAAACCGTCAACGCCGCTCCGTGCACCATGCCGTCCGGGCAGTCGGGCAGGTAGTAGGTGGGTGTCGCCCCCCGACGGTGGGCGGCGATATTGCGGTGGCAATGTTCCTGCAGCTGCCGTAACTGATGCTCATCCAGGGGCCCCAACGGCGGCGGGGGGAAATGGGACAGGAGGGGCGTGGCAAAAGGGCCCTCAATCAAACACGTTTCGAAGGTCAAAAGTTCCGTGTCGTCGTCGGTCCAGGCGGTAGGAGGCAAGCCCGCTTTGCGACACACCTGTTCCAGAAACTGAGGGGCCGACATGCCCTGTTCGGTGGCCACATTGGGCAGCAGCAGGCCGGCCGACTTGCCGCGCCGGATTTGCAGGCCGTGACGCCCGATTTCCACGTGCCGCTGGCGGGACGAGCCGCGGGCCGGGACCTGGCAAAAGCCGTACAGCAAAGAGACATCCAGATCGAGAAAAGGCAATTCCGTGGCCGATACCGGCGGCATGCGGGGATCCTCGCAGGCCGTGCGATGTGCGGACTGCTGCAGAGCCTGCTGCAGCGGGATCACGCTCCCCAACACCCCGCAGCACCCCCGCAGTTGCCCTTGGCGTTTCAGGGTCACGAAGGCCCCCATCACCGGCA
>CAYFZZ010000181.1:0-21917 GCA_964347545.1 uncultured Planctomycetaceae bacterium | reverse complement strand
GCCGGAGATTTTCGTGATCATGCGTGACTCGCGGCTCCAATAGTGATGGTACAAGGCGATGGCCAGAGCATCGGCCACGTCGGCCGGTTCGGGGGCCTGGGACAGCCCCAGTTCCCGTTGGATCGCGGCCTGCATCTGGTATTTGGGGGCTCGGCCGTTGCCGGTCAGAATTTTTTTGACTTGCGTGGCGGCATAGCTGTGGGTGGCCAGCCCCGCCTGGCTGGCGGCCAGGCAGATCACACCTCGGGCGTGGCCCATGAGGATCGAGGTACGGGGTCGCTGGTAGTGGCTATACAGCTCTTCCAGCGCCATCACCTGGGGCTGCAAGCTGGCGATCACTTCGGCGATCCCTTCATGGATCTGCTGGATCCGGTCATACAAACTGCCCCCCCGCTGGCCCCGCACCACCCCGCCTTCGCACAGTGTCAGGCGGCCGGAGTTGGCTTCCAGCACCCCGTAGCCCGTCACGTTCAATCCCGGATCGACTCCCAAGATGCGTGTCATGCCGCGAGGTTTCCCTGGTCGGTTCAGGCCTGGCCCAGCGTCCAGTCGGTGCCATCCGGGCGATCCTCGAGGGTCACGCCGGCGGCGGCCAGGGCATCGCGAATGCGATCGGCCGTGGTGAAATCCTTACCGGTGCGGGCCTGGGCCCGCAATTCGATCAGCAGCTGCAGCAGGCCGTCCAGCGGCGCGTCTTGCCCGGTGGCGTCGTGACTCCAATCCGTGCCGTCGGCTCGGTCTTCCAGGAGGATCCCCAGCGGGCTCATCGCGTCGCGAATACGATCGGCCGTCCCAAAGTCCTTGTTCTGTCGAGCGGCGGCTCGCAGTTCAATCACCAAATCCATCACCGCATCCAACAGGGCGCTGTCCGCTGTAGGTAGCGTTTGCGGGGGCTGGAGGAACAGCCCCAACGTGCCGCTCAGCTCCCGCAGGGTGGCCGCCCCCTGCCGCAGCACGGCCAGTTTGGGCGGTTGGCGGTGGTCCGCATCTTCCAGTTGTTGGTCTTCCACATAGCGGTTCAGCGTGCGGGCCAATTCGAACAGATCGCCGATCGCCCCGCCCGTATTGAAGTCGTCGTCCATGGCCTGCAGGAATCGCTGGCGGGCCTGGGCCACGGCCTGGAGGGTGGGATCGTCGCCCGGTTCAAACGCTCCGGCTTGCCGCTGATGCGGGGCGTCCAGCTGGTAAAAGTCTTCGCCGCTGACGCGTTGCAGGCGTTTGAAGAAGCGGTAAAAGGTCTCCAGGGCCTGTCCCGCTTCGGCCACGGCCTCTTCGTTGAACAGCACGGTGCTGCGGTAGTGGGTGCGGAGCAGAAAGAAGCGGATCCGCTCGCCACCCTGGCGGGCGATCAGTTCGGCCAGCCCGCCGGCCCCTTGCGAACGGCTCATTTTCTGGCTCGCCTCCGTCGGCTCTCCCTCCCGCTGCCCCCGTCCCCCGACCTTACCGGCGCTGGCCGAGGCCCGCAGCAAGCCGTTGTGCATCCAGAACTTGGCCATGGGCTTGCCGTGGCAACACTCGCTCTGAGCGATCTCGTTTTCGTGATGGGGAAAGATCAGGTCCAGGCCACCGCCGTGGATATCGAACGATTCGCCCAGAATCTTGCGGCTCATCGCCGAACACTCGATATGCCAGCCGGGTCGGCCGGGACCCCAGGGGCTGTCCCAAGCCGGTTCCCCCGGCTTGGCCGCCTTCCACAAGGCGAAGTCGGCGGGGGATCGTTTCTTGGCGGCTGCCTCGCCCCCAGCGCCCTGCAGGTCGTCCAGCGTGCGGTTGGTCAGCTTGCCGTAGGCGGGGTCCCGGGTCACATCAAAGAACACATCACCGTCCGCCTCGTAGGCGAACCCCTTGTCGATCAGCGCCTGGGTAAAAGCGATGATGTCCGGCATGCTGTCGGTCGCCGTGGGCATATGGTCGATACCGTCAACGCCCATTCCGGCCAGGTTGGCCAGGTAATCCTCCGTGTTCTCGGCGGCCACCTCCGCCATGGAGATTCCCCGCTGGTTGGCCTTCTGGATCAGCTTGTCGTCGACATCCGTGATATTGACGACCCAGATTACCTGGTAGCCACAGTAGGTCAGGTACCGTTTGATGGCGTCAAAGATGACGGGTCCCACCATGTGGCCGATATGTGCCTTGTCGTAGACGGTGGGCCCGCAGAGATAGATCCCGACCTGGCCGGGGGTGACCGGGTCCAGGGGTTCCTTCTTTCGCGTCAGCGTGTTGTAGATCTGCAGGTTCGCCGTCACCGTGGGCGGCTTTGCCGTTGGGACGTTGGTCGCAGCCGTGCTCATCGTCTCCACCTCACTATCTTTTCGATGCCTCGCTCTTTTTGTCCGCACGTCGCTTTGGTTCGGTACGTCGCTGTTTGATATCTCGGCCGGCCAGCGGGATCCCCCCTTTTCATCAATCGTGGCCGATCAGGACCACGCATTGGGCAGCGATGGCCTCTTGGCGGCCAATTTCACCCACCCCCTCTCCTGTCTTGGCCTTGACGCCGACCGCGGAGGGGGGGACCTGCAACAGTTCCGCCAGGCGGCGTTGGATGGCGGGCTGGTAGGGGGTCAGTCGAGGTCGTTCCGCAAACACGATGCAGTCCACGTTCACGACCTGGTAACCGGCCTGCTGCACCTCAGCGACGACTTCGGCCAGAATTTCGGCCGAATCGCGGCCCCGTTGAGCCGGATCGGTATCGGGGTACAGTTGCCCGATATCCCCCAGCGCCGCGGCGCCCAGGATGGCGTCGGTCACGGCATGCAACAGCACATCGGCATCGCTGTGTCCGACCAGCTGGTGGTCGTGTGGTATGTCCACGCCGCCCAGCCGCAGCGGCCCGCCGGCGGCCAGCCGATGCGTATCGTGTCCGATTCCAACGCGCAAGGAACTCGTCTTTCTCCCTCCTCCTACGGACAGGTGGGGGATTATACCGCAAGGCAAAAATTGCGACAACGCGAACAGCGATCCGGCGGGCAAACGCGGGGTTGTCGCCGCGGGAAACGACCCCGGGGCAGGCAAATTGGCCGGTCTGCTAGGCCGTGCCCCGCGGCTGATTTATAATCGGGTCCAGCATGGCGATTATTGAAATCGAGCAGTTGACCAAGACGTACCGCGTGTATCGCAAGCACGAGGGCCTGATGGCCTCGATCCGCGGGCTCTTCACCCGCAGTTACCGCCAGGTGGAGGCGGTCCGCGGCATCGATCTGCAGGTCCACCAGGGAGAATTTGTGGCCTTTCTGGGCCCCAACGGAGCGGGGAAGACGACGACGTTGAAATTGTTGAGTGGGGTGATCAACCCCACCAGCGGTTCGGCCCGCGTGATGGGACACGTCCCCTGGCTGCGGGAAAACGCCTACCGCCGCCGGTTTGCCCTGGTGATGGGCCAGAAAAATCAGTTGTGGTGGGACCTGCCGGCCGCCGAATCGTTCCGCCTGCACCAGCACATCTATCGCATTGATCCGGGCGAGTTCGAGCGATCGCGGGACGAGTTGGTAGAGCTGTTGGGGGTGCGCAACCTGCTGTCCCAGCCGGTCCGCGAGCTGTCGTTGGGGGAACGCATGAAGATGGAGCTGATTGCGGCCCTGCTGCATTCCCCGGAAGTGCTCTTCCTGGACGAACCCACCATCGGGCTCGACGTGGTCGCTCAACATAACATCCAAAAATTCCTCCGCTACTACCAGGAACTGCGGCGGATCACGATTTTGCTGACCAGCCACTACATGAAAGACGTGGCGGCGCTCTGCCGCCGTGTCGTCATTATCGCTCAAGGCCAGATCATGTACGACGGTTCGTTGAGCGGGATTGTGGATCAGTTCAGCGGGCACAAGGTGGTGACGCTGCAGTTTGCCGACGACGCCATGCCCGCAGACCTCGGTCGCTATGGGGAAGTCATCGACACGTTGCCCCCTAAGGCTCGGTTGAGGATCGCCAAGCATGTGGTGACCGAGGCCCTGGCTGCGCTCCTGCACGCGCATGCGGTCGAGGACGTCAGCGTGGAAGATCCTCCGCTGGAAGAGGTGATTGCCGAGATGTTTTCCCTGGCTCAACATAACGCCGAACCGCCCCCGAAAGCAGTCGTCCCCGCCGCGAATTCGTAGACGGAGGAGTGAGTGGTGAGTGGTGACGGATAAGGATGGAACTGGCCGTCCCAGCCCGCCGGGACGGCTCGTCACTCAACCTGGTAGCGCCGCAAGGTATCATTGGTCATTCGGCAATCATCAATCGCCAGTCATCATTCGCCATTCGTCATCCACCACTCACTTCACTCACCACGCACTCCACTCATCACGCACCACTTACCATTCACTCTTCACTCTTCACCATTCACTCCTCCCCCCATGTACGCTCGCGCTCAAACTTGGTGGATCATCCTGCGGATCTGTCTGGAGGAGCGTCTGGTATACCGAGCAGATTTTGCGCTGGGGACGCTGATGCGGTTCTTGCCGATCGTGACTCAGATTTTTCTGTGGGGAGCGATCTTTACGGGGGTGACCGGGACGGTGGCGGGCTACAGCTACCATGACTTTATCGCCTACTACCTGCTGACCATGGTCACCCGTGCTTTTTCCAGCATGCCGGGGCTGGCCTCCGGGATCGCTCGAGAGATCCGCGAAGGAACGATCAAGAAGTTCTTGATCCAGCCCATCGACATGATCGGCTTTTTGTTGCTGAACCGCGTGGCCCACAAGCTGGTTTATTACGGCGTGGCGATTGGTCCTTTTGCGCTGGTTTTCTACCTCTGTCGCCACTACTTCCCTCCCCTGCCGGAGACGGGCACGCTGGCCGCGTTCGGCGCCTCGCTGTTGATGGCGTTCGCGCTGGGCTTTTTCCTGGAAGCGACGATTGGGCTGATCGGCTTTTGGTTTCTGGAGGTCAGTTCCCTCTTATTTGTGTACATGTTGTTCAACTTTTTCTTTTCCGGTCACATGTTTCCTTTGGACATGCTGCCGCCGCCCTGGAGCACCCTGGTGGAGGCCTTGCCGCTGAAGTACCTGGCCTATTTCCCGGCCGCGGTGTGGCTGGGCAAGGTCCAGGGCGCGGAATTGGTCCGCGGGCTGGGGATCCAGGCCGCCTGGGTGCTCGTTTTTGCCCTGGCCTGCCGGGTCGCCTTCCAGCGGGGCGTGCAGCGGTACAGCGGTTACGGAGGTTAGGCTCGCCGCCGGCCCCCCGGCGCGATCCTGGAGGTGCATCGTCATGCAAGATCCCCACCCCTCCCCCGCCCCGGCTGGGGCGCACCCGCACTACCTCCGCGTGTTCCTCACCTTCGCTCGCAACAGCCTCGTCCGCGACATGACCTTCCGCTCGAATTTCGTGATCGAAATGATCTCTTCCATGGGCTGGATGTTCATGAATCTGGGTTTCTACATCCTGATTTTCTCCTACGTCGATTCCATCGGTGCGCAGACGGGTTGGGGCAAATACCAGTTCTTTGTCTTTTTCGCGACGACGATTTTGATCAACAGCCTGGTGCAGGCCTTTTTCATGCCCAACGCGGAGGAGTTCAGCGAACTGATTCGCACGGGCAACCTGGACTTTGCCCTGCTCAAGCCGATCGACACCCAATTCCTCGTCTCCCTGCACAAGGTCCACTGGTCCGGCCTGGGCAATACGGGCTTTGGCCTGGGCCTCTTGGGATTTGCGCTCTGGAAACTGCACGCTGCGGAAGGTTTCCGTCCCCTCCCCGCTCAACTGGTGCTCTACCCCCTCTACGTCGCCTGCGGCGTCCTGATTCTCTACAGCCTGATGATCGCTCTGGCCTCGTCCAGCATCTGGCTGGGCCGCAACCAATCGCTGTACAACTTCTGGTTCTACATCACGAATTTTTCGCGTTATCCGATGGAGATCTACGACGGGCCGGGTCGCCGCGGGTCGATCGGGAGGGGCTTGCGGTGGTTCTTCTCGTTCGTGATCCCCGTGCTGCTGGCGGTGAACATCCCGGCACGGATCATGGCCTGGCCCCTGGAGGCCAGCCAGTGGCCGCTGGCCCTCTTTGCCTGCCTGGCCACGGTGGCCAGCCTGTGGGTCTCGCGGCGGATTTTCTACCAGGCCCTTCGTTCGTACCGCAGCGCCAGCAGTTGAGCGATCGTCAGGGTGGGGTGGCCTGCCGTGGGGATTGCACGGGCGAGCGGGATCGGCCACGATACGCGTGCCCCCCATCACCCCGCCCCGCCCGCCGATCATGCTGCACCTCGCTTTCAGCTCCAATGCCTACCTCCACTTTTCGATCGAACAGACGATCGAACGGATTGCCTCCCTGGGTTACCGCGGCATCGAGATCCTGGCCGACGTGCCGCACGCCTGGCCGGCGGGGTTGTTGGAAGAGCGGAAACAGTCGATCCGCGACGCCCTGGCTCGGCACCAGCTGACCATTTCCAACATCAACGCCTTCATGATGAACGCCGTGGCCGATCCGCGGCAGCCCTACTGGCATCCCGGCTGGACCGATCCCGACCCCCACTATCGGGCGATCCGCCGCGAGCACACCAAGCGGTGTTTGCAATTGGCTGTCGAGCTGGGTGCGGCCAACATCACCACCGAGCCGGGCGGACTGCTAACCCCCGATCAGTCCTGGCAGGAAGGGGCCGACATCTTCTACGAGGAACTGATGCCCTGCGTGGAAGTGGCCGAAGCGGTGGGGGTGGATTTGCTGATCGAACCCGAGCCGGAATTGCTGATCGAACGCTTCGACCAGTACCTGCAGTTTGTCCAGCGGATCGACTCGCCACGAGTCGGCCTCAATTTTGATATTGGCCACGCCTATTGCGTCCAGGAGGATCCTCAGGACTGGGTGGCAAAAATGCAGTCGCACACGCGGCACTATCACCTGGAAGACATTGCCGCCTCGCGGGTGCACCAGCACCTGATCCCCGGCCGGGGCGCGATCGATTTTGAGGCGACCCTGAGCGCGATCGACCAGACGGGCTACGAGGGGTGGCTGACGGTCGAGCTGTATCCGTACATCGACCATCCCGACGAGGCCGCGCGCGAGGCCCGCGGGTACCTCACCGCGGTGCTGGACAAACTGGGAGTCCCGGCCGGCTAACCCTCGCCCCGCCTGTGCGTCCGCATGCCCAAACCAACCTGGAATCTGCGGGCTTATCTGGAATTGCTGCGGTTGCCCAACGTGTTTACCGCCGTGGCCGACGTCTTGATGGGCGGCTGGCTGGCGGCGGCCGCGGCGGGTACGACGTTGTCCCCCGGTCTGGCCGCCCTCCTGGTGGGATCGTCCAGCTGTCTCTACCTGGCCGGCATGGTCTGGAACGATTACTTCGACCGCCAGCGGGATCTGCGCCAGCGGCCCGACCGGCCGATTCCCTCCCAGCGGGTCTCTCCCGCGGCCGCCTGGTGGCTGGCCAGCGAACTGATGATCGTGGGAGTGGCTTGCGCCCTGACCGCCAGCACCTTCCTGGGCTGGCGGCCGGGGCTGGTGGCGGTCGCCCTGGCCGCCGCCGTGCTGGCGTACGACGGGTGGCTGAAAAACACCTGGCTGGGACCGCTGAACATGGGGCTTTGCCGAGCGTTGAACGTGGGGTTGGGGATGAGCGTGGTGGCCGGGCCGTGGGGGGCGGTCCACTACGTCGTGGCCGCCGCCCTGGGGCTGTACATCACTGGCGTCACCGCCTTCGCTCGCCAGGAAGCGACCACCAGCCGCCCAGCTCATCTGCTGGCCAGCCTCCTGGTGATGGTCGCCGCCATGGCCACCTTGGCCTGGTCGGTTCACCTCCTGCCGGCCCACCGGCTGGCCGGCCAGACCCAAGTCTGGACTTTGTTCTGGATCGTGCTGGGGGGGCAGATTGCCTGGCGGTGCCTGCAGGCGGTCGCCCACCCTCAACCGGTGCTGGTCCAACGCGCGGTGAAGAACTGCCTGTTTGCCTTAATCATCTTCGATGCCGCCCTGACCATGGCCGTGCAAGGCTGGCCGCCCGCCGTGGGGATCCTCCTCCTGTTGCTCCCCGCCCACCTGCTGGGCCGCTGGATCTACTCGACGTAACACCTCGCTTCGTGCGTGATCGCTGATTCGGACGGGGCCAGGGGTCGCCCAATTCTCGGCGACCAGATAGCAGGCATTGATGACCCAGGAGCCCGTCGCTGGTCATGGCCATTGAGGCGGGATGAAGATGTTGCGGCCTGGGCAGACGGGTTTCGGCGGTGGGGGGGGAGAGGCTTTTGGCCCCGCGGTGGCCGACCGGCAGGGGCCGGACCGGCAGGGATGGCGGCGCGACGGGACAGGTGGTCGGCTTACGAATCTTCCGCGGGGGGCAATTCCTCGGGCGGCCGCAGGTCCAGGCCAATCCGCTTCATGCGGCTCTCCCATTTTTGCCGAGCGAGCTTGCGCATATCGTCGATTTTGTCGGCCTCGTCAACGATTTCGAATCCGATTAGCGTCTCGACCACGTCTTCCAGCGTGACGATGCCGGCCATGCCTCCGTATTCGTCCACGACCAGCAGAATGTGGGCTCGTTGATCCAGCAGTTCTTCCAGGACATGGGTCAAGGATGCTGTTTCGGGGACGGCGAGTATCTCTCGCTTCAGATCGCACAGTCGGTCCTGACCTTCGCGCTGGCGGTCATTCAGCAGCATGTCGGTCTTCAGCACGAATCCGGTGACATCATCCTGGTTCTCGCCATAGATCGGAATTCGCGAAAAGGTAGATTCGGCACTTGTCTGCAGACTTTCGCGAACCGTCTGGTCCTGCTGGAGGGTGAACACCACGGTCCGCGGCGTCATGATGTCCATCGCGCGGAGGTTAGGAAAGCGAAACAGGTTTTTGAGGATCCGCGACTCCTTGGGGTCCAAATGCCCTCCTGCCGCGCCGATTTCTGCCATGGCCGCAAACTCATCGCGGCTGAATACATGGACCGGTTTCCCCCGCGTGATCATTTTGGTCAAGAGTTCGGAAACATAAATCAAGGGAAACAGCACCCAGATCAGAAGTTGCACAAAGCGGGCCGTCCACGGCGCGAGCTGCCGCCACCAGACGGCACCCAGGGTCTTGGGGATGATTTCCGACAGAAACAGAATCAGCAGTGTCAGCACGACCATGGCGGCGCCGACGAACCGATCGCCAAAATACGCAGCGGCCTCGGCGCCCGCGCCACCCGCGCCGACCGTGTGGGCAATCGTGTTCAGGGTCAGAATGGCCGCCAGCGAACGATCGATATTGTGTTTAATATTGCTCAGCAGCCTGGCACCTCGTCGCCCCGATTTTTCCAGGCTGGCAATGTACGATGGCGAGACACTCAGCACCACGGCCTCGGCGACCGAGCACAAAAAGGAAAACACGAGGGCCACGGAGGCGTAGACCAGCATTAATACCAGGTGGACATTCATGGCAAGCACTCTTGTTGATCTGGAGCTCGTTTCCAATCATCCGGCCTGGACCCCAGATCGGCCCGCGCCGCCGGTGGGCAACGCGAGCTGAGCGGACAGATCCCGCGGGATACGTCGATGCCGCTGGACGCCGTGCAGGAAGCGGCGCGGGCGATCGCAGGCAGGTCGGGCGTGGGCAACGGGTTCTCCTGGGTAGGCGAGTGGTCAGCGAGCGGGGGGATGACCGCCGGGGTGACCGGCACTGAATCAGCCGATAACATAACGTGTTGGACCCCGTTCCAGAAACCGAAGGCGAGTCACCGCTGGGGCGCCACGGACCGGCGGCGGGGGGGCCGGCCTGCGAGCGAGGCTTCCAGAATGACCACAGGCCTCAGCCCGGCTGCAGCCCGCCCCTGCCCGGTTTGGCAGGGAGAGACGTATGGCACCCCATTTAATCTTCTTGTCCGTGCCCGGACTGCGTGCCAGCGACGTTCTGCAGATGCCCCACCTCCGCGACCTGGTGGCGGAGGGCGACCAGGCGGTGCTGACCCCCGGTTTTCCCTGCGTGACCTGGCCGGTGCAGGCCGAGATGTTGAGCGGTTGTCGGCCGGACCAGCACGGGGTGGTCGCCAACGGCTTCTACTGGCGGCAGACCGGGCAGATTGAAATGTGGACCGCCGGGAACGACAAAATCGAGCGTCCCCAGATCTGGGACCTGCTGCACCAGGCCGATCCGCCGCTCAACTCGGCCGTCTGGTTCCCGATGCTCAGCAAAGGTTGCGGTGCCGACTATGTCTGCATGCCCGCGCCGATTCACAATCCCGACGGCAGCGAGTCGTTGTGGTGCTATACGAAACCGACCTCGCTGTACGGCGAGTTGCGGGACGCTCAGGGACACTTTCCGCTCCAGCACTTCTGGGGTCCCCTGGCGAACATCAAGTCGACGCAGTGGATTGCCGACTCGGCCGTGGCGGCCGCCGCCAGATTCCAGCCGAATTTTTTCTTCATGTATCTCCCCCATCTGGACTACGCGGCTCAAAAGGATGGTCCCGACAGTCCCGCGGCCCTGGCGGCGCTGGGCGAGCTGGATCAGGTGCTGGGCGGGCTGCGGGCAGGGATCGAGAGGGCGTACGGGGGGGCTGAAGTCCGCTGGCTGATTGCCAGCGAATACACGATCGTGCCGGTGGACCAGGTGACCTATCCCAACCGCGTCCTCCGCGAGGCAGGGCTGTTGGCGGTCCGCGAGGAGGAGGATGGCGAGCACCTGGATCCGGTTGCCAGCCAGGCCTGGGCCCTGGTCGATCACCAGTTCTCGCACGTCTTTGTCCGGGACGCGGATCCGGGCACGGTGGCCCGGGTCCAGCAGCTGTTTCAGGGACAGGAGGGGGTGGCAGAGGTCTTGGCGGGCCCGCAGCGGGCCCGGTACCAGATGGACCACCCACGGGCGGGGGAGGTGATCTTGATTTCCCCGCCCCACAGCTGGCAGGCCTATTACTACTGGCTGGACGAGGCCCGCGCACCGGCCTTCGCCCGCACGGTCGATATCCATCGCAAGCCGGGCTACGATCCGGTGGAACTCTATTGGGACCCGGCGACGCGGGGTGTGCCTCTGGACGCCACACGGGTCCGCGGATCGCACGGCGCGCCGGCGGTGACCGATGCTCAGCGGGGCGTGTTGCTCAGCTCCCGCAGCGGTGTAATTGGGCGGTCGGCGGTGGCGGGGGTCGAGGTGGCAGGAATCGTCCTCCGCCAGTTTGGCGCGGCGACGGGCCGCTGACGGGCCCGCCGGACCCGGTCGGCTGCTATCGCTCCAGCAAGCTCTTCTGCCGAGGCAGGTAGCGGCACATGCCAATCCCCAGGAAGTAGAGCGCGGTCAGCGGGATGGCCATGGCCAGCATGCTGATCGGATCGGCCGGGGTTAGCAGCATGGATACGACAGCGATGATCAACACGGCGATCCGCCACTTGGACATGTAAGCCGGCACGTCGAACATGCCGATCCGCTCGAGGAACAGCATGACCAGGGGCAGTTGAAAGCTGATCCCGAAGCCGACGGGCAGGATGATGGCGAAGCTGAGCCACTCGCTGATGCGGGGCGTGGGATCGATCCCCAAATCGGCATTGAAGCTGAAGAGGAAGTCGAGGATGAAGCGGAAGACGACAAAGAAACAGAACAACGCGCCGCCCAGGAAGAGCAGCACGCTGACGGGGAAAAAGATATGGACATAGCGTTTTTCGTGGGGATACAGGCCGGCGGCCACAAAGGACCAGAGGTGATAGAAGATCATGGGGCTGGCCAGGACCAGCCCCACGACCAGGGATGCCTTCAGCCAGATCATGAAGGCTTCGGTCGGGTTCAAGGCCAGCACGGAGACACGAGGATCCTCTTTCGATTTCCGCCATACCAAAAGGGGGACCAGCTGCGGTTCTCCGGACGCGTCGCGAGAGGCTTGCTCGTCGGCCGCGCCGCGGGGCGCGTCGACCGGCGACTCGATCCCCAGCTGCCGTCGCAAGGCAGGAGGATGCACCAGGTATTTGTCGTAGACATAGCCGGCGTTCAGCAGCCGGTCGACCTCGTCGACCGTGTAGGGGGACGGCAGTCCGGCGGCCTCCTGAGCTGCGGCAAATTCCCGATACTCCCGCTTGCCACTCTGCTCGTAATGCGTCCGCAAGCTGCTCTCCAACGGTCCCTGCAGGGTGGCCACCATCCATTCGCCCACCAGGAGGCCGACGGCAAAACCGGCCAGCAGCCAGAGGAGGGCTTTGATCAAACACGAGCGTAACTCTTCGAGGTGTTCCCCGAAGGTCATCGTGCTTCCCTGAAACAGGTCTTCGTCGGTCTGCACAGCCATCGGGGTGGCCAGGTGGAGGGATGGTCAGCTCGGCGGCATCGGGTCCGCAGGAGGCCGCCCCATGGGTGGAGGGACAGCGGTCTGGCTGGAGAGCGGAAATACGCCGCCCGCGGCTCCCCCAGCGACGATTCCAGCCGGGATCTCTTGATCATATCAGCCGCCAGGAAGGGGGACAACTCAAGCCCGGCCCCGCCACATCGACTCCCTGCTTCCTTGCTGGCGGAAAACGGTTCTTGTTATCTTCACAGGACATCCCTCCCCAGGTTTGACAAACTTTGCCGCTCGCGGCGGGCCACGCGATGAGCCTCCTTTATCCCTTGCGTTTCCAACCGATCTTTCGCCGCTACCTGTGGGGTGGGCGGCGGCTGCAGGAGGTCCTGGATAAACCCATCGGCGAGGGAGACGACTACGCCGAAAGCTGGGAGGTCGTCGATCACGGGGAGGACCAGAGCGTGGTGGCGGCCGGCCCCCTGGCGGGAACAACGCTGCACGAACTGGTCCGCACCCACGGCACAGCCTTGTTGGGGCGGCACCATCCCCAGCCCGCCTTTCCCCTCCTGTGGAAGTTCCTCGACGCCCACCAGACCCTCTCTGTGCAAGTGCATCCCAACGATCAACAGGCCGCACGACTAGACCCGCCCGACCTGGGCAAGACCGAAGCCTGGGTCGTGCTGGACGCCGCGCCCGACAGCCTGATCTACGCCGGACTGAAACGCGGGTTCGACCGGCCGGCCGTGGAACGCGAACTGGCTCGAGGAACCGTCCACCTCTGCCTCCACCAGTTTCATCCCGCCGTGGGAGACTGTGTGTTCCTCCCCGCGGGCACCGTCCACGCCCTGGGGGCCGGATTGCTGGTGGCAGAGATTCAACAAGCCAGTGATACGACCTATCGCCTCTTCGACTGGAACCGCGTCGGCCCCGACGGACAGCCGCGGGCATTGCACATTGCGCAGGGACTGGAAGTGATCGATTACCAGCGGGGTCCCATCCAGCCCCAGACGCCACAGCCGACCGACAGGCCGCACGTCCAGCGGCTGGTGCAGTGCGACCACTTCGTGTTGGATCGCTGGCAATGCGCGCAGCCCGTGACCGCCGGCGGCGATCGGCGGTGTCATACCCTGGCGGTCCTCCAGGGGGCGGTCGAGGTCCAGGGGGACCCGGCCGGCCAGCCGTTGCGGCGGGGCCAAACCCTGCTGCTGCCGGCAGCGGCCGGCGGGGTGACGTTGACCCCCACGGAACCGACCCTCCTGCTGGACGCGTGCTTGCCCTAGCACCCTTCGTGCGGGAGGCCCGTCTCGGTGGGTGGGGGCCTTTGCCCCGTTTGCCCAGCTTTTCTGCGGAAACTGATCGGCAAACTTGCTTCAAGCAGCAAACTCCGGCCGCCGACTAATGAAGATGGGACATCGTCGTGCGCGCGCGGCTGCTGGCAGGCTGCCCGATGCGGGCGGCCCCCGCGCGTGGTCTTTGGGAAAGGACGGATGCAAGCATGTCCGAGGTCAATCACCCTCAGCCGAGCGGGCCCCCTGCGGGTGGGTTGGGCCGGCTGAGCTATGCCTTGTTCAGCCGGCTGGCCGACGTGGGCACGGTGACGATCACCGCGGTGACGTCGGTGGGCAGTGTGGCCATCTTCACCCTGCGGACCGTTTCCTGGATGCTGACCCGCCTGCCGAGCAAAGAGAGCTTGTTGCCCAACTTTTACCAGGTGGGTGTCCGCAGTCTGCCGGTGGTCGCTTTGACCGGCACGTTTATCGGCATGGTGCTGGCGGTGCAAAGCTATTCGCAGTTTGCCGGGTTGGGGTTGGAGACGCGGTTGGGGGGCGTGATCAACATTACGCTGGTGACCGAGCTGGGACCGGTGTTGGCGGGCACGATGTTGGCCGGCCGCGTGGGGAGTGCCATGGCGGCCGAGCTGGGGACGATGCGGGTCACCGAACAGATCGACGCCTTGGCCAGCATGGGAGCCAACCCGTACCATTACCTGGTCGTCCCTCGCCTGTTGGCCTGTCTGTGCTTGATCCCGGCCCTGACGGTGGTGGCCAATTTTATGGGCGTGGTGGGGGGGGCCTACTACAGCATTGTCCACCTGGGGATTGACACGTTTCACTACTGGCACAACTCGCAAAGCTTTGTGGGCAATTACGACCTGTTCAGCGGGTTGTTGAAGAGCTTGTTTTTCGGAGGGGCGATCGCAATCCTCGGCTGCCATCGCGGTTTTCACTGTGATCCGGGCGCCGAAGGCGTGGGCCGGGCCGCGACGCAGGCATTTGTGTACTCTTTTGTGGTGATCATCGTGATGGACCTCTTCCTGGGGATCGCCCTGATCAACATTTACGACATGATTTGGCCGGAAGAGTCGGCATTGATCTGAGCTTCTGTGCGGGAAACGTGAGCCATGTCCACCCCGGACCACGATCGGCCGCTGATCGACATCGAGGGCCTCTGTGTCCGCTTTGGCAGCCACCAGGTGCTGCGCGATATCGATTTGCGCGTGCCGCGGGGAGAGACGCTGGCGGTGATTGGCGAAAGCGGTTGTGGCAAGACGGTCTTGATGAAGTCGATCATTGGGCTGGTCCGCCCCCACCGCGGTGTGGTTCGGTTCGACGGCCAGGATATCGCCAGGCTGGGGGACAAGGAACTGACGCGGCAGCGGGTCCGGTTTGGGTTTGTGTTCCAGGGGGCCGCTCTCTTCGACAGCATGACGGTCGCCCAGAACGTCGCCTTTCCGCTCCGCCAGCACGCCCACAAGACCCCCCCCGAGATCCAGGAAATCGTGTTGGCTCGCCTGGCCGAAGTCGGCCTGCCCCCCACCGTGGTGCTGAAGAAGCCGGCCGAACTGTCGGGCGGGATGCGGAAACGGGTCGGGTTGGCTCGAGCTCTCTCGCTGGAACCCGAGGTTATCCTTTACGACGAACCGACCACGGGGCTGGATCCGATCATGAGCGACGTGATTAACGAGCTGATCATCCGCACGCGGGACCACCGGCCGGTGACCAGTATTGTGGTGACGCACGACATGCGGACGGCGACCAAAGTCGCCGACCGCGTCGTCATGCTCTACCCGCTCAACCGCCTGGAACCCCACGAACCCCAAATCCTCTACGACGGTCCACCGGCGGAAATGGAAGTGAGCCGCGATCGGCGCGTGACCCAGTTTCTCAAGGGCGAAGCGGGTGCGCGGCTGGAGGAGATCCAGGCTGGCGAGGGGGACTGAAAGGAAGCGTCGGGGTGGCGGAACGCCCCCACCCCGGTCAACCATCCATGGAAGAACGTGTACTCCTGGCGCGAGTCGGCATCGTGGTGATCGCCGCCTTGCTGTTGATTGCGATCCTGATCGTGTGGTTCGGCGATTTCCCCACGCCGTTGCGCCGCGGGAAGGTCCTGGAAATTTCTTTTCCGACCGCCCCCGGCGTCATGGAAGGGACGCCGGTCCGCAAAAGCGGGATTCTGATCGGCCGCGTGGAAAGCGTCCGCTTCGACCCGGAATCGTCCGGGGTGATCGTGACGGTTCGCGTCGACGACGACGTGGACTTGCGCCAGCACGAAGTCTGCCGCATCGATAGCGGCTCGCTGCTGGGAGACGCCGTGCTGCAGTTCGTCCCCGGCGACAAGCCGTCGGACCAGCGGATCCAGGACGGGGCGCGGCTGACAGGCGTTACCGGCGGCAGTCCCCTGGAACTGGTGGCCAGCCTGGAGGGGGAAATCCGCGAGACGCTCAACTCCGTCACCAATGCCGGCAACGAAATCACCAAGCTCGCTCAACAAATGGACGGTGTCTTCCAGCGCGACGACGAAGAACAACTGCAGCGCGTCGTGGACAAGGCCGAAAATGCCCTGGACCAGTTCAGCCAGGCGATGACCGAATTCACCAGCCTCATGGAAGGGCTGGACAAGGACGGACAGCTGCAAGACAGCATGCAAAAGATGCCCCAGCTGATCGAGGAAACCCGCCAGGCGATGGCCACCTTGCAGGACGTCGGCGAAGCGGCCGATCGGAATCTGCAGAATCT
The DNA here is from genome assembly GCA_964347545.1 of uncultured Planctomycetaceae bacterium. Lineage (GTDB taxonomy): Bacteria > Planctomycetota > Planctomycetia > Pirellulales > UBA7805 > CS4-C045. The sequence continues at coordinate 5,755 of CAYFZZ010000181.1, read as the reverse complement.
GGAAGGGTTGACCGGGCCGCTGGGCGAGCGGGGTGAGCAGATTGCCGAACGGATTGATGGGGGCCTGGCCAACTTCGAGACCGTGATGCAGCAGCTCTCCACCTTCACCGACCAGATCAACCGCAGCGAGGGGACGGTGGGAAGACTGCTGAACGATCCCCAGCTGTACCACAACATCAACGCTGCGGCCCAGAACGTGGAGCGGCTGTCCAGCGACATGCGACCCATTCTGAACGACTTGCGGGTCTTTTCCGACAAGATCGCTCGGGACCCCAGCCAGCTGGGTGTCCGCGGCGCGTTGCAACGCAACAACGACCGGACCAAATACCCGAACTTTCGTTCCAGCCAACCACCGCTGGACTGGCGCGAATCCTTGCGGCCCCCGGCGGACTGGCGACAAGAAGTGGCCCCGGCCGCAGGCTGGCCGGAAGAAGTCCCCCTCCAAGCTGCTCCCACGGTCGTGTGGCCCCACTCCCCTTGAACTGGCGGTTTAAAACGGCAGCCGGCCGCCGCCGGGAGCGGGTGCCGGTTCGATCGCTGGCAGCGGATGAGGCACGCTGGCCGGGGACGGGACCGCCGCCGGCGGCGGCAGGGGCAGGCGGGGACCGCGCCCAGCGGGCACAGGCAGGCTGGCCGGCGGCACCGCCGTCGCCTGGCTGTTGCCGCGCAACGCCTCGGCCCGGCCCAACAGTTGATCGGTCGGCACCGCGACTTTCGGCTGCAGCGGATACGTCAACACGCGAACATCCCGCCGCTCGCCCGGAATCACATGTTCGCTGAAAAAGTCCAGACCCGGCCACTGGTACCAAGGCGGACGGATCGGTTGCAGGACCGTCATCGTCTCGTAACCGGGTTTGATGATCTGAATCTTCCGCGTGCCGTAATAGATGAAACTGGCCGAGACGGGAGAGATCCCGATCTCGTTGTCGTCCACTTTGACCAAAGCGCCCGGCGGCTGAGTGTGAATCGTCAGCCGCCGCTCGACCCCCGCGGCGCCCAGCGGGGTGGTCAGCCACACCGCGACCAGCGGCGCCAGAAGTGTCCAGGACCAGGGGATGGAGCGGTGGTGAGCCGGCATGGGACAGAATTCAAAAGGGTGACGAAGCGGTGGCGAACCTTGGGGGTGGCGGCGGAGTATAAAGCGGAGTGTCGATCACAACTAGGCCGACTGGGCCCGGCCGGCGCACTGCCAGCGGGGCGGGGAACGGACTAGTGGCCCCATGGCCTGCCAGCTACAATACGGCGGCGTCCTCGCCCCTGGGGCCCGCCTCCCTGTCGGCTGCGGAAAGGCGTTTTTCCCGGCCAGGCTCTCCTGACGCCTCTGGCCGACAGGCCCTACCCACCCACCGACATCACGTGCCCAACTTCGACGAATGCGTCCGCTACGCCGCCATCACTGATATCGGTATGCGCCGGCAGAATAACCAGGATTCCTGGAATGTCATGCTGGCGCCGGATCTTGACTACTATCAGCAGCGGGGGCACCTCTTCGTGGTGGCCGACGGCATGGGGGCTCATGCGGCCGGGGAACTGGCCAGCAAGCTGGCCGTGGACGACATCCCCCTGACCTACGGCAAGCACAATGAATTGGAACCGCCCGCGGCGCTCCGCCAGGCGATCATCGACGCCAATCGGAAGATTCACGCGAAGGGCCGAGCCAACAGTGAGTTTCAGGGGATGGGGACCACCTGCAGCAGCTTGCTGCTGTTGCCGGCCGGGGCCGTGATCGGGCATGTGGGAGACAGCCGGATCTACCGCTTGCGTGGCGATGTGTTGGAGCAGCTGACGTTTGACCACAGCCTGGTCTGGGAGATGCGGGCCGCCGGCCAGATCCCGGCAGACGCCGACAACTTTCACTTGCCGAAAAACATCATCACCCGTTCCCTGGGCCCCAATCCGGACGTGCAGGTCGATCTGGAAGGTCCCCTGCCGCTGGAGGCGGGGGACCTCTACTTGCTGTGCAGCGACGGGTTGACCGGGCCCGTACAAGATGCCGAATTGGCCGCCGTGCTGAAGGCCTTTCCGCCGGACGACGCGGCGCGAACCCTGGTCGAACTGGCCAACCTGAGGGGGGGGCCGGACAACATTACCGTGATCGTGGTCGAGGTGGTTGCTCTGCCGGGCGAGGCTGAAGACAGCCAGCCGGCCCCGGCCAAGAAATTCTCCCTCCCCGCCCTGTGGTTGGGTCTGGGCCTCATGTTGCTGGTCGCCACGGTCGCCCTCTGGCTGGGGGGCTGGAAACTGCCCGCCTTCCTGGCGGCGGTATTCAGCCTGGTGGCGTGGATTGTGGGAATTCTGCAACATTTCGAAAGCGGGACCGCCGGCCAGGCCAGCGGGGGGACCGCTCGGATGGGCAGGGCGCCTTACGTCACCTGCGACGCCCGGCCTGGCCCCGCCGTCGTGCAGGAATTTCAGCGGGTGGCGGCAGAACTGCAGGCCACGGCGACCGCCCGCGGACGGCAGGTGGATTGGCAACCGTTCACACAGAAAACCGAGGCTGCCGAGGCCGCTCGCCAGCAGGGGGACTTCCTGGCGGCCGTGCGGCATTGCGGCAGCGCCATTTCGCTGGTCATCGCTCAGCTGAAAAGTGAAGGGCGGGCCAAAGCGCCCAGCGACTCGCACGTCGACCTGCTGTGAGACCATCCGGACCATGTACAAGCTGACCCGCTATGTCATGTTCCAACTGCTGTCGATCTTCCTGGTGGCCCTCTGCGCCATGACCCTTCTGATGATCGTGGTGGCCATTCTGCGGGAGGCCCGCCAGCAGCAGCTGGATCTGGGGCTGGTCCTGCGGCTGGTCCCCTACATCCTCCCCGACGCCTTGCGGTTTGCCGTCCCGGCCACGATTTTGTTTGCCTCTTGCTTCGTCTTTGGCCGCCTCGCCGCATCCAACGAAATCGTGGCCCTCAAGGCGATGGGCATCTCGCCCTGGCGGATCCTCTGGCCCTGTTTTGCCGCTGTCACCCTGCTCAGCTTCGCCACCGTGTGGCTCAACGATCTGGCCGTTTCCTGGGGTCGCTCGGGCATCCGCCGGATCGTGATCGCCTCCATCGAAGAAATCGCTTACGGGATGCTGACCAGCCACGGCACGTACACCGCGCCGGGGTTTTCCATCAACGTCAAGCGGGTCGAGGGGCAACGTCTGATACAGCCCACGGTCACCTTCCAGAAGGACGGTAACGCTCCCGCGGTCGTGATCCGCGCCGAATGGGCCGAATTGCGCGCCGATCCTGTGGCGGACACGTTGACGATCATCCTGCACAACGGCAGCGCGGTGGGCAGCGGTGTGGAGGCCTCGTTTCCCGGCACGATCAGCCGCGTGTTGCCGCTCAGCCGCGATAAAGATCGCCACCAACAACGACCTTCCCAAATGGCGCTCCGCGATATCCCCCAGGCGATTGAGGACCAGCGGGCGCGGATCGAGCGGGAGGAGGAGACCCTGGCGGCCCGCGCCGCGTTTCAGCTGGCCATCGGCGACCTGCAGGGCTTGACGGATCGGGGGTGGAAGCAGAGCGAACTACGGCTGGAGCGGCAGCGAGAACAGATGTTTCGCTTGAAGACCGAACCGCATCGCCGCTGGGCCGCCGGCTTCAGCTGCCTCTGCTTCGTCGCCGTGGGAGCCCCCCTGGCCATCCGCCGCCGCTTTGGCGAGTTCTGGACGACCTTCTTCCTCTGCTTCCTCCCCATCCTGATCGTCTACTATCCGCTGCTGATGATCAGTATCGATCGCGCCAAGACGGGGGCCCTCCCGCCGGTGGTCGTCTGGTCGGGCAACCTGGCGCTGTTGGTGTGGAGCGGTTGGTTGCTGCGCCGCGTCCTCCGCTATTAACCCGCAAACGCGCCTCCTGCTGCTCTTCACGTCCTTGGCGACCTTCTGTAAAAACAATCGGAACCGCAGGTCGCCACGCGGCCTTCGGCCGCCACCTAAACATCCGGATTTTGAACAGGAGCGAACCGAGTCAACGGAGGGCATGACCATTCTCTGTGCTTTCGGTTACCTCATGCCAAAAAATGCGCGGACTTTGCGCAGACTTTGATGGTTTGTCGTGCCAAGGTCGCCGAGAGGGACAATCAGCCGGCCGAGGTTTCCGAAATTCGTGCTTCGAATTTGTTTCGGATTTCGAAATTCGGATTTCGGTTTTCCACCCCCAGGGGGTCAGGCGCCTTTTTCGGGAGCGGGTTTGCGCGAGGGCCAAATGTCGGTGGCCGAAAAAGGAGCCAGACCCCGGCCCTCTGCGGTTGACCGTTGGCCATCATGGGGCTCGTAACACGCATCCCGCAAACGCGCACCTCGCAAACGCGCACCCCGCAAACCCGCATCCCGCAAACCCGCATCCCGCAACCCGAACCCCTATCCCTGCTAGCACTGCCGTTCCTGGCCAAAAACGAGCTTCCTCCCCGGCCGCTGTCCGCCCCCCCGCTTCCGCTTGTGTCGCGCCCCCCCTCGTGCTACACTCCGCTCCCCGCTTACCCGCCCGCAGCGGCCGGATCTTTCCCCGCCCGCGGCAACGCCGACGCACAAGCGACAAGGAGGTCGCGGATGCTGTCCACCTGGCCCATTCGTTACAAGCTGGTTCTGAAGCTTGCCCTGCTGCTGGTGATCTTCATCGTGCTGGCCGTCTACGGCACGGTGGGGATCTATTCGTACCGCAACCTGGTCCGCAGCATCAGTGGCCGGGCGGTGGAGTTGCCGATTGCGGCCGACCTGGGCCAGCACGTCACCGACCTGCGGATCACGCTGACCGAAATCCGCCAGCTCAGCCGGCTCTACGCCCACCCCCACAGCAACGCCAAGCCGCCGCTGGACGAACAGATCCTCTACGAACAGTTCGGCCTGCATTTGGAAAGCTTCCAGCAGACCCTGAGCCAGTACCGCAAGCAGCTGGACGGGAACGAGCAGAAGAGCCCCAGCATGGGGGACAGTCATCGGGAACGGGCGACGGTCGGCAAGATTGAGGAATTGATCCGCCAGATCCAGACCGTCAACGATGACCGCTTCTGGATGCTGGACGAACCTCAGGTGGTGCGGGTCAGCGAGGAGCTGGAGCAGCTGCAGAAGAAGTCGGCCGAACTGCCCAGTTTCCTCCACGCGCGGATGCGCAATTTCACCGACGAAGTCCGCCTCCGCTACCGCTCGCTGATCTACATCACCTGGCTGACCACCTTGTTTGCCATCTGCCTGCTGGCCCTCTTCGTCCGGCTGTTCATGGCTTGGGTCTTCCGCCCTTTGCGGATCCTGATCGACGGTTCGCGCCGCGTCGCCGCCGGCAACTTTTCTCATCGCATCCACTTGGACTCCCAGGACGAAATGTCGGAACTGGCCGAGGCCATGAACCACATGACCGAGCGTTTCCAGGCGGTCCGTGACGACCTGGACCAGCAGGTCAAGGATCAGACCATGCAGATGGTTCGCAACGCCCAGCTGGCCAGCGTCGGTTTCCTGGCCGCCGGGGTGGCTCATGAAATCAACAATCCCATGGCCTCCATCGCCATGTGTGCCGAATCGCTCGAGCGGCAGGTGAACGAAGGGGCCGTGCCGGACGAACAATCCGCGGCGGGGGCCCGCAAGTACCTGCGGATGATCCAGGACGAAGCGTTCCGCTGCAAAGCGATTACCGACCAGCTGCTCGATTTCTCCCGCACCGGCAGCGGGCCCCGCCGGCAGATGACCGACCTGCGGGAACTGGTCGCGGGCGTGATCGAAATGGTCCGCCACCTGGCCAAAAACCAGGAGAAACAGATCGAACTGCGGCCC
>CAYFZZ010000180.1:0-9333 GCA_964347545.1 uncultured Planctomycetaceae bacterium | reverse complement strand
GTTGCACCGCGAACCCCCGCCGGCGGACCATCCGCTGCTGAGCGCTCCGAACTGCTACATCACGCCGCACATCGCCTGGGCCACGCGTTCGTCCCGAGCTCGGTTGCTGGACGTGGCCGTGGCCAACGTGGCGGCGTATCTCAACGGCCAACCCCAAAACGTAGTGTAACCAAAAAGGTGCCAGGCTTCTTTTACGCAGCGACGACCTGCAGAATAGCTGCCAAGCTGTTCATGCGTAAAAGAAGCCTGGCACCTTTTTGTGGCCCTTGCGTAAAAGAAGCCTGGCACCTTTTTGGGGGCGGGCCGGTGGTCTATACTGCCGGCCATGCCTCGACCACCTCGCGCCGATGAAGCGGGAGGGCTGTACCACGCCCTCAACCGAGCCAACCTGCGGGCCACGATTTTTCACAAGCCGGAGGATTACGCAGCCTTCGAGCAGGTCCTGGCCGAGGGCCTGGAAATGTATGAGGTGCAGTTGTTCAGCTACGTGTTGATGCCCAACCACTACCATCTCGTCCTGCGACCGTTGGTCGATGGCGAGATGAGCCGCTTTATGGGGTGGCTGGGCGGAACGCACACCAAACGCTACCACAGTTTCTACGCCACCCGCGGGCAAGGCCATCTTTATCAGGGACGTTACAAGAGCTTTCCGATTCAGGACGACGAATATTTTTTTACGGTTTGCCGGTATGTGGAAAGGAACCCCTTACGGGCCGGCCTGGTGAGGCGGGCTGAGCAATGGCGGTGGAGTTCGCTTTGGCGTTGGTTGCAGCGTTCCGAGCCCGATCCCAGGCTGCTGACCGCTTGGCCCATCCCGAGGTTGTCCAACTGGGTGGCCCGCGTGAACGAACCGCTGACCGAGCAGGAGCTGAAAGCGGTGCGGGTGAGCGGCCAACGTGGCCGTCCGTTGGGGGATGATGCCTGGGTGGCAGCCGTGGTGGGGCGAGTGGGGCTGGAGGCGACCATCCATCCGCAGGGTCGTCCGCGAACTCGACGGCGGGCGAAGTAAGCCCACAAAAAGGTGCCAGGCTTCTTTTACGCATGAACAGCTTGGCAGCTATTCTGCAGGTCGTCGCTGCGTAAAAGAAGCCTGACGCCTTTTTTGGTGAAGGCTTGCTGGGGGAGCGGATTTTGGTTATAAACAAAGAGGTGATTCTTAGATCACTTTCCTGCCTCGCTCGGCCGCCTCGGCGGCTCCCGCCTTTCATTCTGTGTGGAGTGCCAGCCATGAAGTTGGGACGCCTATCTGTTTTTCTGTGGTTTATCCTCTCGCTGTGGGCCAGCGGGCTGGCGGGTCGAGCGGGGGCGGAGACCGTGCCGCCCTCGGGCGAAGGGACGGCGTCCACAGCGGTCAGCTATGACCGGCAGATCCGGCCGATCCTGCAGGCCAAGTGTCACGGTTGTCACCAGCCGGCCAAAGCCCAGGGCGATTATGTGATGACCCAGTTCGCGGGGCTGCTGGGGGGGGGCGAATCGGGCGAAGCGGCCATTGTGGCGGGGCAACCGGACGAGAGCCTGTTGGTGGAATACATCACGCCGGTCGACGGGGTGGCCGAGATGCCGCAGGACGCCGAGCCCTTGGCGGCGGCAGAGATTGATTTGATCCGTCGCTGGATCGGCGCGGGCGCCGTCGACGACACGCCGGCCAGCGCTCGACAGCCCTACGACCAGGACCACCCGCCGGTCTATGTCCGTCCGCCGGTGATCAGTTCGCTGGACTTTTCCCCCGATGGCCAGTTGCTGGCGGTGGCCGGGTTTCACGAGGTGCTGCTGACCACCGCCGACGGCAGTCGCCTGGTGGCTCGCCTGGTGGGCATGTCCCAGCGGATCGAGTCGATCCGTTTTTCCCCGGACGGGACCAAGCTGGCCGTGACCGGGGGCCTGCCGGCTCGGATGGGCGAGGTCCAGGTGTGGGACGTGGCGAAGGCCGAGCTGTTGTTGTCGGTGCCGGTCACCGCGGACACCGTGTACGGGGTCAGCTGGTCCCCGGACAGTCGTGCGCTGGCGTTTGGCGGCACCGACCGCACGGTGCGGGCCATCGACGCTGGGACCGGCGAACAAATCTTCTTCAACGGCGCGCACGACGACTGGGCGCTGGGCACCACCTTTTCCGCCGACGGCAAGCATCTGGTTTCGGTCGGTCGCGACATGACCGCCAAGCTGTACGAGTTCGCTCAACAACGATTCATGGACAACGTCACCTCCATCACCCCGGGGGCGTTGAAAGGGGGGATCCTCGCGGTCGCCAGGCATCCCCAGCGAAACGAGATCGTGATTGGCGGTTCGGACGGGGTCCCCAAGGCGTATCGCATGTTTCGCCAGACGCCGCGGGTGATTGGCGATGACGCCAACGTGATTCGCGATTTTCCGGCGATGCGAGGCCGCGTCACCAGCCTGGCCATCAGCCGTGACGGAAAGAGGATCGCCGCCGGCAGCAGCCTGGACGGGGCCGGGCAGGTGTTTGTGTATGCCTACAACTTCGACGGCACGCTGCCGGACAACGTGAAGAAGATCATGGCCAAGCAAGTGGCCAAGTGGAATGCGAACGAGAAGAAGGTGATCGCCGACTACCGCACGCAAGGTGTCCAGGTGGTGGCTCGGACGGAGGTGCCGGAGGCGGCCGTGTACGCGGTGGCGTTTCATCCGCAGAGCGGCCTGGTGGCCGCCGCCGGCGGGGACGGACTGGTGCGGCTGATCGACCCGGCGGACGGCCGGGTGCAAGCCAGCTTTTCTCCCGCCCCGGTGGATGCGGCCACGGCGGCGACCGATCGGCAGACGACGGAGATCGATTTCATCCAGGACGTCAATCCAGTCCTTTCCCGGCTGGGCTGCAACGCCGGGACGTGTCACGGGGCGGCCAAGGGTCAGAACGGATTCAAGCTGTCCCTCCGCGGCTACGACGCTCTGTTTGACCTCCGCGCCTTGGCCGACGACCACGCCTCGCGGCGGGTCAACCTGGCGTCGCCGGACGACAGCCTGATGCTGTTGAAGGCGACCGCGGCCGTTCCCCACCAGGGGGGGCAGCTGATCCGACCGGACGAGCCGTACTATCGGATCTTGCGCGACTGGATCGCGGGAGGGGGCCAGCTGGATCTGGAGGTGCCGCGGGTGGCCCGTATTGAGCTAGCGCCGCAGAATCCGGTTTTGCAGAAGCCGGCCCAGCGTGAGGAGATGCGGGTGGTGGCCACCTACACGGACGGGACAACGCGGGAGGTGACGGACGAGGCGTTTATCACCAGCGGCAACACCGAGGTGGCGACGGCGGATCGCGCGGGGGTGCTGACGGCGGTCCGCCGCGGCGAGGCTCCGGTGTTGGCCCGTTATGAGGGCGCCTATGCGGCGACGACGTTGACGGTGATGGGCGACCGGGAGGGCTTCCAGTGGGAGCCACCCCCCACGTGGGGTCGCGTGGACGAGCTGGTGGCGGCCAAGTGGCAACGGCTGAAGATCCGCCCCTCGCCACTGTCCACGGACGCCGAATTCCTCCGCCGCGTCTATCTCGATTTAACCGGCTTGCCGCCGACCGCCACGGAAGTCCGCGCCTTTCTGGACGATCCCCGTCCCACGCGGCAGAAGCGGGAGGAACGGATCGACCAGCTGATCGGCAGCGAGGACTTTATCGAGTACTGGACGAACAAGTGGGCGGACCTCCTGCAGGTCAACGGCAAGTTTCTCGCGCGGGAGGGGGCGGCCGCCTTTCGCCAGTGGATCCGCGGGGAGGTGGCGGGCAATACGCCGTACGATCAGTTTGCCCGCAAGATCCTCACCGCCGACGGTTCCAACCGGGAAAACCCAGCCGCCTCCTACTACAAGGTGCTGCGCGATCCCGTGGACATCATGGAGAACACGACGCATCTCTTTCTGGCGATCCGCTTTAACTGCAACAAATGCCACGATCATCCTTTCGAGCGTTGGACGCAGGACCAGTACTACGAGACCGCCGCCTATTTCGCTCGGGTGGGTCTGAAACAGGACCCCGCCAGCGGGAAGAGGAAGATTGGGGGAACGGCGGTGGAAGGGGCCAAGCCGTTGTACGAGGTGGTCTTCGACCAGCCCGAGGGGGAGGTGGTGCACGAACGGACACAAACGGTTGCGCCACCTCAGTTTCCCTTCGAATGCCAGTTCGACGCGCCGGCCGACGCCTCGCGCCGCCAGCAGCTGGCTGCCTGGATCACTTCGCCCGACAACGCCTACTTTGCCCGCAGCTATGTGAACCGCTTGTGGGGCTATTTGTTCGGGGTGGGGATCATCGAACCGATCGACGACATCCGAGCCGGCAACCCGCCCACGAACCCGGAGTTGCTGGACTATTTGACCGAGCAGTTTGTGCAGAGCGGGTTTGACGTGCGGCAGATGTTTACCCTGATCTGCAAGTCGCGGACGTACCAGTTGTCGTTTCGCACGAACCGCTGGAACGAAGATGATCGGGTGAATTATTCCCACGCTTTGCCACGACGGTTGCCGGCCGAGGTCTTGTACGACACGATCTATCGGGTCACCGGATCGATTTCGCGGTTGCCGGGCGTGCCGCCGGGGACCCGCGCAGCAGCGTTGCCCGATGCGGGGATCAAGCTGCCCAGCGGTTTTCTGGACACGATGGGCCGGCCCGCTCGACAGAGCTCCTGCGAGTGCGAACGAGCCAGCGGACTGGAGCTGGGACCGGTGATGGCGTTGATCAGCGGGCCCACGGTCGCCGCGGCGATTGCGGATCCGCAAAACGAGCTGGCCAGATTGGTGGCCGAGACCAGCGACGACGAGCAGCTGATTCAGACCCTGGTGATGCGGATCTTGAACCGCCCGGCGAGCGAAGCGGAGGTGGACGCCACGCGGAGGGCGATGGCCGTTATCGACACCGATCACGCGGGCCTGGTCGCCAGCCTCCAGCGGCTGGAAGACCAGCTGGCCCCCACCCTCGCCGCGGAACAAGCCGCTCGACAAAAGCGAATCGACGAGGCGCGGGCCGAGCTGGATCGGTATCAACAGCAGCATGCGGCGGCGTGGGCTGAACAGAAACGGCAGCGGCAGGCGGCGATCAAGCAGGCCGAGGCGGCCCTGGCGGCTTACCAGCAGCAGCTGCCGCAAAAATTCGCCGCCTGGGAGGCGGCTCAGGCCGCTCGGGTCTCCTGGCGGCCCGTGGAGATTGTGGCGGCGGATTCGACCGCAGGAGCGACGTTGAACGTGTTGCCGGATCAGTCGCTGCTGGTCGAAGGCCCCAATCCGGTCAAGGACGCCCGCACGGTGGTGGCCCGCGCCAATCTGGACCGGATCACGGCCATTCGCCTCGAGGCGCTGACCCACGAGTCGCTTCCCCAAACGGGGCCGGGGCGGGCCGCCAACGGCAATTTCGTGCTCTCCCAGTTCCAGCTCTCCCTGGCCAACGGCGAGTCCGAGACGGCGACCGGTATCGCATTGGTCGATCCCTGGGCCACCTTCTCGCAAGACAAGTATCCCGTGGCCAATTCCCTGCAGCCTAATCCGGCCTCGGGCACCGGCTGGGCGGTGGTCCCGCAGACGGGCAAAAACCACGTGGCGTTCTACCTGCTGAAAAAGCCGCTGGAGGGGGCCAGGGAAAAAGAACTGCGGTTTGCCTTGGTCCACGAATATCCCCACAGCCCCCACACGCTGGGCCGCTTCCGCATCTCGGTGACCGACGCGGACGTGGCGGCCGTGCGCAAGCCGGAAATCCAGCTGGACAGCTGGTACCACGTCGGCCCGTTTTCTGCGAGCGATCAGAATGCGGCCTTCCACACCGCCTATCCCCCGGAAAAAGGGGTCGATCTGGACGAGACGTTTGCCGAGGGCCAGCGGAAATGGGAGGCCCGGCCCGCCTGGAAGGATGGCCAGGTGCACGTGGTGTTTGAAGGTCAGTACGTGGCGAACTATCTGTACCGCCGCGTGGTGGTCCCGGCGGCCACGCGGCTGCCGATCTCGCTGGGCAGCGATGATGGGATCAAGGTATTTTTAAACGGCAAACAGGTCCTGGCCAACAACGTCGGCCGCGGAGCCGCCGCGGACCAGGAACGGGTGACGTTGGACCTGGCCCCGGGCGTCAATCACCTGCTGCTGAAAATCGTCAATTTCACCGGTCCCAGCGGTTTTTATTTCCGAGCCGATACGGACAAGGCAGACGTGTCGACCGACGTCCTGGCCATGTTGTTGCACAGCTCGCCGGAGGAGCGTACCGAGCAACAGCGGGAGGCGTTGAGGGAGTATTTCCGTCAAAGGGATGGGGAACTGCAACAGCGGCTGGCGGCGGTGGCCCGAGCCAAAACGCCCTTGCCCCCGGATAAGGGCTTGCAGCAGCGGAAAAGAAAGTTGCAGGATGCCCAGCAACCCCTGCCGGTCGATCCCAAGCTGGCCGCCGTGCGGCAAGATGTCCAAACGAGTCAGCAGCAACTTGAGAACAAACGGCTGACGGTCGCCCAGGACCTGGCCTGGGCCCTGATCAACAGCCCCGCGTTTTTGTTTAATCACTAAACGAGTTACGGGTTACGAGTTGCGGGATTCGCGATTCGGGATATCGGAAAGACGTGAATCCGGAAACCCTGCATCTCGCAACTCGAAACTCGCAACTCGAAACCCGCAACCCGTAACTGGAGTCCGACGATGATCATTCTTCCTGGTGCCCGAGCGAAAGATCTGTGCGACGCAAATTTGCGGCCCACGCGGCGGGACGTGTTGCGAGCCGGGGGGGCGGGGATGTTGGGGTTGAGCCTGGGGAGCTTGTTGCATTTTCAGGCCGAGGCGGCGGCAGCCGGCGCCGGTGGCGGACGGGGTTGGGGGCAGGCCAAGAGCATCATCCTCTGCTACCTGCAGGGGGGACCCAGTCACCTGGACCTGTGGGATCCCAAGGAGAATGTGCCGGATAACGTCCGCAGTGCCTTTAAAAACATCTCGACCAACGTGCCGGGTGTCCAGTTCACCGAGATCCTGCCTCAGCTGGCGAAAGTCATGGACAAGGTGACCTTGATCCGGTCGATGAGCTATTCGCCCAACGGGTTGTTCAACCACACGGCGGCCATTTACCAGATGATGACCGGCTATACGACGGACAAGGTCAGCCCGTCGGGCCAGCTGGAACCGCCCAGCCCCAAGGATTTTCCCAACTTCGGTTCCCAGATTGTCCAGCTGAAACCGGTCCAACATCCCATGCTGCCGTTTGTGATGCTGCCCCGACCGTTGCAGGAGAGCAACGTGGTGGGCAAAGGGGGAACGGCAGGTTTTTTAGGCAAGGCCTTTGATCCCTACACGGTCTACCCTCCGGGAGATGACATGGACATGGGAAAGGTCGACAAAATCAAGGTCGACGATCTGAAGTTGCGACCGGAAGTCTTTGCCGCCAGGCTGCAACGCCGCGCCCGGCTGCGAGACGTGATCAATGCCACCATGCCGGCGATCGACAAGGCCGTGGCGGATTACAAGATCAACGAGCACTATCAGCGGGCGCTGGGGTTGGTGCTTTCTCAGCGAGCCCGCGAGGCGTTTGCGATTGAACAGGAACCGGCCGAAATTCGCGACCTGTACGGCCGCAACACGTTTGGGCAGAGCTGCCTGATGGCGCGGCGGCTGGTCGAAGCGGGCACGCGCGTGGTCGAGGTGATCTGGCCCAAGGTGGCCAATTCGGACAACCATTCCTGGGACCACCATGTGGGGCTGACCAAGCGGATGAAGGACCAGTCGGGGCCGATGCTGGACGCCGGCTTGTCCGGCTTGCTGATCGACCTGGACCAGCGGGGGATGCTGGAAGACACCCTGGTGGTGGCGGTGGGCGAGTTTGGTCGAAGCCCCCAGAAAGGGGTTAGCACCTCGGGGAACGGCAACAGCGCCGACGGTCGTGACCACTGGCCTTATTGTTACACGGCCCTCCTGGCAGGGGCGGGGATCCGCCGCGGGTTCGTGTACGGGAAGAGTGACGATACCGGGTCGGCGCCGCTAGAGAAACCGGTTCATCCAGGCGAGCTGTTGGCGACGATCTATCACGCCTTCGGGATCCATCCGCAAACGATCGTCTACAACCACCTCAACCAGCCCCGCGAGTTGGTCAAGGCCGAAGCGGTCTCGGGGCTGTTCGCCTGATCGCCGCCGGGGCGCGGAGAAACGGGGGGTGCGACCTGCCCGCGGTCCGCCTACCGCAGCGGTACCTCGTCGCCGAATTCGGCCGCCACGTCCCGACGGACATGCGCCTCGCGCTTGCGAGCCTCCGCTCGGAGGATCACCCGAGCACAGGTGTTCCACCGCAGGACGGGGTCTGGCGTTCCCGGTGCGGCCAGCGGTTCCGCCTTCTCGTAAGCACGCATGGCCTGGCGAAACCAGTCCAGGGCGATTTCCCGGGGCATCTGATCTGCCAGTTGAGCGGCGGCCCAGCGTTCCTTGATGATCCCGTCGTAGTAGGCCTGGTGATAGGGGTTGTCCAGCGAGCCTAAGAGGGCCTTGGCCGCATCGAACGCTGAGGCTTTTTCTCTGGCGAACTGATCGGTGAGGGCCAACAACAGCATGATCGTGGCCTCCTGGTTGCCCGGATCGACCAGCAGCACGTCCCGGCAAATGCTCTCGGCCTGCCGCGGTTCCTTCAGCAGACGGTAGCGGAGCGCCTTTTCCAAGGCGGCGGGAACCGCATCGGGCGAAATCCGTTTGGGTTCCATATTCGATCTGACCTCTTGTCAGCCAGAGGGTCCGCGTCGGGCCGCCCCGTGCGACCTTCGGTTTTATAGCCGGATCTGCGGGTCGGCAAAAGAGCCGTGCGGAACCGCTGGAGGGCAGTCCAACGGGAACCACCCCGGCCGCGGCCACACGATGGTCCCACGCGCAAGCAGCAATCGATGTTTAGTGTGCCCCATTTTCTTCACGACGCACTTGTTTTATGGTGCGGGCGGTTTTGGAGAGCGGCAAGTGGGGGGGAGAGAGGACGATGGATCCGCAAGTCGAACAATTCCTGGCCGGCGGCCCGCACGCGGTGGTGGGGGCTTCGCCCAACCGAGCCAAGTATGGCAACAAGGTGTTGCGGGTCTACCAGCAAACGGGTCGGCCGGTGTTTCCCGTGCACCCCACGGCGGACGAGATTGAAGGCTTGAAGGCCTATCCGGATCTGGCGTCGCTGCCCGAGCCGGTGTACGGGGTGTCGGTGATCACGCCGCCGGCGGTGACCGAGCAGATTGTGCGGCAGGCGGTTGCCCTAGGGATCCGGCACCTCTGGATGCAGCCGGGGGCAGAGAGCGACGAGGCGATCGCTGCGGCGCGGGAGGGGGGGATCAACGTGATTGCCGGCGGCCCCTGCCTGCTGGTCGTGCTGGGTTTTCGCGACGACTAGCGAGGGCTGGCAAGAAGGGGTTAGGG
>CAYFZZ010000179.1:0-3001 GCA_964347545.1 uncultured Planctomycetaceae bacterium | reverse complement strand
GGCCTACCCGTCTACCGCCGGACCACCTCCGCCAGGGAGTCAGGCAGCTTTTTTGGGCGGCGCGGTTGTTCAATTTGGACAGGATCAACAGGATCGACATGATGCTTTGGTCAGGTCTGGGGGCAGTGGGCAGTGGTGAATGGTGAATGGTGAATGGTGAGTGGTGAATGGTGAGTGGTGAGTGGTGAGTTGGATCTAGGATCTCGCATCCCGCAACCCGCCTCCCGCCTCTCGCATCCCGCAACCCGCCACCCGCCACCCGCCACCCGCAACCCGCATCCCGCCGGCCGCGGGGCGTGCCTGTGGTTGGAAGGGCAGGTGGCTGTCTGGTACCATGCGCTGGATCAGTTCTTGTCGGCACACTGGATTGGGAGCTCGGGGGTTTTCCTCAGCCTGATGGTCACACCGCCCATTTTTATGCTGCTCGAAGCCGCCCTGCCGGCGCCCGCGGTACCTTTCCCTTTCAGCATCTGGAAGCTGGCCTTCTTACTGGCCTGGTTCTATCTGGGTTTGGACCAGCTCCAGCGGTTGGACCGCAGCTTGCCCGTGGCGGCTCGTTACCGGCCGCTGCTCCAAATCGTCGCGCTGGCCGCCGGGCCCCTGGTCCTGCTGGTCCGGCTGGGGATCTATCAGGCCAGTCAGCACCGACCCGCAACGGGCTCAGCGGATCGGCGTCCTGCCACCGGCAGCGCCCGGGACCGGATCGTGGGCTGGCTGGGCGAGCTGTTTGGCGGGCTGGACCAGCAGCCCGTACCGCCTCCCGTCCAAGTGCGACCCGACGCCGCCCCGGGCGCCGTCATCGCTGAGGCCGACGCCCCTGCGGCCACGGACACGCACATCCCCGAAATAATCTCGGGGCTGATCGACGACGCCCTCCGGCAAGAGGCCAGCGATATCTTGATTGATCCCCAGGACCCGTCGTCTTACGCGGTGCGGTTGCGGGTCGACGGCACCCTGCGACCGCTGCGCGACCTGCCGGGGGCCCAGGGCCGAGCGGTCATTAACAGCATCAAGGCCCTGGCCGGCATGGACATCGCCGAACGGCGGAGACCGCAGGATGGGGCCTTCACTGCCAAAAGGGGGCAGGTCGACTATGGTTTCCGCGTGGCCAGCAGCGGCTCGCAACACGGCGAGAAGCTGACCGTCCGCGTCCGCAATCAGGCCGTGGAAAAATTTACGCTGGACGACGCCGGCTTTACCCAGCACCAGCGGTCGCTGATCGCCGAAGCGCTGGCCCGCCCCTCCGGGCTGGTCCTGGTCTGCGGCCTGGCGGGCAGCGGCAAGACCACGACCCTGTACGCCATGCTGAACCAGCTAGATCGGTATCTGCACAACGTGATCACGGTCGAGGACCCGATTGAAGCCACCCTGCCGGAGGTGAGCCAGATTGAGATCAACAAAAAAGCCGGCATCACCTTCGCCAGCGCGCTGCGGAGCATCTTGCGGCAGGCCCCCGACGTGATTTGCGTGGGCGAGATCCGCGACGAAGAGACCGCCGAAATCGCGCTCCGCGCCGCCCAGACCGGCCACCTCGTGCTGGCCACGATTCACTGCAGCAGCAACGCCACGGCCGTCCTGCGGCTGCTGGACCTGGGCGTGTCACCCATGCTGCTCGCCTCCGGGCTCAGCCTGCTCGTCTCCCAACGCCTCCTCCGCAAACTGTGCCCTCGCTGCCGGAAGCCGGCCCAGCCGGCCCCCAGCGTGGGGGGGGAAGGGCCGCAGGCGGGTTCGACCGGCGGACAGGTCTTCCAGCCGGAGGGGTGCGATTTTTGCGGCGGAACCGGCTACCACGGACGCACCGCCATCGCCGATCTGCTGGTGGTGACCGACCAGCTGCGGGCCGAACTGGCCCACGATCCAACCGTCGCCACCAGGCTGCGGGCGGAAGGGGAACAGCAGAGCCGGGGGAACCTGAAAAGCGAAGGGCTGCGGTTGGTCGACGCCGGGATCACCAGCCTGGAAGAAGTCGAACGCGTTGTGGGGTAAACCGCCATGGTATTCTGGTTGGCCGTGCTCACCGGAGCAGCGTTCGTGGTGATCGCCCTCAGCGTCGGGTTCTACAGCACCTGGGTGTTGTCGTTCCACGTCCTCCTGTCGGTCTACATGGCCGTCTTCCTCACCCCCCTGGCCGCCGCCAGGCTGCCGGCCGCCACCAACGCTCCGCTGGGCTATCTGCTGACCTTCCTCAGCATCGGCGTGGCCACCTTGGCGGTCGCTTACGGAGCGTATTTTGTGTTGTTTTCCGATCGGCCGCCGCTGGCGCTGCCCAAGCTGCTGGATGTCTTGGGCGCGGGGGTGCTCGGTTTCCTGAACGGATTCCTGGTGGCCAGCTTCTTCACGCTGGCCTTCCTGCTCACCCCCTGGGGCCACAGCGAGTTCAGCAAAACCTACGGCCTGGACGCTCGCGGTCAAGCGGCCAATATCTCCTACGTCTGCGCCGGGTGCGACCTGCTGCACTGGCTGATCTCGTCCGCCGACTCCCGCCAGACCGCCCCCCAGGTGGTGGTGGGCCTCTTGCAGGCAGTGGCGGGGGAAGCGGCGGAAGAGGAGAGGGAGAGCGGGGGAGAGAGGGAGAGGGGGGAGGGGGAGAGGAGGCAGGTCCACCGCCAGAGGCAGAAGATTGATGATTGATGATTTGCGATTGTTGATTTGCGAAGTGGAAGGCACACGAAACGTGCGGCCTCACTTCAACAATCAACAATCATCCATCGACCGCCAGGCGCGCTGAGGCAACATCCGCCGGATCATTTTGCCTCTCCGCGACCTCCGCGTCCTCCTGTTCCAAATTATGTTTCACGCAAAGGCGCCAAGCCGCAAAGAGAGGGTCAGGGCTACGGGTGAGGGGGAGAGAGGGAGAGGGGGTGATGGGTTTCGGGTTTCGGGATGCGGGATGCGGGGGACGGGCAGGAGTGCCCGTCCTCCAAGCATCTCAATCGCAAGCCAACCACGGAGCGGTGGCAGCGATGCTTCGCAACTCAACCGCGGAGCGGTTGCAGCGATT
>CAYFZZ010000178.1:0-3171 GCA_964347545.1 uncultured Planctomycetaceae bacterium | reverse complement strand
TCCGTTTTGAGGCTGGCCCGCGAGTCGTGGTCGTAGAAGCGACGAGCGACCTGGTCGGCCAACACCTTCACGTACCGTTGGCGAAACCGCTCTTCAAATCGCCGATTGGATAGATCGGCCGGAATCCCGTTGTTGGGGGGATAGGACGAATCGATCGATTCCAACTCGCCGACGGCCTCGCCGGCGGCCACGTCCAGAATCTCTACCTCGACGTGCGCCTGGCCCTGCAACATGCTGCTACCCTGGCGGACGCGGAAGTCTTCCAAATGGATGACCACGACCAGGTCGGCCTGCATGGCAGTCCCCAGCTCGTAATACGACGTTAATTCGTTGTGGTCCGTCCAGTCGTTGATCTCTGCTGGCGGTACGACATCAATCTCGTCCCCATGCTGCCGCAGGAGCCGACCGACCCGAACGGCCAAGTCGTCCGTAACCGTGTAGCTGTCAAAAGGCAGAGATTTGTCCGCCTCGCAGACCACCACCACCCGCCGCTCCGTCAACCCCGCATATTCGGCGTCGACGTCGTTCGGATCGACAATCCACATGGTCGTTGCCAGGATAGAACAACCACTGGTGCAAGTGGTCAACCACAGGCAGACCGCTATCCACGGCCAAGGCATGGTCGCTGAAAAGAAGTTGGCTGGCATGACACTTCCCGCAAATCGCTGGTGTGCTGAAGAAGAGGGCGGGGACGATAGCAAACAGGGTGGCGCGAGACAAGCCCGGTTTGGGGTGGCCAGCAGTGCGAGCGGAAAGAACGGGGACGAGCAAAATTGGGCTGCGAGACCGGTTTCCCTTGGCCCCAGGGGCCAAGGGCAGTCGGGGGGCGGGCCGAGCGGAATCGTGTTAACGCCAAATCAGCCGTTTGACCAGTTGCATGCCACCCAACAAGACCGCCAAAACCACCAGGCAGGCGACCATCGTGATCGGAATCAGCCCGCGGACGGCGAAGGCCGGCTGAAGGTGGACCCAGATCGGTGACCAGTAAACCAGCGTTACCAGCGTCGCCAGGCAGAGGAACGGGCCGTAGGGGATGACCTGGGTGCGATGGAGCAGGAATTGCAGCAGGCCCACGACCAGCCCGGCCAGAGGGGCAAGGAAAAAGATGATCAGAATCGCTTGCCAGCCCGTGAACGCGCCGATCATCGCCATCAGCGTCACGTCGCCAAACCCCATCGCCTCCTTCCTCAACACCGCACCCCCCACCAGCCGCACGGCCCAAATAATCACCATCCCGGCAGCCATGCCGGTCAGACTGGAGAGCAGCCCCGCCCAAGAGAAACCACATGTCCACCAGACGCCAGTGATCGCCAGGCTGCCGCTGATCCAAATTCCGCAAATTCGCAACGAAGAGGGTTCCCGGAAGATCTTGGCGAAAAAGTAGCGGACCGCTCGGCGGCAGCCGTAACGTCCATGCCAGGTGCGGGGCAGGAGCGCAAAGCACCAGAGCCAGAAGCAGGTCAGGGCCAGCCATAGCGATTCATGATTGGGCACGCCGCCATTCAGTGCTCGCGGCCAGGGGCCTGGCGATGCGAGGTGCAGAAACTCGGTCTGCGGTACCATAGCTGGCAACAGAAAGGTCATGCCGGGCAACAGCGACCAGGGGCAGAGCGTGGCCAAAGCCAGTCCGATCAGCACGCCCGGGACCGTGACCTGATCGGGAATCGTTTTCTCGTCGATGTCGATGAAGGTCGCCATCAGCATCAGCACGATCAACACGTAATGGCTCAGCAACGGCCAGTGGGCCAGGGCTGGCGAGAGGGGAGCCAACAAGCGGTCCTGGAGCAGCGGGCTGGCAGGCGGCACAGCGAAGACGTGAGCAAACAAGCGGAAATTTTCGATTTCCCAGGCATACAGAGCGGCAAAGCCGGCGGCGGTCAACAGCTCCAGCAGGAAAGGCCGAATCCAGAATCCCCGGCCATGGACATCTGCTTCGCGGCGCAACCACAGCCACCCCAAGATCGGAATCCGGTCCGCCACCTGGCGGGGTGGCAAGCCGGCGGGCCGCCGCCCCCAAGGGCTGATCGGCCGCGGCTGCCAGGAAAACTGGTAAATCCCGAAATTCACGAGGCTGCCGGCCAGAGCACCGACCAACATGCAAACGGCCAGCCGGAATTCGAGGGGCAGGTCGAACACGAGCTTTACGGCATTCGATCAATCGACTGGCGTCAGATCCAGCCGCGAGATGATTTCGTCGGCCACAACACCAACGTCCTTCTGTTCGGTATCGACGTCCAGGTCCGCGCACTGTCGATAAAGCGGCTCCCGGTGGGCCAGAACGGCAATAATTTCCTGTAAACCCCCGTCTGCCGTCAAATTCGGACGTTGGCTGCGGCTCAGCGGATCGTCGACCAGCCGCTGGTGGATCGTGACGGGGGAGGCCCTCAGCCAGACCACCTGGCCGGCCGCCTCGATCAATGCCCGGTTGACGGGCCGCAGGACCACCCCGCCCCCCAGAGCCAGCACCTGGTGGTCCCCCTGGACCAGCTGCCGCAGAACGGCCGTCTCGCGGTCGCGAAACGCCTCTTCCCCCTCCTCGGCAAAGATCGTGGCGATCGGCCGACCCACCGCCAGCTCGACCTCCACGTCCACGTCGACCCAGTTCCAGCCCAGCCGCAAAGCGAGCCGCCGAGCGACACTGGTTTTGCCCGTCCCGCGGTATCCGATTAACAAAATATTCATGCGCCCACAAACCGTTCGAGCTCCGGTGGCCCAGTATGGCCAGCCCACCCACGTCTCCCCTCACCCGCTGCCTGGATCGACCATGCGATTCTAAAACCCTCCCCACCCCCCGACCAGTGCCCAACCCCCCTCCCAGAACCCCCCTCCCAGGACACGCAATGCAGCACCGTCAACCCCGTTCCCAGGACACGCAATGCAGCACGCGTCCAGAATTGCGCCGCCGAGTGGTTCTGCCAGGACACACAATGCATTGATGAGCTGTGTTGATGAGCTGACCGCGCTGAGCAGTCTGTTTTTTTCCTGTGTTTTTCCTCTAGCGACCTCCTGTTTTACTCAGCTAAGACAGATCAGGCATTCGGCATACATGGCATGCCGACATGCATCAAGTGCCGAGTTATGGAATGCGCCATTGGGCTGGGCAACATTGAATGTCGTGTCTTTTGCTGCTGTTTCTTGCTGTGTCTGTCTTTTGTCGGCAGTGTATTGCAT
>CAYFZZ010000177.1:0-5581 GCA_964347545.1 uncultured Planctomycetaceae bacterium | reverse complement strand
GATCATCATCGTTGTCTGTTCCGATTCTAACAAAGGCGTCGATAACTCCCGTTCCGGTTGAAGTGGCTGGATCAACTTGTTCGAAGACGATCTGACTGCCGTCGTCTAAGGCGACTTCCGCTCTGGCAGTAAGATAAGTCATGTCCAAGAACTGTGCGGCCAGACACAGACGTGATTCCAAAGGTTCCAGCGTCAATTTCGGATTGGTGGGAGCAAGGGAGTGACGAGTACCCAGAAATTTGCGCCAAAGTGCATATTTCTTTTTCATTTGCGACAATACATTGGACATGATTCTGCCCTCCAAAATCATATTGCTGATAGGCTGGTTTTAAGTCAGCCTTCGCTAATTTTGACGCGCACCGCCGACCGCCATGAAGGCAGCAAACAGACTTTTTGAAGTCAGCCTTCGCTTATTTTGACGAATAGTGTCGACTTAACTGAAACTAACCGACAGCGATGCGAGTGTCAAAGCGCCGGCCGGGACGGTGTCGGGAAGGGGTCGACGCAGGCTGAGCAGTCGGTGGCGGGAGGGCCAGCGGGGAGTGGGCGAGACCGGTGGGCAGGGCACGCCTGGCCGACCGGGGCGGATGACACAACGTGCTCTTCACACTGGACTTTCGTCCTTGCGGCCATGAGTGCTGAGGACGAGGCGAGCGCGCGGCGGCCCTGTCAGAGACCGTCGGAACGGTTCGATGAACCCCCGCTCAAGGGCTCACTCGTACCTCACCACTGCCTGCCGGCCTTCCGCCTCTTGGTGCCAGTCGACCAGTCTTTCCAAATCCAACCCGAGCTGCCGTCCGAGGTGTCGCGCCGCCCCCGCGGCGGTGGCAGTCAGAAGGAGAACCACGGGGTCATCGACAGACTTGCCAAAGACTCCGGGTGCGTTGAAGTGGCGCAGTTCCTGACCCCGGGGCGGTGGCGGGGATCACCAAGAGGGCAACCGTCAGTTGCATCTTCCCCCCCACCGAACGACCAAAATCACCTGCTGGCACGCAGCCCAGCGGAATGCCAGTCAGGTTCATCCTGTGGTCCGCTGCGCGGAACTATCCCTTATTCGCTCGGCGCGTCCATCGGCTCGAGAGAAATGTTGTTGCTTCGTTGGCTGCTGGACTGACTAAGCCCCAGATGTTTGTTTGCGTTGATTTCCAGGTCAAAACGAAGAGAGGAGCCTTTTCCGTCAGAGTCAATCGCATCAGATAGGAATTTCAGCACAAAGCGTTCAGGAATGGGACCTTTGGGCAGCTCGGAAACGAGCTTTGCCGCGGCTTCTGTGTGCCCTGTTACGCCGATGTTGTGAACAGAGACTTCTACCCAATGCCAAGCGTCTTTCCTCACGATCTCCGCTTCGACCACGTACTGACCTTCGACATTGCGGGTTACACTCAGAGGCGTGACCGCATACTGAATGCCGCCGGCTGGCATCGTCCCCGTGGTGCTGGAGGCCGTGGGCTGCTTGAACATGAAAAACAAGGCGAAAATGACCACAGCCAAAATCAACACTGCGCCAATCGCTGTTCCGAATCGGCCAGAGGTTTCGTTGCTGTTCATGCTATCTTCACCCTTCATCTAACGTTGAACGTCCGCGATAACCGAGTCGCGAGATGTAATGTTGTTTTCCAAGCCACCCGGCTCCACGACTTCGGTTCATGGCCTTGTGATCGGCAATTTATGGATCACGATATTTTGACCCACTCCGCGTCTCCATTCAGCTCGGCAAACTCGTGGGCATAGTCGAAACTACGAAACTCATAATCGACGCTGTCCTTAAAGGCCGTGATATCAATCGCGGGTGGCCAAAAAGTATTTCATACAAAATAAGGTGTCAAGCAAAATAGAATCAACCCGAGCGCGACCCACTTGCGCCACGCTTTGGCGACGAAATCATCGATGTGGGGCCAGAGAAAAATCATGAACAGAGCCGCAAGGGTGAGCGTCAGGAGTATTCCACCCATGCGTTGCACACGTATTTTCCAGCCGCATGAACGGCATGTCGGGACTTGGGTTGTGAATCCCTGGCCAAATGCCCACAAAACAGCGGTCCACCATCCGATGGTATGCGTCCGCAGTCGTGTGGTATGACCATCCGTGGTGCCTTCACACCGTACACATCGGTCGGGATAGCGGGCTGTATGTGCGCGAGGCAGGTTGACTTCAGTCGGGAGTGCCATTTTGTGTCGAGGATGCGTTGTTGATGGTCCTGCCCGCAGCGGATAACAGCCCCGTTCACCAGTCCGCGGCGAATCCCGGCACGCCGGGAATGCTTTTCGAATCCGCACGGCCCGTGACTCCGTGCGTAACGGATGGGGAGGTGGCCGTTTCCAGCCGCTCGATCAGGGCATCGGTGTCTTGAAAGTTGAAAGAATGTGCCCCGTCGTACGGGTATTACTTTTCTGCAACGCAGCCGATCGTCGCCTGCGGAGGACATGAGTCACAGGGTGAATAGCCGAATCGGCAGACTAGCCGTGCTGAGGACTGCCCATAAAATAAGGATCGGAAGAAGCAAACTCATTTGCCGATCAGCCTTGGTTTTCTTTTCCTGAACTTTCGCTCTTTCCTCTTCAGCTTTCGCTTTCTCCCTTTCCAGGGTTTCGATGCGATCCCACAGCTTGGCACAGTGGGGACATGGAAAGCTGTTTTCTGTGTTCGTCATATCTGTGTTTCTCTGATCGTTTTTACGGCCACGGTGCAGCGGGTTGGCAGACGAATGGAGTTGACGTCGGCAATCGCCCGGTGGAGTCTGCTTGAGATCGGCGACCGCGAGCGATGGATAGGTCTTTCGTATCAGGCGGCCCACGACTTTGGGGGCAGGTATGCGGGTTCCATAGTTGGCATCGCTGTTCTGTAGCCAGATAACGACACGATTAACCGAGCCGGCGAGTTTGATTTACCATTCAGTTGGACTTGGCCGTCGGCTTCGGTTCAATCGATGGTTCGTTAAGTTTGGGGACGGCAATGGGCCGTGACCGGGACGGCTGACCGTCCCCAACAGTCTATCCTTCTACAAAAGGCAGGGCAACGTTCATAGGTTCTCGTACTCAGCATCGCGGTACTCGTACTCGTACTCGATTCCCACCTCGGCGACCGTCTCGGTCCGTGAGGCTTTGTTTGCCGTTACCCTCCGCAATATTCAGCGGGATGGATTGGGCAGCCCGCAGCCATTGATCCCGCACGGGTCGATTCCTTCCAGTTAGCGTTTGGGCGATGCGATCGGAGAAGGCGACGTCATCTATCGCCAGACGGTAAACATCCAGTCGTTCGTGGTCAAAACTCGGTCTCTCCAGGGCTACCCGCTTCGAGTTCGAGTACGAGTACGAGTACCGTTGCACTGAGTACGAGTACGAATGATCGTCCTGGTGAACGACAAAGGTAACCCGGCGGCGGACCATCGCGAACGAGCGGGAATGACCAAACTCCTTGCCTATAGTCTAACGGATGATTTGCCGGAGATGTAGCCGCTCGGGTTCACCACTTTGTTCTGTCGCGATGATACGAGACGGCGATTACGTGTTGATCATCCGCTCGTAGTCGGTGTGGCTGCCGATCCAAAACCAGAGTAGACCATCGTCCGCTTCCACGGCTAACGCTCGGTGTTGCAAACCGACGCGGGCGGAGCGGATCGGCCAACCTTTTTGAAATGCAATGACGGATGATCGGGATCAGCTCGAAGCAACGCAAAGTTCTTGTCGGCCAGTTTTTGAGTGTTGGCGGGGAGCGCGTTGTAGCAGCGCCAGAAGCCCGGACTGGCGAAATGGTTCATAGTTCCGTCGATTTGCCTGCACGATATTCGCGAATAGCCTCATCAGCCAAATCGTCCAGTCGTCCGGCGACAACGTCAGCCTCGAACTGCTGATCCCAATTTTTCGCATCGAATGCGAAAAACCATTCGCGAAATCTTGCCAGTTCCTCTGGCGACAGGTCCGAAATCGTTTTTTCAAGTTCTTGGAGTGTCATATCCAAATCATACCACACGGCCGTCCATCTAACCACCTTTCTTTCCGTTTCCCCAACAGAAGGAATTTGTGGTCGCCCCGTGTTATGGGAGTGAACAACAAGGAACCACCAAAGTTTGCATCCAATCGAACGTGCGTCAATTTGCCGAGAGGGCGATCGCCATCGACAACCACGTCATGAGTCTACCTTGTATGGCTCACGACGTTCACTCGGCGCATGCCATGGAATCCCCATGCTGACAGCAGAACGAAAAGGATACATGGAACCAATATGCTTGTGTGAACGGACCAAATCGGCGAGCTGTCTTGGAATGTCAGAAGGCGACATCCCAGCCAGGAGAAAGTTCAGCCAATTGATCGAACCGGTCTCGGCGTGAATTGTCCTCCGCTATCAATTACTCGAATTACGGCGAGGTTTGCGATGTGATCGCAAAAGGTGAAAACACCGTCCGCTGCCTTCACATGCACGAAGTCTCCGAACGCGAGGTAAAAGTCCACGTCATTGTTAATCAACGATGCGCCCCAGTACCCGGCCAGCACCACTGCAATTAGAGCGGCCGATGCACCAGTCCATTCGTAACATGCACGTTTCATCAAGGAGCCTTCCGAAGTTTACGCCACGAGTAACTCTGCCGCAGAACGCAACGCATCAGCGGGCCGGCGCTGAAGACTTTCCATCTGAGACCGGCCCGGCCGCCGGCTCCGTTGCATGCGATGGTTCTGCTCTTTCTGGAGTCAACCAGTTGGTCGGATTCGTAAATAGGTCGGACGACGCTAGCTCTTTGGTTTGGCCATTCGCCGACACCTCCCACAGGCTGTAGACCGGGCGATTACCAGCATTGAAGTCAACTCCGGCGAGAAATATGATTCGTTGCCCGTCGGGATAGAAATCGGGGTACCGGTTGTAGCGTGACTTGGAGCCCACTAGGCATGTGACATCATCGTCGCCCGTCATTTTACAGACGTCATACCAAAACGGCTTCGTGCGATCAGAACAAAAAGCCATCACCTTACCATCGGGGCCGACCATCGGATCCGACGCCCAGGCATTGACGCTTGAGTTGCTGGTGCCGGTGTCCGGTATGATTCGAGTCGGTTCATTGTCTGGCGAAATCGTGTACAGAGCCGCGCGAGGATCGTCTTCAAGGCCCATTGTGTCGGCAGCATAAACGAACGTTCCGTCGGCGCGCGGGACGATACGATAAAGCTGATAGTACGCTTCATTTGTCAAGCGAGATAGTCCGCTGCCGTCAACGCCGATGCTGCAAACGTCCCACATGTCCCATGTCCATCCGCCAAGACTGTACGGGCGGTGCCGATAGGAGCGTGCGAAAACGATTCGTCCACCGTCCGGTGTGAAACGGGGCAATATATCGGATTGTTCGTTGCTGGCGGTCACTTCAACGATTGAATGATCGTCAAGGTCAAGCACAAAGATCCGAGAGGGTGCCGAATCGCTCTCTGCCGCGGCGAACGCAATTTGTTTTCCGTCCGGCGAAAATGACGGGTAGCTCTCAGTGCGGTCGGTATCAGTAAGCCGCGTCGCCGTGGATTGCGAGATGTCAAAAAGGTAGAGGTCACCGTCAGCGGAAGAGAAAACGAGAGTCTTACCGTCGGGTGACAAGTCGATG
>CAYFZZ010000176.1:0-38028 GCA_964347545.1 uncultured Planctomycetaceae bacterium | reverse complement strand
TTTACATGCCGCCGCTTCGCGGCTCTTTTTTTATCCGACCGCGGTTCCTGGGGCTGGCGCCCCAGGCTGATGCATGGCGCCGCTTCGCGGCTCGTTACTCGCGGGTCGCATCGGTCCTGGGGCCGCCAGCCCCAGGCTGGCGCATGGCGTCGCGTTGCGGCTGGGTCTCGTCTTGGGCGCTGTTTCAGCCGCCAGCCGCCAGCCGCGGCCCGCCAAAAACCCGACCGCTCACACGCGATACTCGGGCCGGTCGACCCGGGGTGTTTCCCCCTCGGGCGTTTCGTCACTTTCCGGATCGAACCAGGCCTCCTCAAAATTGATCCGGCAGTTTTCCCCTCGCTGTTTGCCGCGCTCGATGGCCAGGTTGGTGGTCAACGCGATCACGGCGTCGGCCAGGGCCACCTGGGGGCTGCACCGCAGCGGAACCGTCAGCGGCTGGCCTTCCTGCTTTTGGCGGATGGCCCAGGCCCAGTGTTCGATCTGTTCGGTGTAGCCGCGGCTGAGCGTCCCCTCCAGGGCGTCGCGGCCCAGACGGCCTTCGGGGCTGCCCTCCGGGGCGGTGACCAGAGCCAGCTTTTCTGGGCTGCCTCCCACGCCCACATAACGGCCGGTGTTCCATTTCTGATACAGCAGCACTTCCTGTTCTTTGTCCAGAATCAGCGTTCCCTCGGTTCCCAGCACGGTCTCGCCATAACCGCCGTAACCGTTCCCGTTGATGGAGGAATACGAGACGACGATCTTTTTTTCAGGGGCCTTTTGGGGATCGTACTGGGGAGCGGGGAATTCGAACGAGCAGTAGACGTGGTCGTCGATGTCGCGATCGTGGGGAAAGAGGTGGCGGCCGCCCACCGCCGTGACGCTCAACGGCCGCGCTTTCCGCCCGTCGCTCCGCAGCGCACTAATGAAAATCCCCGCTGCGTCCAGCTGATGACTTCCCAGCTCGGCCATCAACCCCCCGCCGGTGCGGTCCCACAGTCGCCAGCGGATCAGTTCTTCCAGGGCCGTGACCGTTTGCCCGCCCACTTGCCGGTCGACGTAACCGTAATCCTTGACCTTCGTCACCAGTTCGGCGTCGCGCAAGCGGTGAGTGAGGATTTCGAGTTTGTCCTGCAGGGCGGTCGTGTCGTACTGGCGGGGATCCAGCCCCAGGATCTGCAGGTAGCGTTTCCTGACCGCGGCCAAGCGGGTCTCGTGAGCCTCGATTTTTTCCAGCAACTGCTGGCGCCGCTGCGGATCGGGCTGGCCCTCCTGTACCAGCGCGGCCAGCTGGGCTTTCAGCGCTGTCACTTCCCGCGGCCGCGACTCCAGCTCGCCGTCAAACTTGGCCAGGTCCTGCAAGTGCTTTTCGTCGGTGACTTTCTGACGAGCTTCCTCTTTGACGCGGGCAAAATTCTGCTGGGCCTCCTCCAGGGCCCCCTGCAATTGCTCCCGCTCGTCCCGCATCCGGGGATCGGTGGGCAGCGGCGGTTGCCAGC
Source organism: uncultured Planctomycetaceae bacterium (assembly GCA_964347545.1). Taxonomy (GTDB): domain Bacteria; phylum Planctomycetota; class Planctomycetia; order Pirellulales; family UBA7805; genus CS4-C045. The sequence goes on along the minus strand of CAYFZZ010000176.1, from coordinate 36,553 downwards.
TGTCCTTGCCCGGCAGGTTGCCGCGGTGCCATTGAGCTCGGATGTGGTGGATCTGGCCGATCAGGTTTTTTTTGACCAGCTGGACCGCGTGGTCATACAGCACGCTGTAGTGTCGCTGGTGTCCAATGGCCAGCAGCTTGTCTTCTGCCTGGGCGACCCGAGCCATTTCTTTGCACTGGCCGACACTGTGCGCCATCAACTTTTCGCAAAGCACGTGCTTGCCTTTGCGCATGGCCTTGATGGACGCTTCTGCGTGGAGGTGCAAAGGCAAAGCGACGATCACGGCCTCGACCTGTTCGTCGTCCAAAAGTTTTTCGTACGCGTCGCTGTAGACCTTAACCTGGGCTCGAGCGGTCTCTTCGTTGGGCCAGCCGTAGATGGCCATCAGGCCTGGTCGCGCACTTCGGGCGCTGGCCGAGGATTTGTCACCGTGGAATGCCCGATAAACGTTATAGGGCCGAATGTCGGCGATGGCCACGACCGTTACGTAGCGGGGGTTGAGCGCCCCGATCAACACGCCCCCTTCATCGCCGGTCCCGATGATGCCGATCCGCACCGGTCGATCGGGCTGGCCGTAGCCAAAGTATTTGCCGCCCAGCCCCTCTTTGGTGGCCAGTTGCGCGCCCAGCGTTTCCCGCAGCAGCTCGCCTTGCGTCAGCCGGCTGCCGACGGCCGCATAAAAATTTTCCTGGCCAACTTCGCGTTGTTCGGCTGCGAGGTTCATACCTTGTACTCCGATCGCTGGAGATCCGGTGCGATACCTTCCGGGGTGACGTCGCTCTGGACGTCAAACCACTCGGGATCGAACTCAAAACGTCGCTGCTGCCGGATGGCCATGTTCGCGGCCAGGGCGATGACCGCATCCGCCAGACCGGTCTTGGCATCACAGCGGGGCTTATTGAGCGGGTCGCGATGGCGGATGCACCAGGCCCAATGCTCGATTTGCTCGGTGTAGCCCCGGCTAACCGGACCGGAGGATTCCTGTCGCTGGGCGGTCGGCGCGTAGCCACTTTCGGTGGTATCCAGCACGACCGGGCCCGACCTGGCCGCTTGCACGGCCGTCTGACGATCGTCGGCCAGCAGTTGCACGTCCCATTCGCGATCGACGATCACCGTGCCCTTCGTTCCCATCACGATTTCACCGTAACCGCCAAAACCGTTGCCGTTGATGGAGGAATAGGTCACGACAATCCGTTTGTGTTTGGGGTCCGATTCGTAATCGGGCGCGGGGAATTCGAAGGCGCAGTAAACGTGATCGTCGACCTGACGGTCCAAGGGAAACAGATGGCGGCCGCCCACGCCGGAAACGGTCAAGGGGTGTACTTTTTGGGTGCCGTCCCCGTGCGCTTTGCTGATGAAGATGCTGGCCGCGTCCAACTGGTGGCTACCCAATTCCGCCATCAGGCCGCCCCCGGTCCTGTGGAACAACCGCCAGCGGATCAGCTCTTCGATGGCCGGCAAGGTAGTCGCCTTGCCCTCCGGCCCGACCAGCTGGACCGGCTGGTACCCGTACTTGGCCGCATCGACGTGCTTGTCCAGCAGGCGGATCATCCGCAACCGCCGCTTGGTTTCGGCTTGCTGCCGCTGGTCACTCCACATGGCCTGCCAGGCCCCTTCGGCGGCCATCTCGGCCAGCGGCCCAAAGAGTTCCTCCGATTCGCGCTGATACGACTCCATCTGGCTGGCCAGCGTGGCGTCGGGCAGCGGCGGCTCCCAGCTGTCGCTGCCAGGCATGTTGCCCCGGTGCCACTGAGCTCGGATGTGATGGATGTCGCCGATCAGCCCGCGGCGGATCATGTGGGCCACGTTGTCGTAGAGAATGCTGTAGTGGCGTTGATGGCCGATGGCCAACAGCTTGTCCAACGCGCTGCTTTCCCGCGCCATCTCCTTGCACTGATGGACGCTGTGGGCCATCAGCTTTTCGCACAACACATGCTTTCCTTTCCGCATCGCCTTGATGGAAGCTGCTGCGTGCAGGTGCAGAGGCAAAGCGATAATCACACCCTCGACGTGGGGGTCATCCAACAATGCTTCGTAGCCATCGGTATAGACTGCGATCTGGCGCCGCGCGTCCCCTTCGTCGGCATAGCCGTATTTTTGGATCAGGCCGGGGCGAGCTTCCGCGGCCGCGGGGCTCGACTCGTCCCCGTGAAACGCTCGGTAAATGTTGTAAGGACGGATATCGGCGATGGCCACGACCTGGACGTAAGCGGGGTTGATGGCCCCGATCAGCACCCCCCCTTCGTCCCCGGTGCCGATGATGCCGACGCGCACCGGGTCGCGGACACTGCTCTCGTAACCGAAATAAACAGCGCCCAATCCCACGCCCCCCACCACGCCGGCCGCCACTCCCCCGCGCAGAAAGTCCCGCCGCGAAAATCCGTCCCCCCCCTCAGGGCTCGACGGCCGGTCTGCCGTTACCATGTCATCCTTTGGCTTGTGCATTACGCATCTCCCGGGGTGGCCGGCGCGCAGCAACGGGGCAGCCAGGCGGGCAAAAAGTAGTCCAGCCCCGCCCAACGTCCCGCCGGCGTCGCCATCAGCAGGAAGCAAGCGAACATCATCACAATCTGATAGCCGACCATCTGATAACCGACGTCCCAGGGGGGACGCGAGAGGACCACCATCAGCAAAAACGTGCCGGCGCCGAAGGCCGCCAGTCGGGTCAGCAGCCCGACCAGCAGGCAACCGCCGATGGCAAAGTGGGAGTATTTGAGGAACGTGTCGAACGTTGCCAGGGCAGATGCTTCCACCGGCACGCCGCCCCCCCGCTGCCGCTGGTCGTCCGTGGCCAGCCCCGCCAGCTCGCGACGATACTCCCGCTCGATCTCCTCCACCCCCGCCTGGATCTGCCTGGCTTGCCCCGCCGCCTCCGCCTGCTTAGTCGCCATCCGCTCCTGCTCGAAAGGTGTCCCGCGGGCCGATCGGCTGGCCGCCATCTGCTCCAGCCGATACAGCTCGTGCCGGTACGCCGCAATCTCGCCAGCCGTGTCGGCCAGATGAGCTCGCAGGCGGCCGTCGTAGTAAACTAAAACCTGCTTGGCCCGCTCTTCCTGAGCCGGGTCGAAGGCATAGTGCCCAGCCACTTTCTCCTTGTGGCGTCCCCAGTCGTCAAGGATCAGGCGATACCAGTCCCCATAAGCCCTCTGGTGGAAGGCCTCCCAATCGTCCGGTTCCGTCGCGGCGTCGTAGGGATTGGGCGTATCCTCCAGCGGCTGCTCCATCAGCCGCCGCCAGCCGTGATAGTCCGGCAAGGGGGCCTGGTACCAGTCCGCCAGAAATCCCTCAGCACCGGCCAAGAAGGTCGCCGAGGTAAAATCTTGATTCAGATTCTTTTCGCGAGCACCGTTGAAGAAATACCAGCCCACCGACATCCGCAGACCAACCAGGCAGACAATCGCCAAGGTCGAGAGGTCATAAAGACGCCGGCTACCGGACATGGAGCTGGTCATGGCACCTTCCAACTCATCACTGTTTGTTCACTCTCACCAGGATACAGCTGCCCAGGTCGCTCAGCAAAACCAGCTGCAAAAGGCGGGGGGAACGTGCGGAGGGCAACCACGGGCCGCAGGGGCTGGGGCCAATCCGCCGAGCCCGGTCGACCTCGCGCCGGCGCAGCATCCGATGCCGCGCACCGATATTATGGTAGGCAGGCCCCGTTTTGCCAAGCTGAGGAATGGATGAATTCATGCGAATCGTGCTCTGCTACCCCCTGGAGGCCAGGCATCTGGAACAAATTCGCCGGGTCTCACCCGATTGCGAACTGGTGGACGCCGGCCAGCAGCAGATCGCCGACCAGCTGCCGGCGGCGACCATCTTTTGTGGACACGCGAAAGTGCCCGTACCCTGGGAGGAGGTCGTCCACGCCGGCCGGCTGAAGTGGATTCAATCGTCAGCCGCCGGGTTAGATCATTGCCTGGTTCCCAGCGTGGTCCAATCCGCGATCCAGGTCACCAGCGCGTCGGGGGTCCTGGCCGACCAGGTTGCCGAACACACCCTGGCCCTGGTGCTGGCCAGCCTCCGCAGCCTGCCGCGCTTTTGGCGGGCGCAGGACGAGAAAACTTTCCAGCGGCAACCGACGCGGGACTTGCATCATGCCACGGTGGGGATCGTGGGATTTGGTGGCGTTGGTCGGCGGATGGCCGAAGTCCTGGCACCCTTCAAGACCCGCATCCTGGCCACCGACATGTTTCCCATCGAACAACCGTCGCACGTCCACCAGCTGTGGCCGGCCGACCAGCTGCCCCGCCTGCTGGCGGAAAGCGACATCGTCATCCTCGCCGTGCCCTTGACCGAAGTCACCCGCGGCATGATACATGCCGACACCCTGCGGCTGATGAAACCGCACGCGCTGCTGGTCAACGTGGCCCGCGGGCCGCTGGTGGTGGAATCCGACCTGGTCGATGCTCTGCGTGCAGGCACCCTCGGGGGTGCGGCCCTGGATGTCACAGCCGAGGAGCCGCTGCCGGCCCACAGCCAGCTGTGGGGGCTGCCCAACGTAATCATCACCCCCCACGTGGCCGGCCAGAGCGCTCGGCGAGCCGATGACATGACCGACTTCTTTTGCCACAATCTGGCCCGCTACCTGGGCGGACAGCCTTTGTTAAACCTGGTCGACAAACAGCTGGGCTATCCCGTCCGCGGGACGTCTTAACCACCGCCCCCCGCGCTGCTCCCCCCCCACCCGGCGCTCAGTCCCCCTCCGCCGCCGCTGGCCCCGGGGTCTGGGAACCCATCGCCGGGGCGGTTGGTGAAACATCGGGCGCGGGGGATGCGAAATGCGAAATCGCCGCAGCCGCTGGCGTCCCCGGCGGAAGTCCTCTTGCCCAAAAACAAACGTTTGGGCTTCAATTATCATGAAATGCAGCGATAAAACATGGTCGGTGTTGGCGGCAGCGGCCGACAAGCCGAGCACCACGTTTTTTGCTGTGGTCCTCCAGAGGACATGCCATCGGATGTCGACGACGCTTCAGCAGTTGCAAAAGACCATCACCCTAGGGGGACGGCCGTCGAGTCGTTGTCCGCAGGAACTTCTGGATGGTTACGAACAGATTCTTGCAGACCAGCGTTTTAGCTGGACCGAACATCATCGGCTGTTGCGCCGCTTGGGTGCGGGTGGCCAAGGGGTGGTCTATTTGACAGAACGTCGCGGCACGGACCATTTTACCCTGCCGGTGGCTCTGAAAGTTTTCGCTCCGCAGCGGTACGAGAGCGTCAGCGGCTACGAGGGGGCCATGGAACGAATCGCTCGCGTGGCCGCTCAAGTCGCACAAATCCAACAGGACAATCTACTGGATGTCCACAATTTTGTGGAACGCAATCGGATTCGCATGATGGAGATGGAGTGGGTGGACGGCTATGACCTGTCGCGCCTGCTGACCACCGAAATGCTGAATCGTTTGCGGCAGCGCGTCAGCGCTCGTCGCTGGGAATACATGAACAACGTGATTGTCACCGGTGGCCCGCAGCAGCCGCGGTTGAAACCGGGCGTGGCGGTAGCGATTCTTCGCGACGTGCTGGCCGCCCTGGCAGCCTTGCATCGCAACGGGATCGTGCATGGAGACATCAAGCCGTCCAACATCATGCTGAAACGGACGGGCAATTCCAAGCTGGTCGATATCGGTTCGGCGTTCGAAATCGCGGATGCCCCGCCGACAAAAACGTGTACGCCCTCCTACGCGGCGCCGGAGGTGTTGGAGGGAGGCGAATACACCGCCCGCTCGGACCTGGCCAGCGTCGGTTATGTGCTGATCGAGCTGCTGGCGGGGGCGCCACCCTTTGCTGGCATTGAAGACCTCCGGGGACTGCTGGAAGCCAAGCGGATGATGGCCCGGCGCCTGCCCGAGATCCTGCCGGAAGAAGTTGTGGTCAACGAGCTGTTGATGAATTTCTGCCGGGGGCTGGTCGCTCCCGATCCCTCCCGACGGTTCCCCAGTGCCGAGGCGGCCGATCTTTTGGAAGAAGGGGCCGCGCATTTCCTGCGGCAGCTGACGATGAGCAACCTGGGTAGCGAATACGACAACGAAATCCGCTTGTGGCTGGAAGAGCTGGAGTAAGTACCGCGAGCGGTAGGGCTTGACGCGGATCGTCCCGACTCCAGCTAGCGAACAAAGACCACCAGGTCACCGGATCGCCCCCAACGAATTTTGACGGGATCGACAGGATCAAACAGGATCGCCATCCTGTAAACAAGTTCGCTAAAGGATCGTATCTTGTTTGTTGAGCAAAGATTGTCGAGCAATTGTCCCCAATTGCTCGTCCAGCAAAAACTGTCCTCGCGCGCCGGAATCGTTGTCTGCCCAAGTGGGCTCTCCGCCCGCCGCCCTCTCCACCTCCGCCAGGAGCAATTGAGACAATTGCTCGACACTCTTCCCCATCCCAAAACGTAGTCAGGTCTTATTTAGAACTTCAGCGACGCCTCCTGGCCCAGTTCCACCGCTCGGCCAGCCAGCACGATGCTCATCGACCGATACGCATCTTCCAGGTCCGATTGCCGCCGTACGAGGCTGGTGACGGCGCGGTAAAACTGAGCAAACAGTTGTTCCTCCACCGGCCGCTCGGCCTCCAAAGATTCCAAATGCCGGCCCGCCGTGTCGAACCAGGTGATCTGCGAGGGCAAGTCCACAAACGCGATCCCGTTTTCGCAAGCGACCTGGATGGCCGCCGGCCGCCGGAACGATATCGCTTCCGGCCAGCTGCTGGGAAAATAGGACCCGCAGCTGATCTGAGCGGTCACTTCGGATGCCCCCCCCTGCGGGTCGGACGGAAAATGCAAGCTCAACATCTCGTAGTCATAATTCCCATCCACGGCGACCGCAGGATGGCCGACATGGATAACCTTGTCCGGCTCGCGACCCGCAATGAACCGACACCAATCCACCAGCTCGATCAAAATCCGCATCGGCCCATTCCGCGGCTCGTCAGGCCGGTTCGGCTGGGCGTCACTGACCAGCCGGTGATGCCCGAAGATCAAGCGGGGAGGGCCTAACTGGGTGGCAATCAATTCTTTCAGGCGGGAGGTGGCCGGCGCATGCCGCTTGGGTAATTCGGCCATGAACGCGATTCCTGCCTGGTCCACCCGCTGTTTGATCGCTTCCGCCTGCTTCAGATCGATGTCCAGGGCTACCGCGCAGTAAACCGCTTTTCCAGCGTCACAGGCAGCCATCACCGGCAGGGCCCCGTACCACTGCGAGGCCAACATCAGGATCGCATCGACGTCGGGGGCATTGACCAACGCCCGAAAGCCACCCACGGGGCGAGCCCCCAGTTCGCGGGCGGCCTGTTGAGCGCGATGAGCCACCTGGTCGCAGACGGCGCGCACGTCAAATCGGTCCCCCATTGCTCGCAGAATGGGAGCATGCCGCTTTTGCCACGACCTGCCGAGCCCAATGAGGCCGACCCGCAGTTTCATGGTCCAGGTACGCTCGAGCCAGAATTTCCGAAAAAACCGCAACCGGCCCAAATTATATCTGCCCCCGCCAACGCCGCTCAATCCGCCAGTCACCCCCCCCCGACCGCAGATGCCTCTTGCCTGGTCGGGCCAAACGACTATACTGTTCGGTTTATCCCAAGCGGACGCTGCTTGCCGGGGGAGATGCGATCCATGGCACGTGTTTGTCAAATATGCGGAAAGGGACCCCAGGTGGGGAACCGGGTGCAGACGCGAGGTAAGGCCAAGTACCTGGGAGGCGTCGGGACGAAGGTCACCGGGATCACCCGCCGCCAGTTCAAGCCCAACCTGCAGAAAGTGCACGTGACCACCGCGGAGGGGACCAACAAGTCGATGCAGGTCTGCACCCAGTGCCTGCGAAGCGGCGCCGTGACCAAACGCGTGCGAGCTCGGCCGTTTCAACTGCCCCACGGCAGCCAGTAAGCGGACCACCCACAGCCCGCTCGGCAGACCCACGGCTTCCCCTCCCCACAACGCCCCCCCTGCATGGAGCAGCGGCCATGGGGAGCTGCCTAACCGAGTGGGCGCGGTCGCATCCGCGCCAGCCCGGCCGGTCAGAGGTCAACTTTTGCGGGGGGCGATGCGACAGTGAACCGCCACTCCCACCGGCGACAGCGGTTCCCCCCGCGACCTGTCCTCCTCCGCCGCGAGTTGCTTCCACGGGACACAGCCTCATCCCCCCGCCAGCGGGACCGCTGACCGCGAAAGGGAAACGTTGCCATGACCCTCACTCCAGAAACCGTCGAAAAGATCTCCCTGCTGGCTCGCCTGCGGCTCACTGCCGAGGACCTGGAGAAGATGACCGCAGAAATGGACCAGATTGTTCACTATGTCGACCAGCTCGCCTCCCTCGACACGGACCAGGTGGAACCGATGGCGCACGCTGTCGAGCTGCAGAATGTTTTTGCGGAAGACACGGTGCGGCCCAGCCTGGACCGCGCTCAGATCATGGCCAACGCACCGCAGCGCGACGAAGAATGTTATCGGGTACCCGCGGTCCTGGGTGAATAGACCGCCAGACCGTTCGTTCCTCCCCGGGCGATTTGCAAAAAAACACATGTCCCCCCTCACCAGCTCGGCCACCGAACTCCTCGCTCGGCTGCAAACCGGGGAACTGACGTCGGTCCAGCTGGTCGAGGCCTGCCTGCAGCGGATCGATGCCCACGACGATCGGGTGCAGGCCTTTCTGCGGATCCGTCGCGAAGCGGCCCTGGCCGAGGCCGATCAGATCGACCGCCGCCGCCAGCGGGGCGAACCGGTCGGCCCCCTGGCAGGCCTGCCGGTCGCCGTCAAAGACGTGCTCTGTACCCGCGACGAGCCCACGACGTGCGCTTCGCGGATGCTGCAGGATTTCCGCCCCCCCTACGACGCAACCGTGGTGCAGAAGCTGAAAGCGGCCGATGCCGTCCTGATCGGAAAAACGAACATGGACGAATTCGCCATGGGGGGCTCCAACGAGAACTCGGCCTTCCACCCGACCCGGAACCCCTGGGACCTCGAGCGGATCCCGGGGGGGTCGAGTGGCGGAGCGGCGGCGTGCGTGGCCGCCGGCATGGTGCCCCTCTCCCTGGGCAGCGACACCGGCGGATCGATCCGCCAGCCGGCCGCCTTGTGCGGCGTGGTGGGCCTGAAACCGACCTACGGCCGGGTCAGCCGGTACGGGCTGATCGCCTTTGCCAGCAGCCTCGACCAGGTCGGACCCCTGGGGACCACCGTGGAGGACGTGGCGTTGTTGAGCGAAGTAATTTGCGGGCACGATCCCCGTGACGCGACCTCCCTGGACCAGCCTGTGCCCGACTATCGAGCGGCCTTAAACCAGCCGCTGGAGGGACTGCGGCTGGGCCTCATCACCGCCCAGCTGGAAGAAGGCGTGGACCCCGACGTGGCCGCGGCGGTGGACGCCGCGGTCCAGGTCTACCAGGACCTGGGCGCAGGGGTGGAAACGGTGGAACTGCCCCACAGCCCTTACGCCATAGCCACGTATTACATCATCGCCCCCTCGGAAGCCTCCAGCAATCTCGCTCGGTACGACGGAGCCCACTACGGCTATCGCACCAACGTGGAGGCGGTCCACCAGCAGCTGGCTGCCGAACGTTCCCAGCTGGCCGCCGGCGGCGACGAGGCGGCCCTGGCGGAACTCGATTCACCCCTGGTGCGGATGTACCGCCAGACCCGTGCGGAAGGTTTTGGCCCCGAGGTCAAGCGGCGAATTATGCTGGGCACCTACGCGCTCAGCGCCGGCTACTACGACGCCTACTACCTCAAAGCCCTCAAAGTACGCCGCCTGATCGCTCAGGATTTCCGGGACGCTTTCGCCAAGGTCGACGTCCTCCTCGGCCCGGTCACGCCCACACCCGCCTTCCGGATCGGGGAAAAAATCGACGACCCGCTCGCCATGTACCTGGTCGATCTGTACACCGTCAGTGCGAACCTAGCGGGCATCCCGGGGATCAGCATCCCCTGCGGCTTCAGCCGGGACGGACTGCCCATCGGCCTGCAACTGCAGGCCCCCCCGCTGGCCGAAGAACGCCTCCTGCGGGCCGCCCACATGTACCAACAAGCCACCCCCTGGCACCAGCGGAAAGCGAAGTTGGAAGCGGGAAGTCAAAAGTGAAAGGGGCGGTGGCCCATGCAGCCGCCTGCCATCTTCCAACTTCCGCCTGCGAAATTCCCCCATGAGCCACGAAGACTACATCACCGTTATCGGCCTGGAAGTGCACGTCCAGCTGGCGACCCGGGCCAAGCTGTTTTGCGGCTGCAGCACGCAGTTTGGGGCCCCACCCAACACGCAAACCTGCCCGGTCTGTACCGGCATGCCCGGATCGCTGCCCGTCCTCAACCGGCACGCCTTCCAGCTGGCGCTGACGACCGCCGTGGCGTTGCACTGCGAGATTCCGCCGTTCACCAAGTGGGACCGCAAGAACTATTACTATCCCGATCTGCCCAAGGGGTACCAGATCAGCCAGTTTGACCTGCCCATGTCCCAAAATGGCTACCTGGAAATCCACGACGCCCAAGGGACTTTCCCGTCCAAGCGGGTGGGGATCATCCGAGCTCATTTGGAGGAGGATGCGGGGAAGAGCATGCATGACGAAGCGGCGGGCAAGGCAGACAGCCGCATCGACTTGAACCGTTGTGGCACACCCCTGTTGGAGATTGTTAGCCAACCTGATCTGCGTTCCCCTGCTGAAGCAAAAGCGTTTTTGACCGAGCTGAAACTGTTGCTGAGCTACCTGGGCGTTTCCGACTGCAATATGCAGGAAGGCAGCCTGCGGGTCGATGCCAATGTCAATCTGCATCTGGAAGACGGCGGCCAGTCCATCGCCACGCCCATCGTAGAAGTCAAGAACATGAACAGCTTTCGAGCGGTGGAACGTGCGTTGGCGTATGAAGCAGAACGACAATTCGCAGCCTGGCGCGAGACCGGCCGCCAACTGGGCGATCCCGGGGTCACCAAGGAGACCCGCGGCTGGGACGATGCCGCTCAGCTCACCCGCCCCCAACGCGGCAAGGAAGAGTCGAGCGATTACCGGTATTTTCCCGAACCCGACCTGGTGCCAGTCACCGTCACGCCGGACGACGTCCAACGAGTGCGAGACCGCCTCGGCGAACTGCCGGCCAACCTTCGCCAGCGGCTGGAAGAGACCTACGGGATCAGCCCCTACGACAGCGACGTGCTGGTCAACCAGGGACGCTCGCTGGTCGACTACTACATCGCCGTGGCCGATGGCTGCCAAGACGGCAAGCTGGCCAGCAACTGGGTCCAGCAGGACGTGCTGCGGTATTTGAACGAAGCCCAGCTGGTGATCCAGCAGTACCCGGTCGGCCCCGCCGCTTTGGGGGACCTCTTAAAGCGGGTACAGGCCGGCGAGTTGAATACCAGCCGCGCCCGCGAGGTGCTGGAACAGATGATCGACTCCGGGCAATCCGTGGAGGAGGTCGTCCAGCAGCTGGGCATCCAGCAGCTGGACGACGCTCAACTGGTCACCCTCTGCCAGGAACTGGTCCAAGCCAATCCGAAGATTGTCAGTGACATTCGGGATGGCAAGCTGCAGGCGGTCGGAGCGTTGATTGGACAAGCAAAAAAGAAAAACCCAGACGTCGATCCCAGTCGGGTCCGCCAGCTGCTGATCGACTTGGCCCGCGGCTGAGCGGGCCGGAGGCCGCCGATCCGACGGCCCCCAGGCCCGCGCCGCATCCCGAGTGGCGATCACTGACCATTCCAGCCATGTCTGCCATCCCACCCGAGACCGCCCGCGTGATTACGCTGACCACCGACTTTGGTGGCGGCAGCCCCTACGTGGCCGCCATGAAAGGGGTCGTGCTGTCCCGTAACCCGCAAGCCACCCTGATCGACATCACGCATGACATCCCCCCCCAGGATATCCGCCAGGGGGCCCTGGTCTTGGCCGAGGCCACGCGGCGTTTCCCCCCCGAATCGATCCACGTGGCCGTCGTCGACCCCGGTGTGGGAACCCCACGCCAGGTGGTCTACGCGCGTTTCGGGCAACATCACTTTATTGCTCCCGATAACGGGCTTCTGGACCGCTTGGCCGCTCAACAACCCCCCGATAAAATAATCGCTTTGACCAACCCCCAGTACTGGCTGCCTGACGTCTCGGCGACGTTTCATGGACGAGACATCATGGCACCAGTGGCAGCGGCTCTGAGTCTGGGCACGGACCCGGACCAGCTGGGCACGCCCCAACAAACATTGGTTCGCCTCGATTGGCCGGAGGTGCATATCGTGCCCGGTGAGATTACCGGATCCGTGGAAGCGATCGATTCGTTCGGGAACCTGATCACCAACATCAGCCAGACGGCGTTGGCGGATTGTCCCAGGGATGAATCGGTCCGCGTGTGCTGTGACGAGCACGAGACGTATGGCATCTTCCAGACGTATGGGGATCAACCGGAGTTGACCCTCATCGCCCTGGTCGGCTCGAGCGGCAAGCTGGAACTGGCCATTGTCAACGACAGCGCCCAAATGATGCTGGGCGTCGCGGTCGGCGCTCCCGTGACCGTGACCTGGTAAAGGCCGCTGGTGGCTGGCCACCGTGGACCACGGCTGGCACCACCCCGCGGGGAGCTGCTCTGCGAGACAAGGCGCAAACGAGTCATGATCGAGCGGTCGGGAGGTCAAACCAATGTGCCGGCTGCCAGCCGCCACCGCCTCGCGGCGGACCCGCCCTGGGAGGCGTGGGACCGCGAGCATGTGTGGCACGCCTTCACGCAGATGGCCGAGTACCAGCCGCTGATTATCGACCGGGCTGAGGGGTGCTGGCTGATCGATATCGAGGGCCATCGGTATCTGGATGGTGTCAGCAGCATGTGGTGCAACGTGCACGGGCATCGCCATCCCCACCTGGATCGGGCCGTTCGCCAGCAGCTGGACCGGCTGGCCCATTGCACCTCCCTGGGGATGTCGCACCCCGCCGCTATCCTCCTGGCCCGCCGCCTGGTCGAAATCGCGCCGGACCGTTTGAACCACGTCTTTTTTTCCAGCGATGGGTCGTGTGCGGTGGAGGTCGCTTTGAAAATGGCCTTTCAGTACTGGCAACAGCGACCTGAAAGGCGGCCGGAAAAAACGCGTTTCGTGGCCCTGGGGGATGCCTATCACGGCGACACTTTAGGCAGCGTTAGCGTGGGCGGCGTGGCCCGCTTCCACGACCTGTTTCAACCTTTGCTGTTCGACGCCATCCGCCTCCCCTTGCCCGATACCTATCGCCTGCCGAACGGCGTCTCCCCGGCGACCGCCGCGGATCACTACCTGGCCCAGCTGGAAGCGGTGTTGGACCAGCAGCACCAGCAGATCGCCGCCCTGGTCATCGAACCGCTGGTCCAGGGCGCGGCCGGCATGGTCAAGCACCCTGCCGGCTATCTGCGCGGGGCGCGAGCCCTGACTCGCAAGTACGACGTGCTGCTGATCGCCGACGAAATCGCGACCGGATTCGGCCGCACCGGAACCATGTTCGCCTGCCAGCAGGAAGAGGTGGCCCCCGACCTGATGTGCCTCGGAAAAGGGCTGACCGGCGGTTATCTGCCCATGGCCGCCACGCTGGCCAGCGATGCCGTGTGGGAGGCTTTTCTGGGCAGCTATGCCGAAGCGAAAACGTTCTTTCATGGGCATACCTACGGCGGCAATCCGCTGGCCGCCGCCGCCGCCCTGGCCTCCCTGGACGTGTTCCACGAAGAACAAACCCTGGCCCACCTGCCGGCGAAAATCGAGCGACTGGGGGAACACCTCCAGCGGATGGCCCAGCACCCCCACGTAGGCGATGTCCGCCAGTGCGGGCTGCTGGCGGGGATCGAACTGGTGGCCCAGCAGGCCACCAAGACCCCCTACCCCTGGGAAGAAAAACGGGGGATCCGGGCCTGCCAGCACGCCCTGGCCGACGGCGTCTGGCTCCGCCCCCTGGGAAACGTCGTGGTGATCATGCCGCCCCTGGCCATTTCCCTGGAAGAACTGGATCGCATCTGTCTGGCCGCCGAGAAGGGAATTCTGGCCGCCACCGACTAACCCCCAACCGGGCCCCAGGCGGGGCAACTGGCCGCTTAGCCCGGCAGCGAACCTGATGGTCCACGAAAAACTCCGCTTTCTATTGCTGCAGGTCCGAAACCCGGACGATTCCATGCGCGGCCAGGAGATCAACTGCTTTCGCCGCGCGCTGGGGTGCCGCAGCTACCAGATCACCCCCTGGGACCTGCTGGCCCAAGCCCCCGACGATGCAGAACTGGACGCTCACGACGTCGTCCTCCTGGGGGGCAGCGGACACTACTCGGCGACCAGCCGTGGGGCCTGGATCGAACCGATCCTGGACTGTTTGCGGAAGGTCCATGCCACCTCCAAGCCCACCTTTGCCTCCTGCTGGGGCTTTCAGGCCATGGCCCGCGCCCTGGGAGGTGAGGTGATCAAGGACCTCCCACGGGCCGAACTGGGCACCCACTGGCTGCACCTGACCCCCGCCGGACACGCCGACCCCATCTTTGCACCCCTGGGGGAAATCTTCGGCGGCCAGATGGGACACGAGGACCGCGTCTTGCAGCTACCCCCCGACGCCATTCGCCTGGCCTCCACGGACCTGGTCGACAACCAGGCCTACCGCTTCCGCGACAAGCCGATCTACTGCACCCAGTTTCACCCGGAACTGAACATCGCCGACCTGATGGGTCGCGTCCAGCAATATCCCGAATACATCCGCCGTATCTGCGGCATGCCCCCCGAACGGTTCGGCGAACTGTTGGCGGAAACCCCGGCCACGGAAAAACTGATCGCCCGATTCGTCAATCACGTCTTTGCTTGACGCCAACCGGCAAGGGCCCCGGTGGCTTGGGGACCACATCCCCGCCTGCGGCCGCAACCCAATGCCTGACGGGCACTCCTGCCCGGCAGGCTGGGGACGGGCAGGAGTGCCCGTCCTACAAGCAGGTGCAGAGGACAACCGGAAATCACCAGGTCGTAGAATAACCAGGGGGCAAATTGCCCGTCTCTTCCAGGACTTTTTTGGCTCCCGCAATAGAATACCGCCCCCAAAGAGGGGCGGCTATTGGGCGTGCGAGTGGGTACCGCTGGGCGAACCGGCAATCGGTACGCCCAGGGGGAGGGGCCGAGCGGCGGTGGGGAAGCCGCGGCGGTAGAGTTCTTCTTTCAGCTGGCGAAAGCTGGCGAAACTGTCCGGATACGTCCAGACCGTAATCGTCGTGTCGCCGGGATTCAGGCCGTCCAGCAGACGGCCCAGTTTCGAGCCCCTGCCCAAGGCCCCTTCCAGCGGCTCGCCCAGCTGGCTCTCCGTAGGGATCAGCTCCCACCGCCGCGCACGGATCATGTGGCCGGTACGCCCCGTCTCCAGGCGGACGGCCACGGGCAATTCCTTCTTCTCCAAATGATACCGCAGACGAAAACCCCCAATCGGCCCCACCAGCTCGGTGATTTCGGCCATCTCGTCCAGCTTCCAGAGCTTTTCTCGAGCCTGGGCCTTGGCCTCTTCGAAGAGGTCCTCCAGCGGCACGATGGCCACCCATCCGCCGCGCAGCTGGAGATGGATTTCCTGGCCAAACACTTTTTCGCTCAACGGCGTCGGAAGACTGCGGACCTGAACCACCTCCGGCTCGGCACCCACCGCATGGATCCGCTGCAATTCGATCTTTTCCAGCTCGCGGCGCGCGGCCGCCAGCTGTTGCTCGACGTCGAACTTTTCCCGTTGCCGCTCGTCCAGCTCTTCGCGGCGCTGCCGCATCCCCTCTTCGGCCCCGGCCAGTAAGGTCGCCAGCACTTGCCGCTGTTGATCGCGGGCCAACAACAGCTGATCCATTTGCTGGGCTTCCCCCCCCAGCCGCAGCACGTCCCGCTGCAAGGAGACCGCCCGGGACTGCAGCCCGGTCAGATCGATCTCGGGCAACTCTGGCAGGTCCAGCGGGACCGGGGCCTCCTTGGCACGAATGCTAACCACCAGGACCAGGATGATCAGGATTCCGACCATGTTGGCCACGATGTCCAAAAAGGAATCGTGCTCGTGCAAGTTCGTCTCGTCTACAGCTCGATGTTTCATCGTTCCCTAGGCCGCCTTGGCCCCTGCGGCGGCGTATGTAGGCAGCTGGGATCAGCGGCGGTTCAGCTGTAGGCCGCTGCCGTCCAGAAGGATTTCCAGTTCCGCAGCCCGTCGCTCAGCACCCGGCGTGACATACAGGTTCAAAATCGGTTTCCAGTACATGCCGCGGCCGGCGATTCCCCAGCTCTTCATGTGGTCCCAAACGGCCGAGACAAATTCTTCGATTGCGTCCTCGGTGGGCCCGGCCAAGGCGATCGTTTTCCGGCTTTGGTTCGCCTCCCGCGAAGCGATGATCAACTGGTGAGGATGCACCTCGACCCGCACGGGCCGCGTGAAAGGAATCGCTGCTCGGCTGGCGTCCGGCAGGGCCCAGTCGCGGCCACGGGCATCGGCCAGGCTGCACGTGCCCTCCGCCACCGCCACGTCCATCGCCGCAGCCCCTCCGCCAGCGGCGGGCGCGGTCGCGCCCCCTCCAGCGGTCGATCCGCCCTGCGGCGAACCGCCCCCGGACGCCCCACCCGAGGAGGGGGTGGTCGAGCGGCTGGGGGACGATTCCCCCCAGGAGGGATCCCGCGGCAGCTGGCCCCCCTCCTGCTCGGGACCGCCTCCGCCCTGGCCGTAACGGCCGGACCCCAGGCGGCCCTCGGCGGAGCCATCGCCCGGGCCATCTCCGAGACCATCGCCTGCGTTAGCGCCACCGCGGTCACCAGAGGCGTCGCCAGGGCCACGGCCAGCACCGTCACCCGGACCATCGCCCGGCCTCAGGCCTCGGCCGTCGCCCGGGCCAGCCCCCAGGCGGTCGCCAGCACCTCTCCCCCCGCCGCCACCACCTCCCGGCTGACCCGCCAGGTACATCTCCTGCCGCTTCCGCGCCAGGACCAGCTCCTGGCCGGCCACCTGAGCCAGCTGGGGATCGGCGACCGGATAGTCGATCTCCCAGTCGTCACCGATCAGTTCATAGCCGAATTCAGAATCCCAGGACTGCAAGGCGGCTCGGGCGGCGTAGTAAGCCCGGATGCCGGCGGGGCGGACCAGCAACAGGGGATACGGCCGGCCCGCCTCCCCCTGACCGGTTCGGTGGAGGTACTCGCTGCTGACCCGCAGCACCGCGGCCAGGGGGTTATCGGGGTTCTGCGGGGTGCGAAAGTCTTGTTCGCTCAGCGTGATCCCCTCCGGCTGCAGCACAATCGAGTCGCTGCGGCAGTCCAGGTAGATGGGCCGGCGGCGAGTGCCGTGTGGGCCCTCGTAGGGTACCACCGCGTAAGAAGGCTGGCGGCCTGCCAGCTGTTTCTGCGTTTCGGCCAGCAACGCTTCCGCTTCACGGATCTGAGCGGTGATCCGCGCCAGTTCTTGGCGGGTCGTGGCCAACCGGCTGGTATCTTCCGAGCGGGCTTGCTGCCATCGTTGGGCCGACTCCTGGAGGACTGCCAGTTCCTGGCGGAGGCGCCGCATGTGATCTTCGATGTGCGCCAGGTTGTGGCGGCGTTTTGCCAGCAGCCGGCTGGTCTCCTCATGCGCCCGCTGCAATTCGTCCAATTGCTGTTCCCATTCCTGGCGTTGTCCTGCTTCCGCCCGGTGGCTGCGGACCATTTCTGCCCTGTTCGCTTGTTGTTCTGCCTGAGCGGTGGCTTGGACGCGTTGAGCGATCACGACCAGCAGCACCAGCAAGGCACCCATGGTGCAGATCAGCACGGCCAGAAAGGGAAACAGCGAAATCCGCTCGGAGTCTGGTAATCGGCGTCGTTTCATGCCGCCCGGCCCGCGCCGTGGGTATCGAGTTCGATTGCCCGTGGCTGCAGGTCACTCTGCCTGGCATTCAACAGATGGATTGCGGCCGCCAGACTGTTGATCGTTTCGTCAAAGTGATGGGTCTGGCGCAAGGCGGACAGGTTTTGGTTGAGCGCGTCTTCCAGCTGGATGATCCGCCCCGTGGCATCGACGGCCTTGTGCATGACCTCACCCTGTCGTCGCAGTTCGTCATACTGAGCCCCCAGGGCCTGAGTGCTCTTGTCCAACATGCTCAGCATCTCCTGCCAGTAGCGGCCCACGCGCTGTTCCGCGTCGACTTCCGCTTTCTCCAGGCGGGTGGCGTGAGCATCCAGGCTGTTTTGCAGGGCGCCTTGCAGGGCCCCTTCCAATTGCTGCTGGGAACGGCCCGCCATGGTTGACCAACGCTGGTGCGCTTGCTCGAGGCTCTGCTGCCACAGTTCCGCCTGGCGTTGCACCAGCTGCTCGGTCTGGCGAACCATTTCGCCGGTCATGCGTTGGACCGCCTCGACGGTCGCATCGTGATCGGCGTCCGGGGCGCGGAAGCGACCGATGAGGGCGTCGCCCACCAGGGCCTCGACCCGTGCCAGACATCCCCGTTCTTTCCGCGTCATGTAAAACATGGCGAAGATCAAGACGATGGACAGGCCCAGCGCCAGGGCCGTGGTGTCAAACGCTACGCTCAATCCCGACACCACCGAATTGATCGCTTGTTCGAACGACAATTCGCCCACGACCTGAGCCAGTTGAGCGACGGCGCGGGTGATGCCGACCACCGTGCCCAAAAAACCGAGGATGGGGATCGTCGAGATCACGACGCGGACCAGGGCATAACTTTCGTGAGCCCGGTGCTCGTCCGTTTCGGCCAGGTTTCGCAACTGCTCTTCCAGCCCGTTTACTTGACCGGTGCGTTCCAGAAAACTGAGCGCCTCGTGCAAGCGGCGGACCAGATGACTTTTTCGATAGTCGTCCCCCTCCTGCTCCAGCCGCTCCAGCAGCTGGTCCACGTCCTCCAACGGCTGCCGTTCGGCAGGCACGTCACCCAGGACGGCCGCCACCAGCTCGTCCGGCTCGTCCGGCTCGTGCCTCAGCTGGCGGCTCTTCAGCCACAGAGCGGCCAGGCCGACGAAGAACATGGTTGTGGCGATGTATTCGACCGGATGACTGGCAAAGTAGCGTGTGATCCAGGGGTTATCGATGAAGCCCTTGCGGATCATCACGTAAAAGCCCAGCGTGAAGAGGGCCCCCCACATCACGGGCCAATGCATCAGCGTGTGGGCAAGACTGCCCTGCGAGCGGTGGTCTGTTTTCGACACGGATCCCATCCTCTGCTGCTTCCCTTCGTCCCCCTGGACGACGCGCCACGCAGGCCAGGCCGCTGGTCCCCCCCCCACCCTCTCCCGCCGGGCGCGGGCTGACGGTACTGCTAGCGTCCCCTCCTGGCTGGTCGGCGCCCGGACCCCTGTCCGCTGCCACGGCAGACCGCGAGCAGCGACGGCTCGGGACCGATTCTGGTCCTCAGCATCGGCGCAATCGTTACAACCGGATGAGTCGAAACGGCAAAAAGCCCGTGATGGCATCCCGCCGCCCGGCTCGGACCCCCCCCTGAGCGCAAGAATCTGCGGAACCGGCAAACTTTTCCAAAGTCCCTTGGACCGACCTGCCGATATCTTTCAGCACGTCGCCGAGGCACATCGACTACTGCCAAGGCTCGGCGACGGATTACCCAGGGGGGACCGCGGTCCGGTGTGAACTGCTTGCAGGACACCCGGACTGCTTTTTTTTCCCTCTTTCCGCGGTGCCGGTCGACGGCAGCCCCCCAGACGTCCGGGGGCACCCAGCGTGCCCCCGCTACCAGCCGCTCCCCGCCCGCTCTCTACTCACTCTCCGCTCACTCTCGATAAGTGGCAAAACAGCGGGGAGTCTCCCACAGTCTCGCCTCCACGATCGGAAAACCCTGCTCGCGGGTGAAACGGTAGATCAGGCGAGCGATATTTTCGGCGGTGGGGTTTTCGTCCAAAAGGTACAGCGGTTCGCCCAGCTGCTGCAAAATCTCCACCACCGGATCTTCCCGGTGCAAGATCATACGATGGTCCAACTGGTCGTCGATCCACTGACTGACGACCGATTTGATTTCCGAAAAATCGATCACCATTCCCCGCTGGTCCAGTTCCCGGGATTCCAGGGTGATGACCACCCGCCCATTGTGGCCGTGCAGATGCCTGCACTTGCCGGCGTAATTCAGCAAGCGGTGCCCGTAGCAAAAATCAATTTCGCGCGTTACACGGTACACGGTTTTACCTCTCATCGGGTCGCCCAGCGGGAGGTTGCCCAGCAGGGGCGGTATCCCGCGGGGATCTTGGCCCCGCCGTGCCGTATTGTACGATAGCCACCATGCTCAAGGCACCCACCAAGCCCACCATCTGGATGGCCGTCACCGGTTCGGCGTCCCACCAGCCCCAGGCCAGTGCGATCAGGGGGATCAAGTAGGTCACCATGCTGGCAAACAGGGGCCCATGATCCTGGAGCAGCTTGGTAAAAATCCATGCGCCCAGACCGGTTCCCACCACGCCCAGCAGGATCAAACAGCCCACGGCCGGCCAGAAATGCTCTGGCGGACCCGTGGTATTGCGGGGCGACAGGAGGGCCGCGGGAATCATGGCCAACAGCGACAACAACAGACACGTGCATGCCAACGGCAGGGGCCGCACGGCCACAAACCGCCGCTTGATGAAGGTGTTGCACACCGCGTAACAAACAGGGACCGCGATCGCCAAACCGAAATGCCCCACCGATATTTGCCGGTTCAGGGCGTCTTTCCACAGCAGCCCCAGAAACCCCAGCCCGCCCAGCACCCCGATCACCTGTCGCGGTGAAGGCCGGACTCCCAGCATGGGAATCGACACCAGGATGGTCAGCAGCGGCACAAAGCTGACCATCATCCCGATAAAGCCGCTGCCACATCGGGTGACCAGAAAAGGCTGGATGATGAAGGGACAAGCGTAACCGAAGAGGGCGATCAGCAGCAACGGCCAGAGGTCACGACGTGCGACAGACCACGGTCGCCGATGATACAGCTGGATGGCGACCAGCAGCAGAGCTCCTCCCAGGACGCGGCCCAGCCCCACGTTCGCCGCGGAAAACCACAAGCTGGCCTTTTTCATCAAGATGAAATTTGTCCCCCACATGAAGCACAGCAGGGTAAACAAGACGTAAGGCATAGACGTAAGAGAGCGTGGAATGCGGGCGGACCAGGGAAACGCAGCACGAAGGGGATGCCCCGCGGCGGGAAAGGGATCGGCCATCGGCTGGCCGCCGATCCCGTGCCGCACCTTGACCCATCGTCACCCGCCCCTCCGCCACCCTACGACGGGATGCTGATCAGTTCGTCACCCTGCCTGGCCAGCGCCCGGATCTCTTCGGTGATCTTCATCGAACAGTACTTGGGTCCGCACATGCTGCAGAAGTGGGCACTCTTGAAGACGTCCTGCGGCAGCGTCTCGTCGTGCATCCGGCGAGCCGTCTCGGGATCCAGGGCCAGCCGAAACTGTTCGTTCCAGTCGAATTCAAAACGAGCTTTCGAGAGGGCGTCGTCCCGGGCTTGGGCGCCGAGACGATGTCGAGCCAGGTCGGCGGCATGAGCGGCGATTTTGTAGGCGATCACGCCCTGGCGAACGTCCTCCCGTTCCGGCAACCCCAAATGCTCTTTGGGCGTCACGTAACACAACATCGCCGCACCGCTCCAACCCGCCAGGGCCGCGCCAATCGCGCTGGTAATGTGGTCGTAGCCCGGGGCAATGTCGGTCACCAGGGGCCCCAGCACATAAAAAGGAGCCCCCTGGCAGATCTCGATCTGCTTCTTCACATTCATCTCAATCTGGTCCATGGGAATGTGCCCCGGACCTTCGACCATGACCTGAGTCCCCTGGTCCCAGCCCCGCGGGACCAGTTCGCCCAACACGTCCAGTTCGGCGAACTGAGCGGCATCGCTGGCGTCGGCGATGGAACCGGGCCGCAGCCCGTCCCCCAGGCTCCACGTCACGTCATACTGGCGCATGATGTCGCACAAGTCGTCGAAATGGGTGTAAAGCGGGTTTTGCTGACGATGCGCCATCATCCACTTGGCCACCAGGGCCCCGCCGCGGCTGACAATCCCCGTGACGCGATTCATCGTCAAGCCCAGATGCTCCAGCTTGACCCCGCAGTGGATGGTCATGTAGTCGACCCCCTGCTGCGCTTGCAGTTCGACCATGTCCAGAAAATGCTGCGGCCGCATCTCCTCAATCTCGCCCCCCAGCTCTTCCAACATCTGGTAGATCGGCACCGTTCCAATCGGCACGGGGGAGGCCGCGATGATGGCCTGGCGAATGCGGTTAATGTCCTTCCCCGTGGAAAGATCCATCACCGTGTCGGCCCCGTACTCCAGGGCGACCTGCAGTTTCTCCAGCTCGCCCTCCTCGTTGCTGGTCACCGCCGAATTGCCGATGTTGGCGTTAATCTTGCACCGCGCGGCGATGCCGATCCCCATCGGTTCCAGCCGGCCCGCCAAATGGACCTTGTTGGCCGGGATCACCATCCGCCCCGCCGCCACTTCGTCGCGGATCGTTTCGGGTGACAGCTTCTCGCGGTCAGCGACAAATTTCATTTCGGGCGTGATCTGGCCGTCCCGCGCCCGCTGGAGTTGCGTGATCAATGTCGACATATCCCCATTTCCTCCCTGGGTTGGATCTTCCGTTCACCGTTATACGGCACAAAGGGGTCGGCTCGAAAGATGAGGGCCTCCCGCCCGCTCACCGCCCCCTCGCACCGCTCGACCCCGGCACCCCCAAGACACCCTCATCCCCCTGCCCTGCCCCGCTCTTTCGAGACCCCCTGGCCCCGGCCAGCCGGCTTACAGCGTCTTGAGGTACTCCAACACCGCCCGCTTCTGACGCGGGTCCAGTTTCTCGGGAAATCGATGCCCCCCCGCCCCCTTGCCGTACAGCCGGGTGTCAAAGTATTCCCGCCGCTGGTGCAGGGATTTTGCCGAGGCGGGCAGCTGGTCAAAGACCGCCACCTGCAGCCCTATCCGCTGGCGGTCGAATTCCGCCCCCCGACGCCGCCAGACGGTGGGCCGCTGGTCGGCGTGCAACACGTGCCACAAGGTCGGCACCGAGCCATTGTGGAAGTAGGGTGCGGTGGCCCAGATGCCGTCTAAAGGAGGAGCCACATAGCCGGACGGCTCGGCCTCCACCTCCTCCCGACCGTAGTCGTTAAACCAGCTGGCCGCATACCGCCGCCGATGGTCGGCTTGCAACGCGTCCAGCCGCACGCGATCGGTACCCACGACATCCAGAGGGACCACTTTTTGCGGATACTCCTCCTCCGCGCCATCGTAATGCCCATGACAAGAGGCACACTGCCGACCGAACACCTCGTGACCTGCCTCGGCCAACTCCGTGTCGATCCGGTACGGAAAAGCCGGCGGTTGCAGGGACTGGATGTAGGCATAGATCGCTCGATAGTCTTCTTCCCACGCGTGGAACTTCTCCGGACCGTTGGCCGGAACCAGCAAAAATTGCATCAAGGCCCGATGGCTTTTCGGCACAAAGCCGTCGTAATACAACCGCTCTTTTTTCCGCACGTGCCACCAGGCCGGCGCATCCAGGTCGTGATGGACCGTGCGAGGAGGCTCGCGGCTTTCGATCAGCTGCAATTCCGCGTCGCGGTAGTGCATCAGCACCACCCCGAACATGACCGCATTGGTGGTCCCGCGGGTGTTGCCCAAGGGGATGAACAAGGATCCCACGTCCATCCGCGCCAGGGGCTTTCCCAGTTTCAGCTTGACCGCTCGCACCTCTTCGGTCAGCGTGGCCAGCGCAAATTGGCTGTTGGGGACCCCCGGGATCGCTCGACCGTCAACCTGCCCCTGGTGGCACGAAAAACAGTTCATGACCCAGTTGCCCGCGTCATCGACCACGTATTGCAGCGTGTCGCCAAACTCCGAGCCCGGATCCGCAATCAGCCCATAACGCTCGTAAATCAGCTGCCGTCGCGTGGCCTCGTCGGCTTTGCGAGCCTCTTCGCGGCGGGGCGCCTCCCAGACGGTCCATACCTGGTCCAACGTTTCCTGGTGAAAATCCGGCGGCAAAAACGCCTTCGACCGCAGCAGCCGATAGCCCCGCTGTGCCTCGGTCTGGTCCTCGGCCCACGCCGGCCCGCCCGCCAGCGCCAGACTCCCGCCCAGCAGACCGATCAGGGCATACGCAGGAAACCGCCCGGATTGCATCGCTTGCCTTATCCCGTGTCAGAACCGCGTTGCCGACAGGCCAGCACCGCCTGGTCCGCCCGCCCCAAACGCCTCACGCCATTCTAGGGCAATCCACACATGAGGGACAGCGCCAGCGAAACTGAGCTGCAGCCCAGAACGCTTTTGGCGGTAGCCGGCTTTTGCGACGCCGGCCGTTGGCCTGCCATGTTTGGACAGCTTTTCTGGCAGGAAAGCCAGGGCTCGCAGAGCCCTGCTGCAGTTGGTTCCTCAGGAAATTCCCTGGGAATGCGCCCCTGTACGCAACAGTTGTCCCTGAGCGTGCTGATCGCCACAAAAGGAACCGCAGAATATCGAATGCAGAATGTCGAATGCAGAAGGCGTCTCGGCTGGTCATGGTCACGGGTGGGCGAACTGCTGTCGCTGTCCCGATCGAGCTAGGGAAACAATCCTTCGACATTCTGCGGTTGGCAATTCGACATTCTGCGGTTCTCTCGGCCACACCAGCCCGCCCTTTCCTGGCCGCCCTCGGAAGCTCGACCCCAGTCCGCTCCTACAGCGCCTCTTCGAGGCCGGGGATCTCCTCTACCCCGTTGGGGACGCTCAGCGAGGAACCCTCCAAAGCCTCGCCGATCGGTTCGGCGCGGCCGCCAAGGTGACGAGCCAGGAAGGCTTCGGTCAGGGCGTAAAAGGCGAGCCGATTTTCCGGTCGAGCCAGCCCGTGGCCTTCGTCCGCGAAGAGGACGTAGGTCACGGGAATGTGGTTCTGCTGCATCGCATCCACCATCTGCTGGGCCTCCGCTTCCTTGACACGAGGGTCATTTTTTCCTTGAGCGATCAGCAAGGGACGCTCGATCTTTTGGGCATGATACAAGGGCGAGCGCTTCCGCAGTTCCTCGCGGCCCTCGGTCGTACCGATATCGCCCACGCGTTCGATCAGCTGCTGGCGGAACGATTCCCAGTAGGGCGGGATCGATTCGATCAGCGTAATCAAGCTGGAGGGACCGACAATGTCCACGCCGCAGGCAAAAACTTCAGGCGTGAAGGCCAGTCCGACCAGCGTCGCATAGCCGCCGTAACTGCCGCCGGTAATGGCCACCTTGTCTGGCTGAGCGATTCCTTGGTCGACCGCCCATTGCACCGCGTCCAGCAGGTCGTTGTGCATCGTGCCCGCCCACTGGCGGCGAGCGATGTTTTGAAAGTTCTTGCCAAACCCCGTCGAACCCCGATAGTTGACGCTCAACACCGCATAACCCCGGTTGGCCCACAACTGATGTTCGCCGTCGAAGCCCCAGGTATCCCGAGCCCAGGGGCCGCCGTGGACCAACAACACCATCGGCAAGGGCGCCTGCGGACGGCCCGACCCGACCGGATCGCTGTCGACCGGCAGCGTCAAGTAGCTGACCAACTCCAGCCCGTCTCGAGCCGGAATGATGACCGGGTGCATGCGGGCCAGCGGCAGACCCTCCAACGCCGCACGGTGCACGAACAGGAACCGAGCCTGTTTCGTATCGCGATCAAAATGAAAATAGCGCACTGGCCCATGGTCTTGCAAATCCGCCATGATCCACTGCCGGTCGTCGGTGGACCAGCTGGCAATCCCCAGCTCGCCCTCCGCGTGCTGACGGGCCAGCTCGAAGTCCCGCTGTACCTCCTCGTCAAAAAATTTCCGTTCCCGCTTGGCATAATAAAACGACACTGCCTGGATGGTGTTTTCCGTCGGATGCGACTTGATGGCTCCCACATCCGTCCGCGGGTCGGCGGCGATGACCTTTTTTTCGCCACTCTTCAAATCCAGCGCCACCAGAGCGGCGGTGTCTCGCTGACGGCTGTCGGCCAGGTACAGCACGTCCCCTGACTTGTCAAAACCCAGAAAGCCGGTCGTCGCGTTGTCTTCCTGAGGGATCTTCAGAAACGGTTCCCATTCGATTTCCGTCTGCGTTTCCGTCCCCCCGACAGGCTGGTAGTAGGCCAGGCTGCCGTCCGGCAGATACTTCGACGCAAACCGAATCCGGTAGTCTTCGTCAATCACAAAATTGCGATACCCCGGATTCTGCTGGACCAGACGTTTCTCGCCCGTGAGAATGTTTACCCGGTAAACGTCATGAAAACGCGGATCGCGGTCGTTCAAACCGATCAGGATCTCGTCGGGCTGCCGGTGACTGACCGATTCCACTCGAGCCCGGGCGCGGTTTTGGCCTGTGGGGTCCGCTTCGTCATTCTGTCCGGCTTTGTCCGGCGTCAAGTCGCGCGTTTTCTCGGTCTGCAGGTCAATGCAATAGATCTTCCAGTTCTCGTCCCCGTCCACATCCTGCAGGTACAGAATGTGCTGGCCGGTGTGAGCCCAGAAAAACGTGCGGATCCCGCGGTGTTTGTCGTGCGTGATTGGTCGCGCCGCGGCGATGTCCGTCACGGGGGCCAGCCATACGTTGAGCACGCCATCGTGGGGCGCGAGAAAAGCCAGCTGACGCCCGTCCGGGCTCAAGTCCGGAGCCACCTTGTCCGGGTTGCCAAAGAAGAGCTCGCGGGGGATCAGCGGCACCTCCCTGGGGACTTTCGCCGCAGCCGCGGCGGGCGGCGGGTCCTGCGGGGCATCCTCGGAAGCGACCGGCGGCAGACGGCCCTCCTGGCCCCCCTCAGCGGCCGGCTCGGCCGGGACCGCCTCCGAAGCGGCCGTGGCCGTCGATTCCCGCGGGACATCCCGCGGATCAATCGAGGCCCCACAACCCGCCAAGAAAAAAATTCCACCCATCATCATCGCTGCTCTACGCATCCCTAGGGTTCTCCTCCGTTCCGGTCGCTTTGCACCCGCGGCGCTCGACCCATTCTATCCCCTCCCCCGCAGGGGGGACGATCCCGAATCCACCCCCACGGCCGCGGGCCTGCGGCCTGGGCCGTCGTGTCCCGCCCCGGGGGGCGTCTGTCTTTTGCCTGCCGGCATGATCGTGTGCCGCGGCGGGGAAGGGGTCGGGAGTCTTTTTCGCGATATCCGCATCCCACGTCGGTCGACTCGCTGGCGGTCGCGAAAAAGACTCCCGACCCCGTACCGGTTGCGACCCTCTCAACGTCGTAACCTTCCTTGGCGGCCAGGCTAAATACGCACCACTCCCGCTGGCCCAGGCGGGAAGCTCACGCCACCTTCTGCTCCAGCAACCAGTCTTCCAGAATCACGTGCCGCAGGTAGGGCGCGCGGAACAGGGCCGTGCGGGAGGGGAGAATCGCGGTCAGCCAGGGCCGACGGACCATCCCCGAGACCATTCGCTTGCCCAGACTGCCCGGCGACCGACCCGCCATTTGCACCTCCACATTGTCGCTCAACCGCTTGAACGTCGCCGGAAACAAATTCGGCTCAGGCCCCACATGCACTACCGTCTCGACACCGCGGCGCAACGCTTCGTAGACGCCGTCCCACACCCTTTGGGGGTGATCGATCCAGCGGGTGAGGATATCGCGAGCGTTGAAGTCGTTGTAGTTCACTTTGCCCGTCACCAGTGAAGCGATGGGAGGCTGAGGAGGCTGCAAGCCACCCTCCACGGTATGCAGTTTCACCGCCGCTCGATTCGGAATGCTGCACTCCCACATGATCGGTGTGTGCAGTGGCGGCCAGCGGCTCTTGTTTTTCCGCAGGTGGACGTGGCGTGGCAATCGCTGGCGACAGAGTTCGGCAAAACGATCCACGGTTTGGTGCTGGCCCAGCAACAAGAGACTGTTGGGCGAGAGGTGACTGGAAATCCCGATCACGCCGCGCCCCTCCTGGTTAATCTCGACACACAGCTTGCGAATGGCGTGCACGTCCACCGCCGGTCCGCGCGAAAACACAATCCCCATGGCGGTCGTCTTGCCCAGCTCGGCACAGTCGTCCGCCAGGGCCGCGGTGACACTGATCGCATCCCGCATCGGGATCACCCCGCCGCAGACCGCGGCGGTGACCTCCCCCAGGCTGTACCCGATCGCCAGTTTGCCCTCGGCGTACGGGATTCCAAAAAACTTTTCCAGCAGGCGGATCTGAGCGACTTCCATGCCCACGATCAGTCCGACCGCGTCGGCGAAAGTCTTGAGCGTGGTTTCGCGCTGCTGGCGGACGCGACCCAACAGGTCGATCCGCCGCCCTGCCGCCTCGGACGTGTAATCCGCCGCTTCCTTCAAAGCCGCTTTCACCGTCGCGCCGTAAACCGGATGCGTCAACAGTTCATGACTGCGTCCCAGGTTCGTCAGGTTGTAACCGCGAAAGGCGAAACAGGTGGCCGGGAGCAAGGGTTTCAGTTCAAGGGTCATCAGGTCCTTCCATGCCCGCAGGTCCAGAGGCGGGAGGCCTGAATCATAACGCATCCCCGGCAGGGGGGCAGCGCCGACTGGGCCACAACTTGCCGCTGCCGCGATGATCCCGGACAATGCACCCATGGCAACCACCGGCTTGGATCTTGGGGATTACGATCTGAACGGCATGACGGCGGTCGTGACCGGGGCCGCGCGGGGTATTGGCCGAGCCATCGCGGTGCGGCTGGCCGCCGCGGGGGCCCAGTGCCTGATTCATACGGGGCGGGACGAACAGGCTTTGCGGGAGGTCGCGACGGAAATCGAGCAGATAGGCAGCCCGCCGCAGCGGTGCGTGGCCGACCTGGCAGACCACCACCAGCAAGACCGGCTGTGCGCCGAAGCGTATCGCTGGCAACCCCGGATCGATATCTGGGTCAATAACGCCGGAGCCGATGTGCTGACCGGCCCGGCCGCCGACTGGCCGTTCGAAAAAAAACTGCAACAGCTGTGGGAGGTCGATGTCGTCGCAGCCATCCGGCTCTCGCGGGCCGTAGGCCGCCGCATGCAGCAAGCCGGCGGCGGTGTGCTGCTGAATATGGGGTGGGACCAGGCCCAGCTGGGGATGAGCGGCGATAGTGGGGAAATGTTTGCCACCGTGAAGGGAGCTGTGATGGCGTTTACCCAAAGCCTCGCGCGTTCGCTGGCACCCACCGTCCGCGTCAACTGCCTCGCGCCAGGCTGGATCCGCACCCAGTGGGGCCAGCAAGCGTCTGACTTTTGGCAGCAACGAGCGGAACAAGAATCGCTGCTGGCCCGCTGGGGAACCCCCGCCGACGTGGCACGCGTGGCCCACTTCCTGGTCTCGCCCGCCGCGGCGTTTGTCAACGGACAGGTGATCCCCGTCAACGGTGGCCTCCAACAGTCGCGGGGGGGCTGAGCGGTGAGCGATCACGATCTGACCGCGGGGCGCGACTGGGCCAGCGAACATATTCACTTCGTCACCGGCCGGCTCGCCGAATTTTCGCTCCGCGAAACCGTCGCTAAACTCGCCGGCCAGATGGGCTTTGCCTACGACATCCAAGTGCTCAAGATCACCGTGGCCGCCCTCATGACGCCCCCCTGGGTCGCCGCGCGGATCACACCTTCAAAACAGGCCACCTGCATCCTGCTGCCCGGCTACTGCGAAGGGGATCTGACCCCCCTCCAGCAGGCGACCGGCCTGCCGGTCATCCGCGGTCCCCGCGACCTGCGGCGGTTGTACGAACTGTTCGATCCCCAGCTGGCCACCGACACCGGATACGGTCCTTACGACATTCAAATCCTGGCCGAAATCAATCACGCTCCCCAGCTGGCCCTGGCCCAGATCCTGGCCCAGGCCCGCCAGTTACAAGCGGCCGGGGCCGACGTGATCGATGTGGGATGTAATCCGGGACAGACATGGAAGGGCGTGGGTCAGACCGTGCGGGCCCTCCGCGAGGCAGGACATCGCGTCTCCATCGACAGCTTGCAGGTGGACGAAATCGCCGCGGCCGTCCAAGCGGGCGCGGAACTGGTCCTGTCGGTCAATAGCCAGAATCGCCATGCCGCCCCCGACTGGGGCTGCGAAGTCGTCGCCATTCCCGACGACCCTCAAACGCTGGCCGGCCTGGAAGAAACAGTCGACCACCTGGCCCAAGCCGGTGTGCCCCTCAGAATCGATCCGGTCCTGTCCCCCATTGGCTTCGGATTCGCCGACAGCCTCCACCGCTACCTGGAAACACGCCAACGGTACCCCGATGCCGAAATGATGATGGGGATCGGGAACCTGACCGAACTGACCGATGTCGATTCGGCCGGGGTGAATGTGATCCTGCTGGGGCTGTGTCAGGAGCTGGGGATTCGCAGCGTCTTGACCACGCAGGTCATCAACTGGGCCCGAACGGCGGTCCGGGAATGCGACCTGGCACGCCGGCTGGTCTACCACGCCGTACGGCATGGCCTGTTGCCTAAACATGTCGAGCCGCGTCTGGTCATGCTCCGCGACCCGCAGGTTCCCCAGTACGGAGAAGAGCAACTGGATCAGCTGAGCGGCCGGATTCGCGACAACAATTTTCGGATCTTCGCCGAAGGAGAACAGCTGCATTTGATCTGTGCGGGAGTGCATTTGACCGGGACCGACCCGTTTGCGATGTTTGAACAGCTGTTAGGCGAGCAGGGGGAAAAACTGGACCGGGGACATGCTTTTTACCTGGGCTTTGAACTGGCCAAGGCCCTCACGGCCCTCACCTTGGGAAAAGATTACCGGCAGGATGAGGCCCTCAACTGGGGATTCCTCACCCGCTCAGAAGGTCATCACCACCGGATACGCGAATGATCCAACCGCGCCACCTCAGCCCGTACCGCTTGCCCCTGAAGGTGAACTCCCGGCCACCACAGCGGATGGGATTGGTCTTGAGAATGAGTTTGCCTTTTTGGGGAATGGACAGAGGAACAGGATGCGGCCAGGTACAGCACAGCCGATGAATCTTTGCCTCCCGCTGGCCAGCGTGCAGTGTGAGACAATAACCAAGCAGAAGATCGGATGCGGTGGCGCGTGTTTACCAGAACATAAAATTTGGTTTACAAAGTTTTGGGACTGCGTAGAAGAGTGTAGAGCAATTGTCTCAATTGCTCCTGGCGAAGGCGGAGAGGGCGGCCAGCCCGCTTTTACGGACAACGATTCTGGCGCGCGAGGAGAGTTTTTGTTGGACGAGCAATTGGGGACAATTGCTCTACAATCTTCGCTCTCCAAAGAAGATGACGACCTTCAGAGAACGGGCATCCAGGATCGTGATCCTGTTGGATCCTGGAGATCTCGTCAAAATGCGTTGCCGGCGATCCGATGTTGTTGTGGTTCTCTTTAGCATTGCCGCTTGCCCGAGAGGCTCGATTGCCATGATCTTGGAAGGCCTCATGACCACGCTCAACGAAAACGGCTCGCTGAATATTTCTCCCATGGGTCCCATCGTGGACCCGGCCATGCAGCAGCTGGTCTTCCGCCCCTTCCAGACCTCGACGACCTTTGCCAATCTGCGGCGCAGCAAGGTGGGTATCTTTCACGTCACCGATAATGCAGAAATGCTGGCGCGGGCTGCCGTCGGAGAATGGGACCGAGAACCCGACACCGTCGCGGCCACGGCCGTGCCAGGACGGATCCTCAGCGACGCCTGCCGTTGGTATGCCGTCCAGGTGGCGTCGATTGACGAGCGTCAGGAGCGAGCCGAGCTGGTGACGCGGGTGGTGGATCGAGGTCGGCAGCGCGATTTTTTGGGGTGGAATCGAGCTCAGTATGCCGTGGTCGAGGCGGCGATTCTGGCGACCCGAGTTCACCTGCTGCCCCGCCAACAGCTCGAGAACGATTATCAACGGCTGGAGGTCCTGGTGGAAAAAACGGGCGGGCCCGCCGAACGCCGCGCCTTCGATCTGCTGGACGCTCATCTCCGCACCGCCCTGGCCCAACAAGCTCGCCGCGATTGAACATGCCCAGCTCCCCCCCCTCCACCTTGACCGTCCAGGTGACCGCACCCAGCCGCCTGCACTTCGGACTGCTGTCGTTCGGCCGCGAGCGGGACGAGCAGTACGGGGGGGTGGGCGCCATGATCGACCGCCCGGGCGTCCGGCTGGTTGTGCGGCCGGCCGCACGGTGGGAAGTGCGGGGTCTGCACCCCCAGCGAACTCGGCAGGTCGTCCGGCGCTGCCTCGAGCGGCTTGGCGACCCACCGCCACCGGCCTGCTGTGTCGAGGTCCTCGCCGCCGCCCCTCAACATGTCGGGCTGGGAACCGGTACCCAGTTAGCCCTGGCCGTGTGCGTGGGACTGCTACGGCTGGCCGGCCACCCGCTGCCGACGTCCGCCCAGCTGGCCACGCTCAGCGGCCGCGCCCGCCGCTCGGCCATCGGGACCTACGGCTTCTCTCGGGGCGGCCTGTTGTACGAAGAACCGAAGCGTCCCGAAGATCGCCTGGCCCCCCTCCAAACGCGGCTGGAACTCCCCTCCTCCTGGCGGTGGCTGCTGGTCCGCCCCGCTGCCGAACACGGGCTGCACGGGACTGGCGAGAGCAGGGCCTTTGCCGAACTGCCAGACGTGCCGCAGGAGACGGTCCAGCGGTTACGAAGGGAAGTGGAGGAAAGAATGTTGCCCGCCGCCGCGGCCCGAGACCTGGCCGCCTTGGGCCAGAGCATCTACGAGTATGGCGTCACCGCCGGTCGCTGTTTCGCCGCTCGTCAATCCGCCGGGCCCTTCGCCACCCCCAGGCTGGCACGCCTGGTCACCCGCTTGCGTGACCTCGGCGCCCGCGGGGTGGGACAGAGCTCGTGGGGCCCAACCATCTTTGCCCTCTGCGGGAGTCAAGCCGAGGCGGAGGAGTACCTGCAGCGACTGACCGCTGACGAAGCGAACGCCGACCTCTCCACGACCATCGCCGCCCCCAACAACACCGGCGCCGCCATCGAAGTCCTCCCCTAAAAAAGGACAGGGACCCTGAAAAAGGACAGGCATAATGGGACCCTGAAAAAGGACGGACCCTGAAAAAGGACAGGCATAATTCAGTTCCACGGGCACTGAATTATGCCTGTCCTTTTGTTTCCCTTTCCTTTTTGTTTCCCTTTTGTTTCGCCTCTTACCCCCCAAAAGTGTGAGATCAGGTTACCGACCGGATGTCGGCCACAAGGGATGCATCCACGAGACTTTAGGTATCTCGATTTTTAATATAAACGCGACATCATATGTACCTGCTCTTACTAGTTCAGCCATTTTGACATCCAGATTTTGACAGGCGGCCCTCCATCCTCTAGACTCACCAGCGGGTAAGGGATGGCGACGTGCCGCAAAGCTCATCGGTGCACGTCGGCCCATCGGTCAAGTCGACCCATCCGGCCAGGGAAAGGATATGGCGATGGCAACCGTCACCCGCACGCTGACCGTCAACGCGGCTTTTCTCCAGGAGATCAAGGAAGACAACCGGCAGCTGCAGGATCTGTTCCAGCAGACGCTGGCCTTGCTGAACGCACCCCGCCGGCAAGAGGTCCCTCCGCGGCGAGTGGTCCGCTATTTTTCCTGGCTGCGCGACCAACTGGCCATGCATTTCGCCCTGGAAGATGCCTACGGCTACTTTGAAGATGCGATTGCCGAAGCGCCGCGGTTGAGCGATCAGGCGGAGGAGTTGCGAGCCGAGCACGACGAGCTGTTTCAAGAGATCTGCGAGCTGGTCGAGGAGGCTGAGCAGTTGATGTATCACGAGCGTCCCTGCGGCTATCCCGAGCAGACCGAGCTGGCGATCCGCTTCTACCGTTTTCACGCTCGGTTTCAGGAGCACGAGACCCGCGAGAACCAGCTGGTGCTGGACGCCTTCGACCAGGACATCGGGGTAGGAGACTGAGCGAAAAAACGCGCGGGGGCGGCCGGGGAACCTGCTAGCCGTCCTTTGGCTTGCTCCGGGCTTGCTCTTGATCTTCCGCCCAGGCGGCGGCGCCCAGCACTCCGGCGTCGTCTCCCAGCTTTGCGGGCAGCACCTGGAAGGATTTGGCGAAGGAGGACAAGACGCGTCGTCGAGCGGTCTGTTCGACTTCTTTGACGAACAGCTCGGGCATGGCTTCGATCAGCCCACCCCCCAGGACCAGCACATCCGGCGCCATCAGGTTCACGAGGCTGGCGGCGGCGCGGCCGATATGACGAGCGGCTTCGCGGACGATCATTTCGACCGCTTTGTCCCCCGCGCGAATCGACGCCGCCAGCGCGCCGCTGCGAATGTTGGCCAGATCGGTACCCGTTTCCTTTAACAGTTTAGGCGCCTGACCGCGATAAGCGGCAATCGCGGCTCGCGCCGAAATCGCCAGCCGACTGGCGACTGCCTCCAGGCAGCCGCGGCGACCGCAGCCACAGCGCGGTCCCTCGGGCATCACCTGGATATGGCCAATTTCCATACACGAGCTGGTCTTGCCGCGAAGGATCTTCCCTTCGTACACGCATCCCCCCCCGATCCCTGTGCCGGGGAAAATACCGATCGAGGTCCGCGCCCCGCGGGCCGAACCAAAGCGGTGTTCGCCATAAACTCCCACGTCGACGTCGTTGGCGATATGCGCCGGACAGCCAAATTCGGAGGTCAACGCTTTGCGGACCGGCACGTTTTGCCAGCCCAGGTTGGGGGCGTCCAGAATCACCCCCGCTTCCAGATCGAGGGGCCCCGGACAGCCAACGCCGATCCCGGCCAGCTGGCTGGGCTTGATCCCCGCATCATCCAGCGCCTTGCGGATCGTCCGCTGGATCCGCTGCATACCCGCGTCGGCACCTTCGTGCCCGCGGGTCTTCGTCCGCTCGCTGCCGATCGCCTTGAATCGCTGGTCGAAGACCTTGGCCAGCATCTTCGTGCCGCCCAGGTCGAACCCCACCCAGTATTTCGCCTCATCCTTACCTGCCATCATGTGTCGCTCCTTCCCATTCCCCATAAACCAGTGGCCGTAAGACTAACGACTGTCCCTCCGCACGAAAAGATAGCGTTCCCCCTCTCCCCTCCCCTTCCGCTCAGCCGGCCAAGACCGCCGCGTATTGCTCTCCCAGCCCCCTGGCCGCTCGCCGATGATCAAAAACCGCCACCACACGGCTCCGCGCCGCCGCCGCTCGACGCTCGGCCCCCTCGCGATCGCGAAGGATCCTCTGCACGCCGGCCGCCAGCCCCTTCGCGTCATCGACCGGGACCAGTTCCGCCGCCGGCGTCCCCTCCCCGAAGATCTCCCGCACCCCGCCAACATCGGTCGCCACGACCGGCACACCGCTGGCGGCGGCCTCCAGCAGCACGCGGCCCAGCGGCTCCTGGCGAGCAGGATGGACCAGGACCGCCAGTTCTGGCAGCACCCGTTCCACGTCGTCGCGGAGGCCCAGCAGATGGACCCGTCCTCGCAACGGCCCCTGGCAGCTTGCCTTGCGCAACCGTTGCTCCAACTCGCACGTCTCTCGCTTGGAGGAATGCCGAGTTCCGACCAGCACGAAGTGTGCTTGAGGCTGGTCGGCGACAACCCGCGCGGCGGTCTCCAGCCAGACGTCCCACCCTTTGCGGAGGATAATCTGGCCCACACCGCCCATCAGGGGGCTGGCCGGATCCAGCCCCAGCTGGCGGTGCAGCCAACCCGTCGCCGGCCGCGGACGAAAACGGTGGACGTCCACGCCGTTGAACAATACGTGCGTGCGACCGGCATCCAGCCCCTGCGCCAGATGATAAGCTCGCGTGGCGTAAGAAACGGCCAGGAGGCGGGTGTGGCCGTTCAAGTCGGCCACCGCTCCGGCGTTCAGCCGCAGAATGTCACGGAGATATCCCACGCTGGGGACCCCGAGCTGGTAAGCGACGGGCCCGACCAGGCGCGATGTGGTCAGGCTGTTGGCGTGCAGCAGGTCGGGAGCCAGCCGGCGGATCGCAGCGGCCAGCTCGTTGCGCAAAGCCTCCCGCGGTTGCCCGGCTACTGGCGCGTCGCGCCAAGGCAACGCGCACGTCTCGACGCCGGCCGCCGTCAACTGGTCGACCAGCGGTCCCGCTGGCGGCGCGATCGCTCGAAACCGTATCCCGTCCCGCTGCAGCGGGTCCAAGACCACCAGCAAGGACCGCTCGCCGCCATTCAAACTCGCGTGCTCGAAGATCAGCAAAACGTCGGTCATGGCATCGCATCGGGCCAGCTGGCGACGGTATTCTTGGGACAGAACTGGTCGTCCGCAGTTGGTAAACCCCGGCCGCGAGTTGCCTGCCTGCCAGCTTAATCAGGCCCCCCCACCGACCACCCCGTGGCTCGCTCCACGCTCGGACTGGTCACCGCCCCACCGACGCCCGTGTTGCCCATCGCCGCGACCGCGAAACCGGATGCTCTGGTTCAGCCTTCTTCGGGCGGCTTGCTACAGCAAGCCGTAACCGACCAGCGTGTTGCGCAGTGCGGTTTCCCCTGCCTCGTCCAGGGGGGTCATCGGCATGCGGAGTTCCCCGGTATCG
Source organism: uncultured Planctomycetaceae bacterium (assembly GCA_964347545.1). Classification (GTDB taxonomy): domain Bacteria; phylum Planctomycetota; class Planctomycetia; order Pirellulales; family UBA7805; genus CS4-C045. The sequence continues at coordinate 297 of CAYFZZ010000176.1, read as the reverse complement.
CGCCCCAACAGCCGCATGGCCACCTTGATGGGGATCGGATTGGTGGCCAGGCCCAGCATGTCGCGGCAGAGGGGGAACAGTTTGCGGTGCCACTGTGCGGCCGCCTCCAGGTCACCCTCTTCGAAGGCCCCCAGCAGGCTCAACATATCCTGCGGAATCAGATTCCCCACCACCGAGACCACCCCCCGCCCGCCGATGGCCAACAGCGGCAGCGTCAGGCTGTCGTCACCCGAGAGCACGGTCAGGTCGGTGGCGGCGATGATATGCGACGCCTGGTCCATCTGCCCGGTCGCTTCC
>CAYFZZ010000175.1:0-6090 GCA_964347545.1 uncultured Planctomycetaceae bacterium | reverse complement strand
TACGACCTGGATTATGCCGCCTGGGGCCAGCGGCTGGATGACCTGGGCCTGGGGCGGACGGCCGTGACGGTGCGGGGCGCCGAGGACAATCCCATCAGCCCGGACGCGGCTGTCCGAGCTCGGGGAGTGGCCCTCAACCAGCAGGCCCTCGACTGCTGTGCCGCCGCCGGCGCCACCCACCTGGTCGGTCCCTTCCATTCGGCCCTGGGCATCTTCAGCGGCCAAGGTCCGACCACCGACGAATGGAAGTGGGGGGTGGACAGCATGCGGGAGGTGGCCCAGCATGCGGGGGAGGTGGGCGTCACGCTGGGGGTCGAATACCTGAATCGGTTCGAAACCTATCTGCTGAATTGCGCCGCGGATACCGTCCGCTTCGTGCGCGACGTGGATCACCCCAGCTGTGGCATGATGTACGACACGTTTCACGCGCACATCGAAGAAAAAGATGTCCCCGCGGCGATCCGCCATTCCGCACCCCATACCGTACACGTGCATATCTCGGAAAACGACCGCAGCACGCCCGGCAGCGGAGGCGTGGCGTGGCAGACCACATTCGATACCTTGCAAGAAGTCGGCTATGACGGCTGGCTGATGATCGAGGCCTTCGGGCTGGCTTTGCCAGAACTGGCCGCGGCAACCAAGATCTGGCGACGGATGTACGACAGTGAACAGCAGCTGGCGCGCGACGGGCTGGCGTTCGTCAAAAACCAGGTCGCCGCCCGGTGGAAGTGATCGCGGGAATGACGCAACCGGAAGACAACCCGACACCCCGTGACGACCAGCAGGATATCTCGCTGGAAGAGCTGAGCGACGCTTTTGCGCGGATGCTGCAGCCCCAGCAGCCAGGGAACCTGCCGGGGGAAGAAGGCCTCCCCGCCGAGGATCGGCCGGAAGAAGCGGCCAGCGCAGACCAGCCCCCGCAGCAGCCCGCCGTCAATCCCCGCAGCGTCCTGGAAGCCATGCTGTTTGTGGGACATCCCGAAAACGAACCGCTCACGCGTCAGCAGGCAGCCGCCGTGATTCACGGCGTCGAGGCTGAAGAAATTGACGAACTGATCGACCAGCTCAACGCCGAGTACGCCCAGGCCGGGCATGTGTTTCAGATTGTCAGCGAAGGGGCCGGCTACCGAATGATCCTCTCGCCGCAGTTTGACCCGGTCCGCCGGCGGTTCTACGGACGAGTCCGCGAGGCCAGGCTTTCCCAGGCGGCGATCGAGGTCTTGGCTCTGGTGGCCTACCGTCAACCGATCACTGGAAAGAGCGTCAGCGAATTGCGGGGACATCCCAGCAGCACGGTGCTGGCGCAACTGGTCCGCCGACAGCTGCTGAGGATCGACCGGCCCGAAGGCAAGCCACGGACGCCCCTCTACCACACCACCGACCGGTTTCTGCAGCTGTTTGGCCTGGACCGGCTGGACGATTTGCCCCGCAGCCAGGACGCGGGCCCCTGAGGTGTATTGACCTAACCCGATGCGAAGCTGAGACTTAGCGCGGGAGGGCCTCCTGCGCAGGCGCGGCAAATGGGCGTTGGTAGAATTGTTCCTTCTGTAAGTCGGCTGGTGACGCCGCCGTGGCAGCCCGGTTTCCCATCCCCTGAACGAGGCAAGCCTTGCCCGTGAATCGACCCGCGGCGGGTCGTCCCTGGATCGGCACCTCTTTCCGCCCTCCGCCGTGGGATCTTGTGTCGTGCATCTCGGGCGTGGCTTTGTGTTGAGAAAATAATTTGTTGGCTGATTGCATGCATCGTCGCGAATGTCTGGCCGGCTTGCGAGAGGCAGGACCCCTCGTGCTGCCCTCTTTACTGTTGTGTGATTTCGGCCATCTGGCCGATGCAATCTCGCAGCTGGAAGCGGCCGGCGTGCGGGCTCTACACCTGGATGTCATGGACGGCCATTTTGTACCCAACCTCAGCTACGGACTGACCCTCGTGGCGGCCATCCGGGCCATGACGGAACTGCCGCTGGACGTGCACCTCATGATCGCCAACCCCGCCTCGTACGTCGATCGGTATTATGAGGCGGGAGCGGACATGATCACGGTCCACATCGAGGCCACCGATCAACCCCGCGAGCTGCTGGGACGTATCCGCGAATTGGGGGCCGCCACGGGCGTGGCCCTAAACCCCGCGACCCCCCTGGAAGCCATCGATTCCTGCCTGGACCTGTGTGACCTGGTGCTGGTGATGAGCGTGGTGCCGGGGTTTGGCGGGCAGCAGTTTGATCCCGTGGCCCTGGACAAGTTACAGCAGCTGCGGGACCGAGTCGAAAGGTCCACAATCCTCTCGGTCGATGGGGGCATCAACGAGCAGACGATTGCGAAGTGCGCTGCCGCAGGTGCCGACTGGCTGGTGGCGGGTTCCGCCATTTTTCATCACCAGAATCGGGGGCAGCGCGTGGCCTTCTTGAGGAGCCTCCTGGGATGATCCGCCACGGCCAACCCCCGACCGCGGGCCACTGCCCGCGACCGCGGACCAACTCCGGGGATCCAAAACCCTGAAAACCGATCCTCACACCCCCTAGCTATCTCGCAGGAGATCATGCTCAAAATCATTCTCATCCATTCGGGCGCCACCGAGTACGACCAGCAGGGCCGCATCCTGGGGACGTTGGATGTCCCCCTCTCGGAAGAGGGCCAGCGGCAGGTCGAGGTCGCCAGCGACCAGCTTGGCGCTTACTCCCTGGAGATGCTCTATACCGCCCCCAGCGAGTCCGCTCGCCAGACGGCGGAAAAAATCTCCAGGCACCTGGGGATCAAGTGCAAGGCATCCGACCTGTTACGCAACGTGGACCATGGCCTGTGGCAGGGAATGCTGCTGGAAGACGTCCGGCGCAAGCAACCGAAGGTTTACCGGCAGTGGCGCGAGCAGCCGGAGAGCGTCTGCCCCCCAGAGGGAGAAATGCTGGAGACGGCCCGCCAACGCGTGGAAACCTGGTGTGCTAAAATGTTGAAGAAGCACAAACAAGGCGCCATCGGTATCGTGGCGCCGGAACCGCTGGTCGGGCTGATCGAGATTTGCCTGCGAGGAGGGCAACTGCGTGAGATCCGCAAGCACACCTCGCCCGGTGCCGCACGGTGGCACATAATCGAAATTGAAGATCCCGGTTTGATTAAAGTATAACTCAGCGAACCAACGTCCCACCCGCGACAGGTGATCCCTTCATGGCAACCGGCCCGACGCAGACATCTGATGAGCATGGGATGGTACCTGGTGAGGGTAAAAACGGTCCCCGCCGGCCCAAGCGGGGAGTGCCGGAGGGTCTTTGGCTGCGGTGCCCCGGCTGTGGCGAAACCATCTATCGCAAGGAAGCCGATCGTTTGCTGGGCGTCTGCCCCCATTGCGATCACCACTTCTATGTCACCGCCAGCCAGCGGATTGCACAGGTCCTGGACGAGGGTACCTTTGAGGAATGGATGGCCGATCTGGAGCCGTCCGATCCGCTGGAGTTCAAGGACCAAAAATCGTATCGCGACCGATTGAAGGCGGAACAGAAGCGGACCGGCTTGCGGGAAGCGGCTGTGGTCGGCACCGGCATGATCCGCGCTCGCCGCGTCGCCTTCGGCGTTACCGATTCGGCGTTCATCATGGGCAGCATGGGTTCGGTGGTCGGCGAAAAGTTGACGCGGCTGATCGAACGAGCGACTGAGCAGCGATTGCCGCTGATCATTGTCAGCGGCAGCGGCGGGGGAGCTCGCATGCACGAAGGAATCCTCTCGCTGATGCAAATGGCCAAGGTCTCGGCAGCCCTGGCCCGCTATGACCAGGCCGGCGGCCTCTTCATTTCTGTGCTGACCAACCCCACCATGGGCGGCGTGGCCGCCAGCTTCGCCTCGCTGGGCGACCTCGTGTTCGCCGAACCCAAAGCCCTGATCGGGTTCGCCGGACCCCGCACGATCAAAGCCACGATTCGGATCGAACTTCCGGAGGGCTTTCAAACCAGCGAATTCCTGATGGAGCACGGCTACATTGACCGCATCGTGCGTCGAGCGAACTTAAAGAGCGAGATTGCCCGCGCGATCGACTACTGCGGTAAATGAACCCGCCGCCCCGCTCCCCCGCCCCGCCCGATACCCCTTCCCCCACCGTGCGAAGATTTCGCACTCCGCCGCCACCCGCACGCCGCCTCCCCGTTGACCTGCCACTTCGGCTTCCGGTTATGATTGGCAACAGCAATCCATGGTTTCGTCCCTTACCCGCTCGATAGCCGCAATGGGAGTCCTTCGGCAATTCACGTCCTGGTTCAGCGGCCGCAGGGTTGATCTTGACCAGCGGTTTGAGGTGTTGCGCGAAGCGATTCACGGCACGATGTCGCAGTTTTATAAAGCCCGCGATCGCAAGACCAACGCCATCGTCGGCCTGAAAGTGCTGGATATCGAAAAAACGGCAAAGTTCGAAGAACGTTTTGCGAAACTGAACAAACCCAGCGAAGGGGAAATCGCCACCAGCCTGCACCACCCGGCGATCGCCGAAACGTGGGAATACGGGACCACGACCAAGGGCCAGCCCTTTCTGGTGATGGAATTCTTCGAAGGCACGGTGCTGAGCACGCTGATCCACACGCACAGCGAGCTGTTGCAGGGGAACCGGCTGAGTTTGTTGCGGCAAGCGGCCGAGGCCACGGCCGCCGTGCATCGCGCCGGGTACATTCACCGTGACATCTGCCCCCGCAACTTTGTCGTGGCGCCCGACGGGCAGTCGCTGAAACTGATCGACTTTGGCTTGACCGTCCCCGATACCCCTCCCTTTCGTCAGCCCGGTAACCGCACCGGGACGCCGCGCTACATGGCGCCGGAAGTCGTCCGACGTCGCCCCACCGACCGTCGACTGGACATCTTCGCCTTTGGCGTGACCGCCTACGAGCTGTTTGCCGGCCAGTCGCCCTGGCCGCGCCAGGAGACGACCGGCCGAGTTGCCATGGACCATGACAAGCCGCCGGTGCCGATCACCCAGCACTGCCCGGACATCGATCCCCGCCTGGCCGAGGCCATCCATTGTTGCCTGCAGTCGGACCCCGCCCAGCGTCCCAGTTCGCTGGAACAGTTCCTGGACATGATCCGGGATGTCCCCGCCGGGCAAGACACGGCCCCCGCGTGACCGGTCGCTTCCGTCGCCACCCGCCCCGGGGGCCAGAGGTGCGTTTGGCGGCGACCGCGTGGCCTCCCGCCCACCCCCTGCGGCCTGTTCGGACTCCTGCCGAAGAAGCTGAACACGTTCGCATTTCTCGAGAAACGCAGGGCTGATAGAATACGCCAGGTTCGACAGCGCGGGATCAACCAGCAGGGACCAGCCGTTATGGACCCGGAAAAAAGTTACGACAGATACCTCGAGTTCCAGCGATATGTGGCCTGGAGCGACTACGATGTACAGCGGATCAAGGCCGTTGGACAGCTGGTCGAACCGGCGCTGGACGGCCTGGTGGACGACTTTTATGCAGAGATCGATCGCCATCCGCGGGCCAGCCGCGTGATCACGGGCGGGAAACCCCAGGTCCAAAGGCTGAAGGAGACCCTGCGAGTCTGGCTCTGCGAACTGTTCTCCGGAAACTACGACCGCGACTACCTGGTGCGGCGGTGGAACATCGGTCGCCGACACCTGCAGATCGGCCTGGACCAGGTCTACACCATCACCGCCATCGCTCGGCTCCGCAGCGGACTGCTGCACGCCTTAAAAGACGCCTGGCAAGACGAACCCGAAGAACTGCTGCTGACCATCTGTGCGCTCAACAAGCTGCTGGACCTGGACATCGCCATTATCGAAGATGCCTACCAGTCGGCAGAGGTGGGCCTGCGGTCTTGAGCCACCTGGCGGATGATGACCCACGTCTGGCCCTTCCCGTCCCCTCTCCCCCGCCGTCCCGACCGGCTCTGTAGAAAACCCCTCTTTTAGGATATCGTCTGCCTATCACTCGTGCTCAGCGAAGCGGTGCTCGTGCTCGTAATCGTCATCGAGCGGACGATCAGACACGCACAGGGCGGCGATTACGAGTACGAGCACCGTCCTGCGGACTGAGCACGAGCACGACCCGGGGAAGCCGCTTTGCGAGCTTTCTACAGAGCCCTCCCGACCCCTTACCACCCCGACTTCTTACCCGC